>JBEBUW010000044.1:0-32796 GCA_040393065.1 Lujinxingia vulgaris | reverse complement strand
GACCGATCCAGATCACCAAAAACTACAAACCTGTGCGGTAGTCGACCGATCCAGATCACCAAAAACTACAAACCTGTGCGGTAGTCGACCGATCCAGACCCCAATAAATCCTGTCCCCCCGTAACGCTGTCACGACGGTGGCGAGTGATAAGTGCGAGAGAAGGCGGACCGGCAGGGATAGACCGCGTTTGGCCATCCCGAGAAAGGAGTCAGACAAAGCTATTGTCGATTTAAGACCGCCGCCATATTCCCAAACACCACCCGCTCCACCACCTCCGCTTCCATCCCCAACGTCTCCAACTCCACAATCGTCTTCACAATCCCCAGCACATCGCCCCCTCCCTCCCGCAGTCCCGAACTCAGCACAATCCCCTCCGCACTGCCCAGATTCTCCACCACCTCCATCACCAGACGCGCCGCCCCGCGCGGTTCGTTGGACGACGCCCCCACCGGCAGACTGCCCACAAACCCGCTCTGCACCACATTCTCCAGCAAGCGCTCGTCCAGCAGGCCAATCACCGCACGCGAAGGCGGAAACCCCAGCTTCTCCAGCCGCTGCATCATCTTGTACGTCATATTCGCCCGCAGCTCATAAGGCGGCGAAATCAAAAGCGGCTTCGCACCGTGCTCCAGCGCAATTTTCACCTGACGCTCAAACAGTTCCCACTGTTGCTTCGTATCTTCCCAGACCCCGATCTCCCCGACCGCCACGACTTCCGGCCGAGCCAGAAGCTCCGGCAACGCCTGCCACACCTCATAATGTGTACGCCGCGGCTGCGCATCCGGCAGCACCCCGAGCGCCACATACCCCACCAACCCGCAACGCCCGAGCCGCGGCACGCCCTCATCGATCAGCTCCCCCAAATACCCCAGCAAATCCTCCGCCCGCTCAAACGAGCGCGCTCCATGCGCTGCCGTCAACACATGGCTCGTCCCAAAATAACTCAAATTCTTCAGTTCTGTGTCACTACACGTATCACTGCGGATATGTGCATCGAATATCTTCATTTATCTCTCTCGCAATGGTATCGATACCCACCTTCAACCTGCCACGAGGCCGGGACGCACACCATGCAAAATACAAAAAAAAGCACATTCGCCCTGCTCCTCATCGCGAGCATTCTTAGTTTCGTCGGCTGTAACCACGGCCCCGACCCCGGCAGCGCCTACCTGGCCGACGCACGCGAAGCCATTGCCCAGGCCCGCTGGAACGAAGCCCAGGCCATGGCCGAACTCGCCGTCGAACAACAAGAAACCGATCGCGAAGCTCTCCAGACTCTGGCCGAAATCCACCGCGGACAGGCCCAGGTCGCACTCGATGCCGACGAGCCTGACATCGCCTTCCAACACTTCCAGGCCGCCGCCGAAGCCGAACCATCCCGCGTCCTGCGCGCCCGCGACCTGCTCGACGCCGTCCACGCCGGCCAGCTCGCAAACCGCCCGGCCACCGAACTCGCCCCCATCGCAACCCTTGCCACCCGCACCGACTCCTCCTCCACCCAGGCCCACATCCTCGCTGCCCGACTCTGGGAAGATACCCCCGAATCCCAGAACGCCATCGACCACTACCTCTGGGCCTGGGCCGCCGACCCCACCCAGATCCAGCACGGACTACGCCTGGGAATCCTCTACCTCACCCACCAACAGTTCAACGATGCCGCCTACGTCTTAGGCCAGGTACTGGACGCCGACCCATCCAACGTCCAGGCCGCCATCAACCGCGCCGAAGCCTTCGAACAAGCCCGAGACATCCACGCCGCACGCCACACCTACCAGGAAATCATCGCTCAGTTCCCCGACAACGCCGGCATCCTCTTTCGCTACGCAGCTTTCCTCGAACGCATCGGCGAACACGCCGCCGCCAACACCCTGCGCAACCAGGCCCAGGACACCCTCCCCGGCATCGACCGCCGCGAACTCCGCAAACTCAAATAACAAAATCATTCGCGTGCGCCTTTTGCCCTACCTCGGCGAGGTCATAAATCGGAAAACGGCAAAGCGATCGTCGATTTAGAACCGCCGAAGTTTACTCAAGTACGGCCAACAGCTCTTCTGCCGACTGGTAGCGCTTCGCCGGATCTTTCTCCAACAACTTGAGAATCACCCGCTCCAGCTCCCGGCTCAGCAACGGATTCAACATCCGAGGCGACGGCGGAGGCGTATGCAGATGATGATAACTCAAATCGCCCTTGAAAAACGGCACCGTCCCCGTCGCACACTCAAAAGCCATGCACCCCAGACTGTACAAATCGCTGCGAAAATCGATGCCCTTCCCGATGATCTGCTCCGGCGACATATAAAACGGCGTCCCCACCTGCTGCGTATGGTTGTTCTGATACTCGCGCAAGAACTTCGCCAGACCAAAATCCATGATCTTCAGCGCCATATCCCGCGTCGTCATCACATTGCCGCTCTTGATATCGCGATGAATAATCCCCTTGGAATGCGCATACTGCAAAGCCCGGCAACAATTCACCAGAATGTAGCGCACCTTGTCCTCAGGCAGCGCACCCGAGCGCCGCACCAGCTCCTTGAGCGTCGTCCCCTCCACAAATTCCATCGCCATATAATACTCGCCGTCCTGCTCACCGGCGTCGAAAATCGTCACGATATTCGGATGCGACAACGCAGCGGCCGCGCGCGCTTCACGCAAGAAATACTTCACAGCCGTTTCATTATCACGCAGGTTTTCCCCCAGAATCTTGAACGCAACCACACGCCCCAGCACCGTATCACGCGCTTTATAAACAACGCCCATCCCACCGCGCGCAATTTCCTCCACAATCTCATAGCGCCGCGCAGCACCATCGCCTTCGCCAAGCTCTGCCGCCGAAAACAACCCGCTGCTCGTAATATTCGTCGAAGTCGTCCTCCGCAAACGCTGCCGCACAGCCTTTTGACGAAGCGCCGCATCCTCATAATCCGGATCAAGCCCAACCACCGCCGTATAGCACTCCAGCGCACCGGTCAGATCCGCTTCGTCCTCCAGCGCAAGCCCCATCTTATAATACAACCCACGCGTTCCCAGTTCCGCCGAACGATTCCCAAGCGCCGCCCGATACTTACTATACGCCTTCTCCGCGCGCCCCTGTGCCCGATACACATCCCCCTGCAACTCCAGGCCGCGCGCATAAATCGGATCCCGCGAATCAATACTCTCCAACGACAAAATCGCATCATCATAACGACGATGCTCAAACTGCAGACGCCCCGCCCGGAAATAATCGCCCTGCGCCATCAAAACCCGAAGCTGCCCCTCCACATCGCCCGCCTCGCTGTACAATTCCGCCGCACGCGCAAGCTGCCCGCAGACTTCCGCACAGCGCGCCGCGTGCGCATACATTTCCACCGTCTCATACAATGCCAACGCACGCTCATACGCGCCGATCTTCTCAAACAACTCGGCCGCTTCGCGCAAATGCCCCGTCCCCTCAAACAACTCGGCCGCACGCTCATACTCACCGGCCTGCCGAAACAAGCCCGCCGCCGCTACGCGATCGCCAGCCTCCAGCGCCGCCTCACCCCGCATCCGTGCCGCATTTTGCTGCTGCCCGGCATCTTCCAAAATTTTCGCAGCCCGAAGCGGTTGATTCGCCTTCATCAACATCGCCGCAGCCCGCTCAAACTCCCCGATCTCCAGCAACACCTCGGCCGCCTCCACAAAGAAACCGCCCTGCATCAATATCACGCCCGCGCGCTCAAAATCCCCGGCCGCCACCAACATCATACCGGCGCGCTTCGCATACTCGCGATCCTCCTCGCGCACGCCACCGTCCGCACCAGATTCCGCCAGCCGCTGCTCAAAATACTGCACATAATGCTCGGCCGCCTTTTGCGCCAACCCCGCACTCTCAAAACACTGCGCAGCCTTCAAAAACAGCCCGGCCCGCTCATAGTTCTCGGCCGCACGCTTAAAATCCTCCGCAAGCTGATACTGCTCCGCCGCCAGCGCCCAGTTTTCGCTGCGCAAATACTCCGCCGCCGCATCCCGATGACGACCATCCGCCACATACAAGCGCGCCGCCTGCTGATAATCCCCCGCCTTTTTGAAACAATAAATCGCCTGCGCATGGCTGCCCACCGCATGAAACGTACGCGCAGCCTTCACATACGCGCCGCCCTTCACAAACGCCTCGGCCGCCTCCTCAGGCTCACCGGCCGCCGCCAGCATCTCGCCGGCCTGCTCATAATTGCCGGCTTCCATGGCTCTTTGGACTTCCCGACGAAACTCACGCGACAAAACCTGCGTTTCCCGTGCCGGCGCCTTCGAGCTGTTCGCATAAAACCAGCGAATTCCCCCGTAGGCCCCACCTGCCAGCACCGATAGCCCGACCGCACTCGCGAACAAGGCAAAAGCCGAGCTAAAACCACCGCTCTGACCCACGACCTCCGCGACATCGATATATTCACTAACCTGGGCAACCATACCGCGCCACGGCGGCAACTGCGCAAGAATCATCCGTAGGCTCAAGCCCGACTCCACAAAAAGCAGCCGTCAAAAACGACCATTTACACCCAACCAACCGCCACCGGCAGCCACACCCACATCCATGCGCAACTGCAATCCCTGCGCACCGGGCTGTTCATCCTTGTTGCGAACCAGATCATACGTCAGCAAACCCGCACCGGCCGCCACAAGCACACCGCCCGTAATGTATGAAACCAGCGACCACGTATGCAGCGTATTCGCGTCATCCTTCAACCCCTCCAACTCACTCGGAGAAGCGCCCGGCGCCCGCTTATTGTACGCGTTCACATCGTCCGTCTTAGTATTCTGCAGATAATTCAGCACGCCGCCGCCAGCCACCGCAGCAACGCCCGTACCGATCAGCACCCAGCTCAATACCTGCAGCCCGCTGCCGCTTTCTTCACTCACACGAACCGGATCAATCTGCCGCACTTCTTCCTGCAAGCGCGGCTCCATGCCCGCAACCTCAGATTCCGCGCGCGCCGCCGCAGCCGCACGACGCGACTCCAGCTCACCCATCGCCGCCTCCTTGCCCTCCTGCGCAAGCTCCTCGGCAACTTCGTCATACTCAACCAAGTCAAACTTTAGCTGCTGCTCCGTCCCCGCCTCCAACTTCACCGTCTGGCTGGCCGTGCGATGCGACGGAAAACTCACCACAAACGTCGATTCTCCGGCCTGAACCTCGGTCTCAAGCGGCGTTTTCCCCAGCAACTTCCCGTTCGTTTCGCCCAGATACACCGACGCACCCGACGGCGTACTATCGACCTTCACCACAGCCGGCAACTTGGCCCGCAGCTCCGGAAGCCGCGAACGCACCGTCCGCGCCGTATCACTACCGGCATCCATCGCCAGCAGCTCCTCATAATGACGCACCGCATCACGCGTGCGCCCCAGCTTCTCCGCCGACATCCCCAGCCGATACAACACCACCGGCTGCGGCAACACCTTACTCGCCTCCAGATACAGACCATACGCGCGCTCAAAATCTTCCGCGTCATACGCATCATTGGCCGTCCGAATCAGCTCCAGTACCCGCTTCGTTTCCTCCGCCGACGGCGCACTCGCTTTCGAGCCAGCCCCCTGCGCAAACACCGGCGCCCCCATCGACATCGTAGAAACACCCGCCATCAAACCCACCGCAATCAGCTTCTGAAACCGACGCCCCAACCCACTTACCGGAACATTCTTCTTTATCATTTCCATGGCTCCTAAAATCCATTCGCATTGTGGTGCACATTCCTACATTCCTGCCCAACACTCTGCAATATTTTCCCCGCCCCGTCTATTCGCGAGATGAACGAGAAAATACACACACAAACCCGCCCCGTCCTTCTTTTTTACACTTGCTCCTGCACATCTTCGCCATCCTCCGGCCCCACCTTCCCCTCCATACTCCACGCCGTCGGACGCACACGTTTCGCAAGCTCATCTTCCTCGACCATCCCGTAAATCGATTCCATCAAACCAGCCACCGCCCGATACACCCGCGTCCACGTGCGCAACGCCCGATCCCGATCAATCAACAACCCCTCCGCCTTGCTCCGCTCCACGTGAAGCCTCATCAGCATTTCATGCAACGCCCTGTAATACGGCTCGAGCTCATCGGCCAGCACCACCGTCGAAACATCCATCCCAAACAACGAATACTTCTGATCCGCACTCCGGAGCGTCCCCATCACATGGTGCCCCAACGACTCCAACGCCTTAGGCACACGCGGCAACTCACCATCCAACCCGAAACGCTCCACCAGTCTCGGATCGATCGATGCCAGCAGCGAACGCGTCCGTCCCAGCTGCTCCAACAACTCCCTGACACATCGGTCCCGCTCCTCGCGGTGACCCGGATCATCCGAGCGCTCATACGCAAGCGCCTGCGACGCCACCCACAATGCCTCCGTCGCCTCCGAAAGCTCCCGACTCTGCCCGCTCAAATAAGCATCCCACCCCGCCCGGTCCAACCCCATCCGCCCATCCAGGCGCTCCAACAACCTCCCCTTATGAATCCGAATCGAAGAAACCACCCAACGCCCCCACTCCACCCGATAAACCGTAGCCTTCCCCACCTTGTTCACAAGCACGCCCTCCTCATCTCAACAAGTAAACCCCAATCCATAAAAACTTCAGGAACCGCTACTTTAGCAAACACCACCCGATAAAAAAGCTGTATTTTCCTACGCCTCCTCAACGACCGCCGTTACCCCTCTGTAAATTCCTACAACCCCAAAACGGCCGCCGTTAACCCTCTGTAAATTCCTACAACCCCAAAACGACCGCCGTTTTCCCGTTTTCCAATTCTTCAAAAAGCCTACAACCCCCAAACGACTGCCGTTACCCCTCTGTAAATTCCTACAACCCACAAACGACCGCCGTTAACCCACTGTAAATTCCTACAACCCCAAAACGGCCGCCGCGAACACACTGTAAAATCCTCCTCCCATATCGCACCTACGCGCGCGCCTATTTTCCATACCGGCGTACGCTTCTCCTTGATTCACCACCCCACACAAGCTAGTGCTGCGTACCGTATCTACCTGAACCGCCCGCGCGAAGGGATGGACAACGAAGAAAAGCGCAGTCATACGTACTTCATCGTCGATCTGGCTGTCTGGATAGGAACTTGTGATGAAAAAACGAATGATTTTTTTGATGGTTGTTATGGTGGTGGCATTTCCATCGCTTGCGGTGGCCCATGATGGGCTGATTGATTCGCGCGGATGCCATACGGATAATGATGGGACAAACTATCATTGCCACCCGGAACGGCTGGAGGCTGAAAAGAGCGCGTCGGTAACGTTGGGCGAGGATGGTGACGAGGAAAAAAAGACACTGCAACGAAATAAGCACCAGAACCACGTCAACCTTTTTCCACCGACCGTACCACAGAGCACCAACAGCGAAGCGAGCAACAACACAAGCAAGAATCTCCCAAAATACAACCAGGAGAAGGCGAAGTTTGCGTTCGAATGGTCAACGGCACTCATCACCTTAACGACGGGATTTGGTAGCACGATAGCGATGTTATCTGCTCTGGAGGATGAGTATGGTGATCCGATGCGCGCGTTTGGTGTGACCGCGCTGCCGAGCATGTATATCGGAATGCTCGCGGCTTCTTATTATTCGACGCAGGCCGGCTATGAGAGCCCGTCGCGGCATTTCGGAGCGTTTTTGGTCGTGTTGAGCTCAATGATCCCCCTGGCGATTGGGGCGATCTATTGAGTAGCTGGTGATAACGCAGGGGGAGAACGCATGATTATTTATATTATTTGAACCCCACCGGCCGCCGGGTGCTCCCCATTGTGGCTTCGCAAATTCTCGCGCACCTGTTCCCCTTACCACCCAACGCTTCTCCTTGATTCACCACCCCACACAAGCTAAACCCCTCTCTGCATTTTTTACGCCCCTATCGTCACACGCCTCCCCAAACTCTCCAGTCGCCTCGCAATGAAACGACTACTCAAAATATCCGGCAAAATCCTCGGCTGGCTGCTTCTCGGCACGATTCTCCTCGTCGTCGTGCTCGCGCTCGTCCTGCAATTGCCCGTTTCCAAAAACATCCTGCGCAACCAGGCCCAGAAAATCGCCAACGACGCCCTGCTCGGAACCATCGAAATCGGCCGCATCGAAGGCACCCTCTTTACCAGCGCACGCCTGCGCGACGTCACCCTCAAAAACGAACGCGGCGACCTGGTCGCCTACATCCCCCACGCCCGGGCGCACTACGGCCTGCTCGGCGCCATCCGCGGCCAGCTCACCGTCGACCGCGTCGAAGTCGACCGCCTCCTGGCCATCGTCCGCGTCTACGAAGACGGCTCCTTCAACTTCGAAACCATCGCCAAACCCTCCGAACCAGACGGCCCTCCCGGCACTTTTGAAGTCTTCCTCGACAACATCCAGATCAAAGACGGCCTGGTTCTCTACGCCGACGAATCCGGCTCCCCCACCGAACACAGCGCCGAGCAGCTCTCCAAACTACGCGCCGTTTTCCAGGACTCCGCCGCGCTCCAGGGCGACTTGCAAGCGCTCACCGACCGCGTTCAGAAGATCATCGCCCCCGATCCGTCCGCCGAAACCTCTCCAACCGATACACCCATCATGGCCAGCGCTGCCGCCATTCAGCTCGACGCCAGCTTTGCGCTTTTAAGCCAGCAACAGATCACCTTCCACGTCGAGCGCTTCGATACCGACGCCCACCTCGACACGCTCCCCCTCACCCTGCCCCTCCGCACCCGCAACCTGCGCGGCTTTTACGAGCCCGCCGCCCTCAACGTCCGCCTCGAAAACCTCGCGCTCGGCCACAACACCGGCCTGAACGACCTCCACATCAACGCCCGCTTCAACACCCAGACCGACGCCTTCGGCAGCCGTTCCACCACCACGCCCGAACAACTCGCCGTCAAACTCGCAAGCCTGCGCATCGGCCAGTCGCTCGCCAATCTTTTTACGCCGCAGCAACCGCTCCTCACGGACCTCGAACTCGATTTCCAGGCTTCCGGCAATCTCCAGGATCTCTGGTTCCTCGCCAACCTTTCACCGGACAACGCCGACGAATCCTCCGCCAACCGCGTCACGGCCGCAGGCCACCTCGACCTCGGCACGCTTGCCGACTCCGAATCCGACCAACCGCCCAGCTACCTCATCACACTCGCTGCCCACGGCATCGCCCCCGACCAGCTCATCCAGATCGACGCCCTGGATAACCTCCAGCTCAGCGCCCGCCTCAACAACGCAACCATCCTCCTCGAAGGCGAAGGCGCCAATCTCGACGAGCTCGCCGCCGAGGCGAGTGTGGCGCTGGATTCGATGCAGCTCCAGAGGGGCAAGGGTCAGGGACAAACCGAAACCTTCCAGCTCGACACCCTGTACCTCACGGCAAATTACGCCGACGGCTACGCAACCCTGCCCCGGCTCGGCCTGCTCACGCCCTACATCGACGCCTTCGCCTCCGGCCTGTTTGACCCGAGCGGCACATTCTCTGCCGAACTGCGCACCACCGCCGACACCAAACAAACGGCCCAGGCCTCCACCCTCTCCAAGTCGTTCCTCAAAGCCCGCCCCACACAGGCCGACCTGCGCGTAGAACTCACCGGACTCTTTGATCCCGATATCCGTCCCGTTCAGGATGCACTCCAGAACGCACAACTCACGGCCGCCTGGGATTTCCAGAAATTCCAGGCCGAATCCATCCAGATTAACCTCAGCAACGGCAGCCTCAACGCCGGCGTCCACCGCCGCGGCTCTTCCCAGAAACCCATTTACCAGGCCGATTTCCGCCTCCGCACCGAAAACCGCGGCCTGCAAGCCGACGACACACGCGTTGCCACACTCTCCGCCCGCGCCAGCGGCAAAGCCGCGCTCGCGCTCCCCATCGAACAACCTCTGGCCGCACTCCAGAACCTGGCCGCCAACGTCCAGCTCACCACGTCCGGCCTGCAACTCGACCGCCAGACCCGCCTGGACGCAGCCACCATCCACGCCGACCTCAACCAGCGCCCCGGCCAGACCGCCAGCTTTGCCTACAGCTTCCATACCACTTCAAGCGGACTACAAGCTGCCGGCAACCGCATCGAAACCCTCGCCGCCGACCTGCAAGGCCAGACCACGCTCGCCAGCACACTCGGCACCGACCAGGCCCCGGCCGGACTCAACGTCCTGCGCCAGCTCTCCGCAAAAGGCCATATCAAAGCCCGCAACCTGAACGCTGCCGGCAGCCACATCGACAGCTTCCAGACCGACATCGATCTCAGCGGCACCCCGCAAAACCTCCGGGGCGCCATTCAGGCCGCAGCTACCGAAGTCAACGCCGCCGACCAGTTCTTCGACACCATCAACCTCAGCCTCGGATTCGCCCCCCAACGCGAACTCCAACTCACCGCCCGGGCCGTGCCCCACGCAGCCCCCGAGCGCGCATTCTCCGCCCATATCCAGGCCGCCTACCACGCCGACCTGGCCGGAATCGATCTCACCGGCTTCGAACTCGCCACGCGCCGCGCTGCCTGGAAACTCGAGCCCGACGCAAAACTCTCCGCGCGTCCCACCCACCTAGTTTTCGACCAGTTCACCCTCCGCAACGGCGCCCAGAAAATCGGCGCACACGGAACCTTCCGCCTCTCCGGCGCACAATCGCTCGATGTCCGGATCGAAAACTTCGACCTCGCGGCTCTCCGCTACGGCTTTTTCCTCGACAGCCTCCTGCCTCGCGTAGCTGGCCAGATCAACCTCACGGCAAACCTGCGCGGAACCACACGCCGCCCCGAACTCTCAAGCGTCATCAACGCCAGAAACATCGTCGTCACCCAGAACGGCCCCTTTGATGCCGCGCTCAAACTCGATTACCGCAACGAACAACTCATCCTCAGCGATCTCGACCTCAAAGCCTTCAAAAGCTCCGTCGTCTCCGGCAACGCAACACTTCCTCTGATCTTCGATCTCACCGGAAAATACTCGCTCCCCTTACACCGACCGCTCAACTTCTCTCTCAACATCCTCGAATCCGAACTGGCCGAGTTTCACCCCTATCTGGACGTCCTCGCCGAAAACAAAGTCATCGGCCTCGTCAGCGGCTCCGTCCACATGAGCGGCACCCTCGACAACCCCGACCTCCGCGCCAACTTCGATCTCGAAAACGCCCAATTCATCGGCATCCTCGGCGAGGATATGATCGACCTGCGCGAAATTTCCTCGCGTACCGAACTCACCTACACCGCTCCCCGCAACAACCAGGGCGGCCTGACCGTCAAATCCAACCTGGCTCTCATCGACGAAACCATCGCCTCTCTCCAACTCTCTACCCCCCTGCCCATCGCAACCTGGATCAACGAACAAGTCCGGGGCACCGGCGCCGGCTTTCAGCTCACCCGCGCCCTGCTTCAAACCCCCGTCCGCCTCGCGCTCAACGTCCCAAAATTCGACATCAGCAACGTCCCCCTGCAATCGTTCCGCGACGCCGACGCTTCCGGAATCGCCAACATCGACATCAACGCGCGCGGCACCTTTGGTAACCCGCAAGGCAACATCAACATCGCGCTCGAAAACCTGGGCTGGCAACAATTCCGCAACATCGACATCAACCTTGACGCAAACCTGCTCGACCACATCCTGAACGTCGCAGGCCTGCGCCTGATCTGGGGCAACGAAGAACTCATCGCAGCCAGCGGCCAGCTCCCCATCCCCTTCGCAGCACTCATCCAGGGCCAGCCCATCGACGATCTCGCCGCCGACTTCACCATCGAACTGCGCGAAACCCTCGTCTCCAAACTGTCCGCCATCGACTACACATTCGCCCGCATCAAAGGCTCCGTCGCAGCATTTCTCCGCATGCAGGGCACACTGCGCGCACCCGAAATCACCGCGCGCGCCGGCATCTTCAACACCGAACTCGGCGACGGCCGCCTCGGCACCATCGCCGCCGAAATCGGCGGCAAAGACAACACCCTCAAGGTCAACGCATCCCTGTGCCGCGAACAACAAACCGTCCTGCTCGCAGACGCCACACTCCCCGTGCTGACCGACATCATCGCCCTCAGCCAGCGCGCCAACCCCCTGATCGATGGCGAACTCAACGCCATCATCAAAAGCGACGACATGAACCTGGCCCAGGTCCTGCCGACCCGACTCCTCGAAAACGTCGTTACCGATGCCAGCGGCATCCTCGATCTCGATCTCGAACTCACCGGCACCTGGAAAGCCCCCGTCGCCAGCGGCGATATCCGTCTGAGCGACGCCGCCGCAACCCTGCCAGCCTTCGCCCGCCGCGTCGAACAGGTCCAGGCCAACATCAGCATCGACTCCGAACGCCTCACCATTCAAGAAATTTCCCTGCGCGACGGCCCCAGCTCCGCCACCATGAAAGGCGAAATCACACACGCTTCGCTTCGCCCTCAAAACGTCAAAATCGATATCGAAACCGACGACTTCAACGTCGGCGGCTTCGCCACGGACTTTCCCGTCTACGTCCGCTCCAAAATCGCCGCTACCGGCTCACTCGCCGGCACAGATCCTTCCCTGGACGTCAACATCTCCAATCTCAACGTCATCATCGCCGACACCCAGGCCGCCGGCGCCCTGCCCACAAACCTGCACGAAGACATCATCATCCTCGGCGACCGCTCACGCCGCGCCACCCGCGATCCGCGCGATCTGGCAAGCCTGGCCACCCAGACCGAATCCACCGAAGGTCTGCTCAACCTGCGCATCAATATCGACGTCGCACGCGATAGCTGGGTTCGCCATTCCCTGGGCGACGTCAACATCCAGGCCAAAGTTCAGGCCCACCTCCGCGGCAAAACCCTCATCCTCTCCGGCCAGGGAGACGCCCTGCGCGGCCAATTCGAATTCCTCGGCAAACGCTTCGTCGTCCAACCCAGCAACGTCCTCTTCACCGGCGCCGTCCCACCCGATCCGCGCCTGACCATCGAAGCCACCCATCCCCTCGACCGCGCCGTCGTCGACGCAGTCGGCGAACCCACCACCGGCGAAGCACGCATCATCTTCCGCATTACCGGAACCGCAACCCAGCCCATTCTCGAGCTCTCCAGCGATCCGCCCATGACTGACTCCGAAATCCTTTTCGTCCTCGTCACCGGCCGACCACCCGACCGCAGCGACGCCGGCCAGGACGAAGGCGTCGCCAGCCAGGCATTAAGCGCCGTCAGCGGCCTCTTTGTCGGCATGCTCCAGGACAAACTCTCCGGCACCATGCCCATCGACGTCCTCAAAGTCGAACCCGGCGAACGCGGCGTCGGACGCATCGAAGTCGGCAAATACATAACGCCCGACGTCTTCGCCAGCATCCGCCGCGAATTCGGCGACGAAGAAGTCGACGCCAGCAACATCATCCGCATCGAATACCACTTCCTCCCCCGCTGGATGCTCGAATTCGTCTACTCCGACCGCGGCGACGGCGAACTCAACATGTACTGGGACGTCTACTAATTCTTCCCAACCCTACCACCCACAAAAAATCCCCGGCGCACCATCACACCGGGGATTTTCTATCCCAAGAAACAAAAAGGCCGCGCAAGCGGCCCAGAAACCCCATTTCGAGCGGCGCAGCATAAATCGAGGAGCGCGAAGCCGTATCCGCAGGGATAGACCTGGAGGGTCGTCCCGAGGAATACGGCAAAGCGATCGTCGATTTAGGCAAGCCGCCTACCCGATCGCAGCCAGTGCATTTTCTAAATCCGCGATCAAATCCGCCGCATCCTCAATTCCCACCGACAAACGCACCATCCCATCGCCAATCCCGAGCTCGGCACGAACCTCAGCAGGAATCGACGCATGCGTCATAATCGCTGGATGCTCAATCAAGCTCTCCACGCCGCCCAGGCTTTCGGCCAGCGCAAACAACTTTACCGTTTCCAGAAGCGTCGTCGCCGCCGGCAAACCACCCTTCAGATCAAACGTAATCATCCCGCCAAAACCACTCATCTGACTCTTCGCCAGCTCATGCTGCGGATGCGATTCCAGCCCCGGATAATACACGCGCTCCACCGCCGGATGATTCTCCAGAAACGGCGCAATCTTCATTGCATTCGCCTCATGCTGCCGCATCCGCACACCCAGCGTCTTCACACCGCGCAACGTCAGCCACGCATCCATCGGCCCCGGAACCGCGCCGATTGCATTTTGCAAAAACCGCAACCGCTCATGCACTTCCGCATCATTCGTAATCACAATGCCCCCCACCACGTCCGAGTGACCGTTCACAAATTTCGTCGTCGAATGCACCACCAGATCCGCGCCCAGCGCCAACGGCTGCTGAAAATACGGACTCATAAACGTATTATCCACGCACACCGGAATCCCCCGCTCGTGCGCAATCTCACAAATCGCCCGAATATCCGAAATCTTCAGCAATGGATTCGTCGGCGACTCCAACCACACAAGCCGCGTCTCCGGCTTCAACGCCGCCCGGAACTTCTCCAGATCCGACATATCCACAAACGAAAACCCAATCCCCGCCTCCTTAAACACGCGGTTGAACAAACGATACGTTCCCCCGTACACATCATCCCCGCACACCACATGATCACCGGCACGGAAAAGATGCATAATCGTCGTCATCGCCGCACTGCCCGACCCGAACGCCACCCCGTACTTCCCGCCCTCCAGACTCGCCAGGCAATCCTCCAGCGCATGACGCGTCGGATTATGCGTCCGACTGTACTCAAACCCCGTATGCTCCCCCGGACTGCGCTGCACATAAGTCGACGTCTGAAAAATCGGCGTCATAATCGCGCCCGTCACTTCATCCGGCGCCTGCCCCGCATGAATCGCACGCGTATCAAAACCAAACTCGCTATAGCTCAACTTTGGATTATGCATCGTTCTTTTCCCTCATCACAATGTTTCGTTAATTTCCACACAAGCGGTTCTTATCCGCAACCTTATCGCCAGATTCCCCCGCCATGTCCAGCCCACATCATCTAAGCCTGCCGAACCTCATCTTCTTCCTTCACTCCGTACTTACCCTCCCTTGTAATAGCTTCCCAGGCGCTACCGACCCTGCGCGCATACCGTTTCTTTTGCCACGACTTTCACCCTCATCTTGACAAACCAATTCCCAACCCCCACTACACTTGACAACATATCAAGCCCTCGTTAGTGTGCGCCGTCGATTGCCCTCAAAAGTTTGAGTTTTACTACTTTGAGCGTCTTTCAACACTGTTTTTCTTATGGACAAGCTCACGTCGAGCGAAATTACTCACAGGATCGCGCTGTTCTTTTCAGGCAAAGTCGCCCGTACACATGCGCCACATCCCCCAACCGATCACTACTCGTTAGAATCAAGGCTAAGGTCGTCAATGACAGTTCAACAGACAAATTCTTTCCCATCCACCGAAGATTTTGAAGCCCTACTCGCGGAACATGAAGGCGAACGTGAGTTCGTCAAAGAACACGAAATTACGCGCGGAAGAATCCTGGAAATCGGCGCCGATTACGTCCTGGTAGACATCGGATTCAAATCCGAAGGACGCATCGACAAAAGCGAATTCCTCGATGATGCCGGCGAAATCAGCGTTGCCGTCGGTGATGAGATCGACGTTCTGCTTGAGCGCCGCGAAGACGAAAGTGGTCAGTGCATCCTTTCCAAAGAACGCGCAGACCGCATGAAAGTCTGGGAAGTGATCGCAGAGAAAGCCGAAAACGACGAACTCGTTCGCGGCGTGATCACCAACCGCGTCAAAGGCGGTCTCCAGGTCGATATCGGCGTCAAAGGCTTCTTGCCCGGCAGCCAGGTCGAGCTTCGCCCCACCCGCAACCTCGACAAATACATCGGTCAGGAATTCGCGTTCAAAATCATCAAATTCAACAAACAACGCGGAAACATCGTTCTCAGCCGCCGCGCGCTGCTCGAGAAAGAGCGCACTGAACTCAAGAAGAAAACGCTTGAGAAACTCAAAACTGGCGCGATCATCGACGGTATCGTCAAAAACCTCACCGACTACGGCGCATTCGTGGATCTCGGCGGCATCGACGGCCTGCTCCACATCACCGACATGAGCTGGGGCCGCGTCTCGCACCCGACCGAGCTCTTCAACGTCGGCGACGAAATCCAGGTCAAAGTCCTCAAATTCAGCGCCGACAGCGAGCGCGTAAGCCTTGGCTACAAGCAGCTCTCCCCCGATCCCTGGGAAGGCGCCGAAGACCGCTACCCGGTCGGCATCCACGTCCTCGGTAAAGTCGTCAGCCTCATCGACTACGGCGCATTCGTCGAACTCGAAGAAGGCATCGAAGGCCTTATCCACATCTCCGAGATGAGCTGGACCCGCCGCATCAAGCATCCGTCCCGCGTCGTGACCGAAGGCGAAGTCGTCAAGTGCGTCGTGCTCAGCCTCGACACCAACGCCAAGAAAGTCAGCCTCGGCATCAAGCAGATCGAAGCCAACCCCTGGACCCTGCTCGAAGAGCGCTACCCGGTCGGTACCCGCATCCTCGGCAAAATCCGCAACATCACCGATTTCGGTATCTTCGTTGGCATCGAAGAAGGCATCGACGGCCTGGTTCACATCAGCGACATCTCCTGGACCCAGAAAATCCGTCACCCGAGCGAAATCTACGAAGTCGGACACGAAGTCGAAGCTGTTGTCCTCAACATCGACGTCGAGAACGAGCGCTTCTCGCTGGGTATCAAGCAGCTTGAATCCGATCCCTGGGAAAGCCTCCCCCTTCGCTATCCCCCCGGAAAGATCATCAATGCCAAGATCACCAAGATCACAGACTTCGGCGCATTCGCTGAAGTGGAAGACGGCATCGAAGGTCTCATCCACATCTCCGAACTGGCCGACGAGCGCATCGAAGATCCCCGCGAAGTCGTCAAACTCGGCGAAGAGCATCAGGTGGAAGTGATCAGCGTCGATCCCAAAGAGCGCAAAATCGCCCTTTCCATCAAAAACTTCATGCGCCGCTCCGAAACCGGCAACCTCAAGGAATACTCCGAGCAATCCGGTGCAACCGCACAGCTTGGTGACCTCCTGAAAGGCAAGCTCGGCAGTGAAGAAGAAGAAGGCGAAGAATCCGGCAGCGAAGAATAATACTCCGCTCCTGCTCGATCGCTAAAAACTAAAAAGCCCCGGCACACGCCGGGGCTTTTTTATTCCCTTTCATAATTTGCATTCCCCGATCCTCTGCGATATGTTTTCTGCTCGTGGCATTATTTTCCACATTTGTTGTATCGATATTGGATAATTTTCTGGAGTTTGTAATGAAATACGGTTTGAAATGTTTGATGATCGCCTGCCTGTCTTCCCTCCTCGTGCTCGGCGCATGCTCGGATGACGAGAAAAAGAGCGACAATAACGCCAACAACACGAACAACAGCACGCTGAACAACGACAACAACGACAACAACGACAACAACGACAACAATGACAACAACGACGATCAGGACGTCTCCGAAGGTGACGAAGACACCGAAGAACCCGGTGACGAAGACGTCGAAGAACCCGGCGACGAGGACGTCGAAGAACCAGGTGACGAAGACGTCGACGAGCCCGGTGACGAAGACACCGAAGAACCCGGTGACGAGGACGTCGAAGAACCTGGCGACGAGTGGCAGCAACCAACCGAGCCAGTTGAAAGCTGCGGCGATCTTGGTCTGACCGATTTGCCTGCAGACTTTGAGTATGAAGACGGCTTCTGCTACTCAAATATATCTTGCGGTGACAACACCGATTACCGTTGTGAGCAAATTAACTCCGTCAGTAACTCAGTTAAATGCTGCGTCCCACTTCCACGTGGAACAGATGCATCTGGAACAACCTGCACTGAAACTCACCAGTGCGCTGGCGGCCTATGCGTTGATGATCTTTGCACCAACGGGTGCGAAAGCGATGACGATTGCGCTGCCCCACTCTCAAAATGCCATCCGATTGGTGCTTTTTGCGTTGCCGGTAACTGATATTAGTTAAGCCTGTAATAACGAACGAGTGAAAGCCCCGGCCAAAACCGGGGCTTTTTCCACTTCTTGATCCCGCCCGAATGAATCTCCATCAATCAGGGTTTACAATCCTTGCCGCTATTTCTAGCTTAGCGCACCACGCCTTCTATGATACTGATTCCACGCGATGTTAATTTTGATTCCATCCCCCTGTTGCCACCACGATGATTGCCAAAATCAATGATTGAAAAACTCTACGAAAACCGCCTGATCTTTGTCACAGGCAAAGGCGGCGTCGGAAAAAGCACTGTCACCGCAGCCGTCGGCCTCGCACTTGCCCGCCAGGGCCGCCGCACACTCGTCCTGGAAACCGACACGTTTTCCGCCATGGAAGACCTCTTCGAGTTCAAATCCACCGGACTACAGCCCGTCAAACTCCAGGCCAACCTCTGGGCCAGCAACCTGCTCGCGGAAGACTGCTTTCTGGCCACCCTGCGGCGCTACGTCCCCTCCGAACGCATCGCCCGCGCCATCATCAACAACCGCGTCGCCCGCATCTTCTTTGAAGCCGCGCCTTCGGTAAACGAAATCACCATCCTCGACCAGATCCGCGTCTTCTTCGAAGACACCTTGCCCGACGGCCGCCCGCGCTACGACCACATCCTGGTCGACCTACCCGCCAGCGGCCACGCCGTCACCTTCTTGAACGTCCCGGAAACCATGAACGGCATGATGCGCGGCGTCGGCCCCATCGCCAAAATGTCCGAGAAAGTCGACAAAGTCATCAAGGACAAACGCACCACCGCCATCATCGCCGTCTGTCTGCCCGAAGAAATGCCCGTCAACGAAACCATCGAACTGGCCGACAAACTCAAAGACGTCATCGGCCGCCCGCTCACCTGCGCAATGGTCAACATGGTCAACCGCGCACCGCTCGACGAAGACCAACGCGAAGTCTTCCAGGCCCTGCGCACCGACATCTGCCCCGACGAAGAACGCCGCGCCAGCACCCTGGCTGACGGCGTTTCCGAACACATCGACCCCATCGTCCGTCTCGTCGAAGGCAACGCCCTGGCCCTGGGCTGGCACGACCGCGATCAGCGCTATCTCAAGGTCCTCCACGATCGCCTCCAAGAACCCATTGTAGAAATCCCGATCTTTTTCGAAATTGACGGTGCCAGGACGCTCGACAACATCGCTACCTTCCTCATCAGTGGCGAATCGAACAGCTAATTTTTGAACGGAGTTTCACGTTGGCTCAGCCCGAATTGACCGAAATCCAGGAAGCAACCGATCCCATCTCCACCCTGATCGAAACCGCGCGCCTGCTCGTCTGCGTCGGCCCCGGTGGCGTCGGCAAAACCACCACAGCCGCCGCCCTTGGCCTGCGCGCTGCAATTGCCGGCCGAAAAACCATCGTGCTGACCATCGACCCGGCAAAACGCCTGGCCAACAGCCTCGGCCTGGAATCGCTCACCAACCAACCCCAGCGCATCCAGCTCGTCGACATGCTCGCCGACCAGGACCAGCCCCTTGCGGAAGGCGGCGAACTCTGGGCCATGATGCTGGACTCCAAGCAAACCTTTGATGAACTCGTCTACCGATTAGCCCCCGACCGCGGCGCACTCGAAAACGCCCGCGAAAACAACATCTACCGCCTGCTCTCCAGCGCCCTGCACGGCATGCAAGAGTACATGGCCCTCGAAAAACTCCACGACCTCTACACCGGCGGTTATTTCGATCTCGTCGTCCTCGACACGCCGCCTACCAAAAACGCCCTCGAATTCCTCGAAACGCCCGGCCGCGCAAGCCAGTTCTTCGACGAACGCATCATCCGCTGGTTCCTCCCCAGCCGCCAATCCAAAGGCCTCATCGGACGCGTCTTCAACGCCGGCTCCCTGGCCATCGGCCTACTCGGAAAACTCCTCGGCGAAGCCTTCATCCAGGACCTCGTCGAATTCTTCGAAACCTTCCAGTACCTGCAGGAAACCCTCAAAAACCGCGGCGACATCACTGAAATCATCCTGCGCGACCCCGACACCTACTTCTTCGTCATCACCAGCGCCGACCCGCGCCGCATCAAAGAAGCCGTCTACTTCCACGAAAAACTCGCCGGCCTCAACCAGAAAGCCGAAGTCTTCATCCTCAACCGCGTCATCCCCAACTTCTCCGCCGACGACATCGCCCAGATCGACACCAACCGCCTCGACGAGCTCCTCAAAGCCCACGCCCCGGCCGACGCCAGCAGCGACACCCAACCCGCCGCCATCCGCGACCGCCTCCTCACCCACTACACCCAGCTCGCCAAACTCGCCATCCGCGACCGCGACGCCATCAAACGCCTCGCCGACCTCGTCGGCCCCCAGGCACTGCGCCTCGTCCCTCTGCTCCAGGAAGACGTCCACAACCTCGGCAACCTCCTCACCCTCGGCCGATTCCTCTCCCCGGAAACTACCACCGAATAATCCCCAGATCACACCCGCGACCCGCCGCGCACACGTTTTGTAAATAAAAAACGCACCCGCGGCCACCCGCACACCCACCCCAAAGACTCCAAACCACACCCGCGAGCCTCGCGCACACGACCCACAAATACAAAACACCCGCGCAAGCCTCGCGCACACGACTCACACCGTCGCGGTCGCACCCGCGACCCTCGCGCATGCAGTTTGTGTTTTTCAAAAAACTCATGATCGTACCCGCGACCCTCGATCACCCGTTTTTTAAATAAAAAACGCACCCGCGGCGCCCCGCACACACGTTTTGTAAATAAAACAACGCACCCGCGACCGCCGCCCGCCTCACTCTTCAACATATTTTTTGTTATGAGCTTTTCCGGCCATACACGCCGTGATGAAGACATGGCCGCGTGCGCCTTTTGCCTTTACTTTTCACTCCTCCCAATACATGTCCACCCAATCCAAAGGTCGCGCAAGTGGCCCGACTGCGCAAGCAGCCTAAAACCCAACGCCTGCGGCGAGGCATAAATCGCACGAGAGCGAAGCCGGTTTCCTGGGAATAGGCCGCTTTTGGCCATCCCCAGGGAAGCGGCAAAGCTATCGTCGATTTAAGTCCGCCGCCCGCCCCTGCCACAGCATAAACGCCATATAAACGACAGCCTTCAGCACCGCGGACGCCCCGATCGTGATTACAAGCGCCGAAAAAACACCTGTCACCGGTGGCGCATCGCCCCGGCCCAGCACCGCCCAGACAGCGCCCGTCACGATCTCTGTTGGACCAAAGAGTAGTGCTGCGGCCAGGGGAATCCGCAGCAGATTGCTGCCGGCGGAGATCGCAAACGCAACCTGTGCATAACCCGCGCCGATCATGGCGCCGAACATCGACATCTCAAACCCGACGGCGGCCATCACCCAGCCAATCGACCCGACATAGGTCGCCGCATACGCCAGCGTCTGCGGATCATCGGTGACCAGGCTGCTTAATTCGGTGGGAAACAAAATAAAAACGATGCCCATCAGCGAACAACAAAACGCGCTCAGGCCGCCCGCAATCCATGCGCCGTGATACGCGCGCCTGAGCTGCTGCGCGCCGATATTCTGCCCGACAATCGCAAGGCTTGCCGTCGAGAATCCGTCACCAATCGCAAAACCCAGCCATTCAATACCGCGCAAACCAGCGCCCAGACCGCCCTGCGCCGCCGGCCCGATTTCGCCCGCCATCCGATTCAAAATCAGGTACACCGAACCATAAATCAGGCCGGACAACGTCTCGAAAACTCCGATCTTTGCCATCGCCCCGGCCGCTTCGACACGTGGAGCCCAGGCACTCCGCACCTGTTCGCGCGGCACTGACAACCGCACACCCAGCGCACCGCGCCAGATCAGCACCAGTCCGACCACACCCGGAATCGCCCGGCTGATCGCCGTCGCAATCGCCGCACCACTGACCCCCATCGACTCAATCGGCCCAACGCCGATCACCAGAACATAATTGAGCACGATATTGATCATCAGGCTGACTATCTCCAGCATCAGCGGTATGCGCGTATTGCCGCAGCCTCGAAACGCGCCCACCACCACCAACATCAGCGCAAACGACGGCGTCCCCCAGTAAATCACGCTCAAATACTCGGTCGCGCGCGCGCCCACTTCCGGTGTCACATTCGCCGCCGCGATCAGCTGCGGAAGCATCGCCATACCAAAAAGCCCCACGACGACCGACCACAACAAGGTCGCCACCAGCCCCTGCCGCAGCGTATCGGCCACCTGATCCAGCCGACGCCCGCCAAATGCACGCGCAACCAATGCCATCGCCCCGGTCGGAAACACCGCCAGCAGACAATAATTGATGATCAAGATCGCAAAACACGCCGACAACGCCGCCGTAGCTGCGGCATCGCCCAGAAAACCAACGAACAGATAATCGTTGAACGCATAAAAATTAACGAGCAACGCCTGCAACACCGCCGGCCAGGCAAGATGCACCGACGTTCCGACAAGACTCCCACGCGTCGTGTCGACATTATAACCGACCTGAGACATACAAAACCCTGTAATTTCAACGAATTGCGCACAGAACCGTGCAAGAATCACAATAACAAGCCCGCCCTTCGGCACCGCGCAGCTTCCCCGGGAAATAAGCCCCGAGACACAAAAATGCGTGATTGGCTATGTATTCTGGATGCTGATATAAAATGAGATATGAGGAAGATGTTTGACTGACAACGTTTCATTTTACCAACGCCGCAAACGCCCGGAGTCATGCCATGAAACGCCACACCTTAACAATACTCACTTCAATTTTGTTGCTTGCCGGCTCCGCTTCTTCTGCCTTTGCCCTGGGTCAAAATGAATGCCAGACCAACAGCGATTGCGCAGACGCCTACGTCTGCGTCGAATCCGTCAGCGCCTGTACGGCTCCGCCCTGCGAGCCTGGTAAAGAATGCCCGCAAATCGACTGTGACCCCGTCATTTACCGCTACTGCGAACCCGCGCCGCCTGAATCGTGCGAAACCACCGCCGATTGTGACGGCGGCCTCGTCTGCCTGACGGTCACGAACACCACCTGCAACGGCGGCGCAGCTCCCGATATCGCCTGCTCATCTGACGGCGAATGCACCACGATACCTGCACCGCCCGAAGATTCTGACTGCGAGGAAACGCAAGCAAGCTACTGCGTTCCGCCCTACCTTGCGCCGTGCACCACCGATGAAAGCTGCGGCGAAGGCTTCAGCTGCGAGGTTGCCCCCGTCTCCTGCGGTTGCTCCGCACCGGGCGGCTCATCCGATCCGCGCCCGATCGACACCGAAGACGTTCCCGATAGCGCCGACGCCGGCAGAGACAACTCCGATGATTTCGACAACACCACCGATTGCGGCTGCCCCGAACCCGACGAAAGCGTGCGCTACTGCGAACTCGAGAACGTTTCCTGCACAGCCGACGAGGAGTGCTCCGGCGACTTTATCTGTCACCGACTCTCAAGCCCCACGCCCGACAGCTCGTGTTCGTTCGATCCCTCCACCGGCGTGGAAACCTGCGAAGAATTTGAAGTAGGCGATAACGAGCCGCCCCTGGGACGCTGCGCCCCCGCCGATTATCCATACTGGATGAACCAGGGCGGCGGCTCCCGAGGCGACGCAAACTACGACAGCGAAAACCAGAGCCACACGGGCGCCCCCCGCGATGCCTCCAACTCGCTTGAGCAGGACAACCAGAACGATGACGGCGGCTGCCACATCGCCTCGCTCAACACTGCGAACACCTCCACCACTGCGCTCCTGCTGGCCGGGGTCATCGGCCTCTTCACATTTGGCCGCCGCCGCAAGCGCTGATGTTATTTCGGCGAGCATGCGCGCAAGTTCGAGTTACGACAGCATGCTCGCCGGCTTTTTAGAGTTCCGGCTCTTGAATCTCGATTTTCTCGGCCTGCCCCTCCCACGAATCTCCACTCAACAGCCAGATCTGCTCCGATTTTAGCCCCGCCAGCCCGAAGGCCTGCGCATCGGCCGCTGCATTTCCATAGGCAGCCTGGATCAACAAGCCCGCCTCACGAATGGCATGCAGCGTCTCCGCTCGAAAATCCTCGACCAGTGCTCCCATCGAAAACCCCTGCTCCTGCAGCCAGGCCCGCGCCTCCTGCTCCTCGGTTTCACTCGCCAGATACGCCACCAGATACCCGTGGTCGGCATACTTCTTCGTCAGCGCCACCGCGCCCGGCAACGGCGCCCCGTCCGGTGTCTTCAACGTTCCAGAAAGACTGAACACCACGACCGGCGTATTGGCCGGCACCACCCACACCTTCGCCACGACAAAACTCAAATCGCCCACCACCTGAAACGCCACCCCGTACACGCCGGGCGGCAAGCGCTCGGCCAGCTGCACACGCACCACACCGTCCGCGCCCGTGCGCTGATAACCGACCTGCTGCCAGCCATCGCATTTACCCAGATAAACCCGTACCCATTCCCCCTCCAGACTCATATCCTCCTCTCCATACGCCACCCGAGCCTGTACCCGCACCGGCCTTCCCACACTTGCCACCACATCATGCGCCCGATGTCGCGGCTCATGGTCGTTTGCCAGCGCCTTTCGACCGGCATCATTCCAGGGCCCAAACTGCTCCGATACAAACTCCTGCCTGGGACAATGCTTCAAACCAATCGTCCCACGCGGCTCCTCCTCCTCAATCGCCGCCATCGCCTCATCATAACTCACCGGCAAAAACATCGGCCGCACTTCCACCACCGGTTCCGCCGCGCACGCCCCCAGATATCCACCACTTGCCAGTAGCAAGATCGCCCAAAGTCCGAGTTTCACCCGACGCCAGACACAAGTATCACCCATGACATACTCCTGCAGAGGTTACCCACCCTTAACGACAACAATCACACTATTGTCACTAAAATGTGCTCCCGCAGGCCCGCATGGCAATTCCCACAAAAAAGCCCGCCACCCTTTCGGGCAGCAGGCTATTTCTCTACATGATTCCGCGAAACTGAACTTTACATCAGCTAAAACACAACTTTCGAGTTACTCACATTCTGACACATGGTTTCAAATGGTTGCAAATAATAACTAGAGAAGTTTTGTGCGCCCCAACACCAGACATCATGGCCCGCCAGTGCACAGGCAAAGCTCTCCCCTGCAGAAACATGTTCGGGTCTGCTGCCTCCAAAAGATGAGATCGTTACCTCCTTTGGATTAAAATCTCCTCCCGTCTGTATACCAAGCTGACACTCTCTGGCATATCCCCAGCACTTGACCGAACCATTTCCCAACACCACACACATAAAACCGTTGCCAGCCGTTATATCATGAACTTCCTCGTTGAAAACATACGACCAATCGAAATCTCCATGATTCTCTCGTCCACCGGCCCCGGAATTTCTATACTCATCAATATTTGCGAGTGAATCCTTCTTCCCCCAGCAATACAACTCATTGGTTCCACGAATCGCGATGCAAGTATTCACATAACCTGATGACAGCAAGAGCTCATCATCTTTCCCAAACCTGGGAGCCAGTATGTTAGGAACCACCGATTGATTCACATTCGTTTCTCCGGGAACAACCTCCACCCCCACCTGCCCCCCTGAGTTCAACCCCCAGCACCATACCGCCCCCACATCATCGATCTGCTCAACAACACACATATGGTCCTGCTTAGAATGAGTCATGGCGTCTACAGTCAGCCTGTGAAACGCCCCCCCTTCCTCATATCCGATATATTCAAATTTACCATTTCCATTCAGCTGCTTCATAGAATCATCCCCCCAGCATTTCACCCCGTGAGGCTCACCGGGCACCTCGACCATTGCACATGCATGAAAACGCCCGGCACTTACTGCAAGCACCGAATCTTGCGCCAGATGCCCCACAGTACGTAGTTCAACTATCGGCTCAGCATACGGCTTTGGATTTCCATCCACCTGGCCCTTTCGATTACCACCCCAGCACTTTACCCTGCCCTGCGTATCATCATTTTCCTCCAGATATACAGCGCATGTATGCTCTGCACCTGCAGAAACAGACTTGACACGTTTCAGACCAGGTACTGGGACCGGGGTATCAGAATAACACTCTGAAAACCGACCTTTCGTATAATAATTATTGACATCATCAAGAACACAATCATCTACCAGACTACCAAGCTGCCCGAATCGATTATTTCCCCAACAGCTCACGGTACAATCCCCCATCAATGCACAGGCATGACGATGCCCGACAGATAGCTCTACTGCCTTTCTAGGATCTCCATCGCCACCGCACATGAAATATTCATCGACGTCCCCAACATCACTTTCAACATCATGATTTCCTCCA
This sequence comes from Lujinxingia vulgaris, assembly GCA_040393065.1. GTDB lineage: Bacteria > Myxococcota_A > Bradymonadia > Bradymonadales > Bradymonadaceae > JACCWM01. The sequence goes on along the minus strand of JBEBUW010000044.1, from coordinate 6,668 downwards.
ACATCCCCCGTATCGATATCTGTATCCCCCGGATCGACATCTGTATCCCCCGGATCGCTCCCGGCATCCTCAACATTGACATCCTCAAAACTCACATCTTGTTGAAGCTCTTCACCCCCTCCAAACGCATCCAACAGCGCGCAGCCGGACATAAAACTCAAACATAACCCGAACCCCAACAATATAACTCCGAACTTCCCCCGGCTACGCAAGCCCTGATGAAACATAAACCAACTCCTCAGCAGTGCCACAGAGAACTAATCTAGTAAAACTGAAGTGCAAGCTATCTCTAACCGATTCAAAAACATCAAATCCTGAACTCAGTTAAATAGCGACATCAAACCATAAACCGCCAGAACACCGCCCGCCGTAAACAAAACAGTCGATGTCATATCAATCGCATCGAATTTTCCATTATTGGATGACTCCAGATCCATGAGTTCAAAAGCTGCCCCACCCAGGACAAACGCCGCACCACTTCCCAGGGCCAGGTACGCCCCCGTCCTCGAACGCGGTGCTTGCAGCGAGCGGCCATCATCCGCCAGGGGCTGTACGCTTTGAAACAATTCCCCACCTGTTTCACCACCGGCCCCCCTATTGTCTGCATGCGCATTCGAACCATCCAATCGCAACGCGAGCCGCCGCACCCTCATCGGTGAAATATCCACGACTGTCTCGACCGTCTGCCCCATCAATTCACCACGTATCGAATGCTCTCCCCGGGTCAGCGCAATCGCATCCTCCGGGCACGTGCCCAGAGGCTTGCCGTCCACCGTGACGTGAAGCTCCCGCGGCTCGCACTCCAACACGAGTTTGCCCGGACAGGTCTCCATCATTTCTGCCCGATAACGCTCAATCGTGGCCGCAATATTGGCTGCCGATGGCTCCGTCATCACCGGTGCCGAATAAGCAGCTTCGTAACTCGCGTCAGCCTCCTCACATTTTCCAGCATGCTGATAAGCCCGCCCCCGATTCACATACGTAATATTGATCGGCCCGAGCGCCAGCGACGAATCAAAAAGCTGCACAGCAAGCGCATAGTCCTTATCGAGAATCGCCTGAATCCCCGCCTCATTCAATTCAATCTGTGCGGACGTCGGCTCCACAACCTTGTTCGCCTGCGCATACGCCGGCGTCATCCAAGCCGCGCTTATCCACAAAAACGACGACGCCATCACCACACTTCCAACCAACGCCCTGCACTTCATTCCCGACACGACTACGCTCACTCCCGTTTCCGGCACAAATTTGATTCACTCGATAGCATCACACCCCTTCGACTTCTCTCGTGAATATTCAAATAAATCAACATGCTCCAGGATCTAACCGCAAAGCCTCAACCTGATAATTTTACATAGCTTCTGCGCTCTTACACTCCGATATCTATACAGATATTACTGGTCTTTTCTATATAGATCCCCCATCATACGCGATAATCTCAATGTTTCTTTCCTGAGTATTTGAGTTGTTATGAAAGATCTCGCGTCCACCGACCCACTACATACATTCTCCGACATCCAGATCGGAGCCACGATCGCAAACCGTTACACAATCACCGCAAAACTCGGCGCCGGCGGATTTGCCGTCGTCTACCGGGCATTCGACCGCGAAATTGAACGCGACGTCGCCATCAAAATCCTCAACGTAGACATCCTCAGCAGTAGCGAGTCCTCGCAGCAAACCATGCTCGAGCGTTTTCGACGCGAAGCGCGCCTGGCCGCACGCATCCGCCACCCCAACGTTGTCGAAATCTACGATCTGGGCGAACTCCAGGACCTGGCCCATCCCTACATCATCATGGAAATCCTCGAAGGCCATGATTTAAGCATTGCGTTAAATAAAGACAAAGGAATGCCCCCTACCCGCGCCATCCCACTCTTCACCGGCGCACTCGAAGCACTCGCCGAAGCCCACCGCCTGGGCATCATTCACAAAGACATCAAACCCGCCAACCTGTTTCTAAATCGCCCCAACACGCGCCAGGAATCCCTGAAAATCGTCGATTTCGGCATCGCCCACATGGGCGGTAGCCTGGACAGCCGCCTTACCCAGACCGGCATGATCTTCGGCACCCCCCAGTACCTGCCCCCGGAATACATCCAGGCTCAGATCGTCACACCCGCCATGGACGTCTACCAGATGGCGCTCGTTCTCGTCGAAATGCTCACCGGCCGTACCGTCGTCAACGAAGAATCCCCCTGGCAATGCGCCATGCAACATGTCATGCGCACGTTTTCCCTGCCCGCATCCCTACTTACCGGACCGCTGGGCCCCGTCCTGACCCGCGCGCTCGAAGCCAACCACGAAACCCGCTATCCCGACGCCGAAGCCTTCGCTGAAGCCCTGCGCCAGATCGACCCCGCAACCGTTGCCGATGTCCGCGGCAGCAATCTCCCTCACACCACACTGGATACAGTTACCAACGAGCGGCCTCCCCGGGACAGCGACTCCCCGGCCATGATTCCGACCCTGCCCGAACTCACCGTGCAACCATCCGCCAACACCCACCCGGCTTTCGACCACGCCAACACCGAACGTACTTCTGCACTCTCCGAACAGCGCCGCCCCCTTCTCATCGCAGCATTCGTCGGCCTGCTCGCCAGCCTTGTCACCTTCACCGTGGTTGTCGTCCTGCTCCAGGACAAAACCGATACCAACCTCGCTGTCGATACCACGCCTGCGCCAGAAATTACCGCCCCCACAACCACCACCGATTTCCACACAGATACCCACCCGGAAACGCTACCAACTCCCGTTCCATTGCCCGAACCAAAACCAAAACCAGAACCAGAACCAGAACCAGAACCAGAACCAGAACCAGAATCCCACGCGAGCGCGCAAGAAGACAAAGCCGCGCCTGCTCCCTCACCAGACCCTCGCCCCGCAACCCGAGCGAACCACCCCGGCTCACCGCCGAAAAAACAACCTGCCCAAAAAGAAGCAGCCCCTCAACAACCAGAGAAGCTCCGGCGACCCACCATGATGCTCGCCCCCTGATCCATCCTGAACTGCTCCTCCCGCCTGCGCCCGGATTTCCCCCACCGCTCACAACCGTTTTTAAACCAGCACCGACCGGATCAAATGCTCGCCCGCATTCTCAAACCGCGAAAAATACTCAATCGGTTGCCGCTTCCCGAACATCCGCCGGCGAATCTCCCGCTCCGACACGCCTTGCCCGTGTAACTCCAATATCTGCTGCTCCACACCCACCAGATAATCCAGCTTCTTCGTAAGCGCCTCGCGCCCATCCTGCAGCATCCCCTGATGCGCACAGAAAAACGTCTCAAAATCCAGTGCCAGCACCCGCCGCAACGACTCGATCATGAGCGGCACCGACTCAAACGCAAACGCACTCCTTGGCCGCGGATTCACAAACAAATCCCCTCCCAATACCCAGCCCCGCTCCCGATTAAAAAGCACCACATGATCATGCGCATGCCCCGGCGTATGCACAACTTCCCACCGATACCGCTCCGTCTCCACCGCATCGCCCAGCCCCACCGCCCGAAACGGCGCCCGCCCGCCCCAGTACACCCGCCGATAAAACGGCAACTTCACCGGCTTTTCCACCAGCGCCACCCCGGCCCGATGCATCCAGATCGGCACACCCTTTGTATCCTGAATCCAACGCGCCATCCCCACATGATCCTCATGGTGATGCGTTACCACCACCTGCCCGAAATCCCACCGCCCCAACAACACCTCGAGATCCCCACGCTGCGAACCCGGCCCCGTATCCACCAGCATCCCGTCCACCAGATACACCGACACCCGAATCGCCAGCCCCGCCACCACAATCCGCATTTCCCCCTGCACCACCTCCCCGCCCATATGCTTTTTTAACTGAATACCCATTCCCAGACCTTTCCCAAACCGGACCCGCGAGCCATCAACCGAACTACGCGATTATTTCTCCCTTTCTCCAAAACCAATGCGTGCGGCGATTTAAGACCGCCGACCCACCTCCCAGACCTCGTCGACCAACAAATGCCCCCACCCTCCAGTTGCCTCATCCACCAGTACAAGCCGCACCTGCTGCCCGACCAGTGCAGAAACATCCCAGCGTACCTCACGCAAAACCTCCGTATTATCTCCCCGCGCACTATGCAAAACGCGCCCATCCAGCGTCTGCAACTCCACCGCCACGCCCTCGACATTCCCGCCGCCTACGCGCAGCATCAGCGTTTCGCCACGAATCTCAAACGCCGGAGACACCGCCCGGCCCGTCGTACGATCCCCGCCATGAAACGAATTCATCAAACGCCTGCCGCCAAATCCCCCGACAATCTGCTGCCCGTGCAACTCGCCCCCGACCGGCCCGCGCCCCCAGGCACGCCCCGTAATCTGCCAGCCCGCAAGCTGCGACGCCTCAAAATCAAAGAGCACCTGCGAATCCGCCGGCATCGGCAGCGGCTCAATCCGCTTCCAGATCGCAAGCCCTTTCGGCTGATACGCCGTCACCGGCACCGGATACTCATCGTCCGGCAACATTTGCGCGATCCTGTAGCCGGCCTTTAATCCCGGATAAAACGATGCCGAGCGCGGATTTTTATCGTAAATAATCAGCTCATACGCCTTCGACCGCACTTTTTCATCAATTCCCGCCACGCGATCCCCGCCCTCCGGCAATTCCTCGCATTTTTTTCCTTCCGCCTGCTGCTGCTCCAGCGGCGGACATTTCCGGGGCGTCAACTGCGTCACATCCGTAATATTCATCCGATGCAAGGTCATTTCCTTGCCAGCCAGATGCGCGTACCACGGAAAAAACGGCACAAACACTTCGCCTTCGGTAGCCCGAATTCGCTCAAGCAACCGATCTCCGGCCTCCGAAGCCGCCGCCGTCGGAATATACTTTGCCGGCTCCCAGCGCAGCGAATACGCCTGCAACGCCAGCGCTGCCAGTGCCACAGTCACCACCACATGGCCGGCCCGATTACCGATTCTCAGCGAAATTTCAAACAACAAAACCAGCGACATCCCCGCCGCAAAACCACCAAATACCAGTGCCGGAATATACGCATTGAGCTCCGACCACTGCGTCGCCAGTCCCGTCGCCGAAACGAACACGCTGACCGCAAAAATCCAGCTCCAGAACAAGAAACACCCGCCCGTTTTCGGCATCTTTCGCTTCACAACCACGTACGCAACCAAGGCCACCGCCCCGGCTCCCACCAGACACACCAGCTGCGGATAACGCTCCCAGAACCCGGTAAACCCGCCCCAGAAACGCGCCGGACTCGAACCGTGCCTCTGATGATACTGATACACATAGGCCCAGAACCACCCGCCCGTTTTCAAATTCGCCAGATACGTCCCGCCCAGTCCGATGGCCCCGGTAATCCCCACATACAACGGCACCATGCGCCAGTTCATCAGCAACAACGCCGCACCGCCTGCCGCCACAAACATCACCCCGGTCTGCTTCACAAAAAACGATGCCCCCAGCAGCGCCGCACACAACGCAATCCGACTATCCCAGAATCCCCAACATTGCTCCGAAGCACACGATGGCCGCCCCCAGATCCGCAGCAAGTACAACGCCACCGACACCAGGGCCACCAACATCGAATCGACCCGCGCAATATCGTACCAGCCATACGTCCACGGATACCCCGATGCATACACCGCCATTGCCGACAGCGCCGCCACCCCCACCAGCGACCCCGTCTCCACCATGCGCTTCTGCGTCATGGGCCGAATCCGGTCTACCGACCATACGACCATCAACGCCATCACCCCCATCACCACCGCCACCGACAACAGACTCACCGCGCGCCCGCTCTGGTACGAAATCCCCACCACCTTCCCCAGCAGCGCAACCACCGTCGGGTACAATGGCGTATACAAAAACGGCACAAAATCCACCGACGGCGCATGGTACGACGACAACCCCTCCCCGATCCGCCAGGCATGATGCAAAACCGCACCCTCCATCCACTCCAGATCGTAGGCATACCCAAAACGCGCCGCGACCGTCCGCACCATCAACGCAATCTGCATGAGTGCCGGCACACTCAACAACCACCAGAGCGCCACCCACCCCATCCGCTCACGCCGCGCAGCAACGCTTTCCTGCCCGTCCTGTTTCTTCACCATTTTACGACATACTCCACAACGCCTCGGACATCTCCAGGCACCAACGCCTCACCAAATCTGCCACTCTCTTACAATGTTTTCCGCCCGCTTCCTACACCCTCGCACACCACTATCCCCTTACATCGCCCCGCAAAATCACAAAGCTTCAAAAAATCCGTGAACCCCTCACTTCGCTCATCTGCACCCCTCACGATTTCCGTGAACCCCACACTTCACCGATCTGCACCCTTCACGATTTCCGTGAACCCCTCACTTCACTCATCTGCACCCCTCACGATTTCCGTGAGCCCCACACTTCACTCAGCTGTACCCTTCATGATTTCCGTGAGCCCCACACTTCACTCAGCTGTACCCTTCATGATTTCCGTGAGCCCTGCACTTCTCTCATCTGCACCCTTCACGCACTTTTCCCCGCCTTTTTCAAAATAAAAATTAAACTAAGCAACAAAACGCCCCGATCTTCCGATAACAAATATAGCAAGTCGGAAACCCTTCTCTCGCTGTTCCCGGGAGGCGTATGCGACGAGCTTCCGTGTGCGAAGGCAGCGCTGTATCCCGAGTGGCCATCAGGG
>JBEBUW010000043.1:0-32958 GCA_040393065.1 Lujinxingia vulgaris | reverse complement strand
ACAACGCATCCGCCGTCTGCATCGACAGCCAGTGTGCCGTCGATTCCTGCCACGATGGATTCGTTGACCACGACACCGATCCCGCAAACGGTTGCGAAATCGATCTGAACACCGACGACAACTGCGGCGCGGTCGGAAACGTCTGCGACCTTAACAACGCGTCCTCGCACTGCTCCAACCAGGTTTGCGTCATCGACGCCTGCGAAATTGGCTTTGATTCCTGCGACGACCTGAACGAAACCGGCTGCGAAACGGATCTTTTCGCGGACAACCACAATTGTGGCGCCTGCGGAAGCGTTTGCGAATTCGACAACGCCGTCGCGCAGTGCCAGGCCCCCGGCACCTGCGAATTCCTCGGCTGCCTGCCCGGATTCCTCGACGGCGACCGCGACACCACCAACGGCTGCGAATATGCCTGCACCGGCGACGCCTCCCAGGAAGACCGCCCCGGCGACCTCACCGAAGCCGACTACGTCTGGTACGAGCACGACACCAACTGCGACGACCTCGACGGCGACGCAACGCGTGCATTCTTCGTCGCCACCGACGGCAACGACACCCACGCCGGAACGCGCCAGGCACCGCTGCGCACCATCCAGGAAGCCATCGATCGAATCGCAAATGCCAGCACGCAAATCGACCAGATCTACGTTTCCGAAGGTCTGTACTCGGAGCAACTCACCCTGGAACCCGGCATCTCAATCTACGGCGGATTCTCACGCGCCCATGACTGGGCCCGCTCCTCGAGCTTTGTTACGGAAATCTACAACAGCACCGCCGACGCCGATGGCAACGTCATCGCCATGCAAGGCGCCAGCATCACAACTGCAGCGAGCGAATCGCCCACGATCATTCAGAACCTGAAGATCCGCTCCGGCAACGCCACGGCACGATTCCGCACAACCGACCACGGCGCTTCCAGCTACGCCGTGCACTGCGTCACCTGCCCCGCGTTGGAGCTGATCAGCAACGAGATCATCGCCGGCAACGGCGCGACCGGTGCCGCCGGCACAACCGGCGCCGTCAGCACTGCCGGAAGCGCCGGTAGCCGCGGCGGTAACGGTCAACACAACGGCTCCACTCCCGGTAATGGTGGAACGGGAGGATCTTCGACCTGCTCTGCCGATGGCGGTACAGGCGGTCGGGGAGGGGCACGTGGCAACAATGCAGGATTGACAGGAACTGGTGTTAACGGCGGAGGTAATGGTGGCAGTGGCGGTGCTGGCGGAGATCCTGGCAGTGCAGGCTCAAACGGCGGCGCTGGAACTGCAGGAACGCGTGGTTCCAACGGCAGCGGAGCCTCCAACACCGGCACGATCCTCAGCAATCTCTGGCGCGGAAACGCCGGGACAAGCGGTGGACGAGGCACGCATGGCACCAGCGGCGGTGGTGGCGGTGGCGGGGGCGGTCAAGGCTGCACTTTTTGCATCAACGGCTCCGGCAACGGCGGCGGCGGTGGCGGTGGCGGTGGCTGCGGCAGTTTCGGCGGCACTGCCGCAGGGTCTGGCGGCGGCTCGTTCGGCATCTTCCTTACCAACTCGACCGGCATAACCGTGTTCAACAACATCATCAGCACCGGACGCGGCGGCACAGGCGGGCGCGGCGGCAATGGTGGCGCAGGAGCAAGCGGCGGTGCCGGCGGCCAGGGCGCGGATTTCGAAACGGGAGAAATCGGCCGCGGCGGCAATGGCGGACGCGGCGGAAACGGCGGCCCAGGCGGCTACGGCGGCGGCGGTGCCGGTGGACCTTCCATCCCCGTCATGATCCGAAGCACCGATCTGCCCACAGTCGCAACTGACAACGACCTCACCCACGGCGCAGGCGGAACCGCCGGAACGTCCCTCGGCAACAACGGCGCAGCCGGACTCTCCCAGGATATCCGCATCTTCTAAACCCTGCCGTTTTCTACTTGCTCTAAAACCGCCTCACCCCGACTTTGCCGACCCACAAAACCTTGTGCGGTCGGCAAAGTTATTTCGCGCAAGGTTTACTTTAAGGATATTCCCGTTTAGGCTGTATTTGTCCGATTTCGCATGATGTATCCGCTTACTCGCCAGCAAGATCTCCCCGCCCTGCAAGACGTTACGGAATCGCCTCAAAGCGCATCCTCAGAATGAAGAAGTCCCTGCCTGACATGTCCGAAACCCAAAACGAAGTGCGCCCGCTCGGAACTTCTCTGACCGGGATACGCCTTACGCATCATGCGTCCAACGATTCGCTGGTGCAAAGGCTTCGCTCACTACCCAAACGCAGAAAGCGCGCACTTCTGGCAACCTTTCTCTACCTGGTGTTTGCTACCGTCTGGATTCTGACCAGTGAATACATCATTCATACGCTGATTCAAGATCCCGGCACCATCAACGCCATCCAACCCTATGCTCGACTGCTCGTCGCCGTCGCGACCACTGTCCTCATCTATCACCTGTTCGTGCGTCACGGCGAAGACGTACAATTATGGCGCGGCGAGGCGCATAATAAAGACAGTTTGCTTACGCAAATCGTGGAAGCCAACGCCAACGGTGTAGCCGTCGGCGACATCTCCGGCCGCATTATCTACGTCAACCCCGCCTTTTTACGCCTGTTTGAATACAAAGCAGAAGAAATTGTCGGCCAATCCATCATCCTGCTGGCTGCGCCCTACCAGGATCTGAGCATGCAGCCCGGCACGATCATGGCCTCCGTGCGAAAATACGGCCAGTGGGCTGGCGAAGTGACGAGGCGCGCTCAATCCGGCAAGATCATTCCAATCAACCTCACCGTTGCGGCCATCTACAACGACCAGAAAGAAATCACCGGCTACGTCGCCGATTACCTCGATCTGCGCACCATCAAACAAACGCAACGCTATCTAGAAGGCCTGGGTTCCATCATCGAAGACCTTTCCACCGAGCTGGATATCGATCTGCTGGGTTACAAAGCGATTCAGGCCGTAATTGCATTGTCCGGCGCCGATCTTGGCAACGCGGCGCTCCTCGAACCCGACGGACAACTTCGCCATATCTGGCATACCGGTTATAAGACAAAAATTCCGGAAGACGCTCGTTTTAACCCCGAGCACGGGGTCGTTGCCCGCGTTCTAAAAACCGGAAAACCACTGATCGTCGATGACTATGCAACCTTTGAAGATCCGCTCCAGCCCTACGACCAGGTCGGACTTCGCAGTGTCGTAGCCGTCCCTGTCTGGATTGCCGGCGCCGTGCAAGGCGCCCTTTTCGTGGGTACGCTCGGCCGCCAGCACACATTTTCAGAAGGCCAGATGCCCCTGCTTGAAGCGATTGCGCGACAGGTCGGCGTCGCCCTGCACCGTCAGCAACTGCTGGATGAAACACGCGCCTCTGAAAACCGTTTCCGCAATGTTGTCAACACCATCCCCGACATTCTCTACACCACATCCATTCCCAGTTACCGAACCGAATACATCAGCCCCTCGGTCGAAAGAATGATCGGCGTCAAACCGGAAACGTTGCTTCAAGACGCAACCCTGTGGGTTTCCTTCATGCACCCGGACGATCAAGGCGTTACGGCCCAGAAGATCGAAGAAGCCGCGCGCAACCAGGAGCGCTACGCCGTGCAATACCGGATCGTCCACCAGGGCACCCGGGAAATCCGCTGGCTCGAAGATCGCGGCACCATACAACGTGACCCCGATTCCGAAGAAACGATGATTACCGGCGCCATCACCGATATCACGGCCCGCAAGCAAGCCGAGGATCGTCTCCTTTTTCTGGCCTTTTACGACAGCCTGACCGGATTACCCAACCGCGCCCGATTTGTCGAAACACTCAATGAGCTTTTCCACCAGGCAGCAAACGCCCCGAATACATGGGGCGCTCTTTTCTACGTCGACCTCGACCGATTCCACCTGGTCAACGACATCCACGGCCATGATGTTGGCGACGCCTTACTTATCCAGGTTGCCGAACGCCTGCGCGCCGCCTTACCCGAAGAAGCACTCATCGCACGCACCGGCGCCGACGAATTCTTAGTCTACCTCCCCACCGCTCAGGGCGAAGACTGCACGGCCAGCGAAAACATCGCCCGAAACTACGCTATCCAGATCAGCGAAGCCATCAATGTCCCCTATCTGCTCGGCAATCAGGAAGCCTTCCTGAGCACCAGCATTGGCATCAGCCTTTTTCCTGACGATGCCACCGACGCGGACAGCCTTCTCAAGCACGCGCACCGTGCCGTACTCCGCTCCAAAGAGCTCGGCAGCGGCAACTACCAGTTCTATGCCGGCGAATTAGCCCAGCGTCAGCAGCGCGAACTCTCCCTGCACTCCAGACTTCATCATGCCCTTGAGCGCAATGAATTCGTTCTCTACTACCAACCCATCGTCGACCTCCAGAGCGGAAAACTCACTGCCGTAGAAGCCCTGCTGCGCTGGAAACCCGCAAACGGCGAAATGATTTCACCGGCGGAGTTTATCCCGGTGGCCGAAAAAACAGGCATGATTGTCCCCATCGGCGACTGGGTTTTTGCCGAAGTCTGCCGCCAGCTCCGTGAATGGCAAGACCAGGGCTTTGACCTGCGCATCGCCTACAACCTCTCCCCCAGACAATTCTTCTGTCACGATGTGGTCGCCAAAATGATCCAGTCCATTTCCCAAAACAGCGTCGCCCCGGAAATGCTCGAGATCGAAATCACAGAAAGTGCCACCATGTTCGACCCCGAACACGCCATGAACATCCTGCACGACATGCGCAATCACGGACTGCACATCGCCATCGATGACTTCGGCACCGGCTACTCCTCGCTCGATCGTCTCAAATACATGCCCGTCCAGACCCTGAAAATCGACCGCTCCTTTGTGCGCGATCTGCCGCACGGCGAAAAAGACGCCAGCATCGTCACCTCCGTCATCCAGCTCTCTCGCAACTTCAAAATGCGCTCGCTGGCCGAAGGCATCGAAACCCAGGAACAATGGACCTACCTGCGCGAACTTGGCTGCACCCTCGGACAGGGTTTTTTCTTCAGCCGCCCCGTTCCAGCCGCAGAAATCACCGCCATGTGCGAACAAAAAAAGCGGTGGACACCCGCACAAACCAACAACCTGCTCCTTCTTGAAAAAGGCTGACGCAAAGCTGTAATACCGCTGCAACTTTATTCCTTGAAATCTTGCCCCGGCTTGATCGAAATCGCCGTTTTGCTATAGTGCGAATACGAATCGAATTCACGCGATATGTGATTTCATGGATTGCTGTGTCAGTTCAAATTATTGAGTACTGAGTGAGCTTTTGAACGATTTTACCGAACGCCGCTAAACACACGGCACAGGATTTGCTGATATGTACGAAAAGAGAGAGAAAATTAATATGTTCAAAATTAGCAAGACCCCGGTCTGGGCGACGTTCGCACTTGCCTCATTGCTGTTTTCCGCCGCCTGTGGAGACACCGATCCGGCTCCCCATCAGTCCGAAGAAAACAACTTCCGCCCGGATAACAATGGCGTCATAGAAACGCCCGAGGGCAGCAAACTCCTGCACGTCGATCCCTGCAATCCGGCCGAAAGCGTCTGTGTCGTCTCTCTCGGAATCAGTGCAAACTCAGAACTCAAAGTCAAACTCGTCGATGGCACCAACAAAGCCATCGCCGGCGCTGCCGTTCGCTACGAACTCGTTCCCGCTGCGACACCTCCCGGCGTCCAGCTCGGCGCAGCCAATACCTTCACCAACTCCGAAGGTATCGCCACCATCGCCATCAAAGCCGGCGACAATCCTCTCACGGATGTCGGCACCAACGACATCATGGTTTCCGTCAATGACCCCGATGTCAAAGACCTGCGCTTTACCGTTGCCGTCAACGCCAAAGACTCGGCAAACTACCAGATCAATTTTACCCACAACGGCACCGCACGCTTCTCCAAAGTCGATGCGCTTCTTTTTGACCCCGGCCTTTCCTGCACCCAGATCCGCGACCAGTTTGCCCTGAGCGGAAGCCTGCCCACCGCCGAATATACTCAACGTGGCGGTGTTGACGCCGACCGCACCATCCTGCCCGTCGTCTTCCCCAGCCAGCGAAACGGCAGCGCGTACACCGTCGTCGGAAAAGCCTACTCCGAAGTCAACGAAAACGTCGAAGTCGTCTTCGGCTGCACCGACAACAACCCGCCCATCCAAAACGGCGTTTCCGTCATCGTCGATGTCGAACTTTTTGACCATATCCCGCACCTGAAAGGAACCTTCGCCGTCAGCCACAGCTTTGACCTGCGCGATACCCTGCCCGAAAACATCCGCCGCATCGTCGATATCATCGGACGCGTCGCCACCGATCCCGGCAGCTTTATCGTCGGATGCGGCGCCGGCTCGACAGGTTGCCCGCCCAACGGTTCCGAAGGCCTCATCAACATCCTCGTCGACTTCTTGCCCGATGGTCAGTTCGCCCAGACCATCAACGACATCCTGGGCAACAACCTGGTTCGTAATATCGTCCGCGACAGCATCAACAACCTGTTCCAGGACTGGATCACCAGCGAAAACGTTCCCTCCTGGGCCACCAACAGCGTCCAGCTCACGCAGGACATCTACGAAACCCTCAGCAACTTCCGCGTCCAGGGTAAAATCTTCTTCAACGAAGCCCCCATCGCCGCCGTCGAAGACGGTGCCGTCATCGGCATCATCCCCTCCGAAAGCGCACGCCAACTCTGGAACACCGTCATCTTCCGCTGGAGCCGTGGCTGCAACAACCAGGGTTCTGCCTGCGGCGATATTCCTCTGACCGCCAACCAGGTCGGCGTCTCCGGATCCGCCATTGAAGGAAAATTCGACGGAACCGTCTTCAACTCCGACCAACTTCAAATCAACGAACACTCCCTCAGCCTGAACTACGGTCTTTTGCTGATGGCTGTTCTCGAAAAAGTCGTACTTCCCGCCATCTTCGGCTCTGAGGTCGACTCCGTCGATGCAATGCTCGCCAATTTCATCAAGTGCGACCAACTGCTCGACCCCAGCAACTCTCTTTACAACACCGCAAAAACCCTCTGCACCACACTGCTTGCCCAGGCCAGCTCCAGCCTCCGTGACTACGTCGGCACCAACCTCGTCTACGACGGCAACGAGCGCTTCCTGATCAGCACGCCACAAAACCGACCCTGCACGCTGCACCAGCCAAACAACTACATCGGCAGCAACTGGCCCGGCTATCCCCTGCCCTACATCCACACGCTCGGCCAGGGTGATCCCCAGGAAATGCAGTGCCGCTGGGACGTCAAAATCAAATTCTCCGAAGGCAACGTCGCCAGCATGGGCGGCCGCTTCTACGGTGAACGCGAAGGCTTCTAATAACCTTTCCGCTCAACCAGCTGCTTCAACAAAAAAGCCCCCGCTTTCCAATCAGAAAAGCGGGGGCTTTTTATGTCCCACAACTTCTAAAAAACATGCATCAGCCCTCAATTTGGCTGACCAATGACCTCAATCCCCAGTTGTCGACAGGTAAACAAAAATACCGCCAGCTCCACCTCGCCGAGATGCGGCGCTGGCAACGCCTCATTGATCTCCTGCCACGTCAATTCCCCACGCTCCTTACCACGCCGCAACAACTCCCGCTTGTTCGCATGATACTCTGTCTTTGCCGGATCGGCCTGAAACGTCTCTTTTGCCATAACTACAACTCCTTAGGTTCGGTGGGCGAAAGCTGCCATTAGCTCTCCCAACCCCACACAAGCCCGAATAACATCGGCACACTTTCGCAACAGTCAAATCAGCCTCCCCAACACAAAAAAAGCCACGCACACTCTCTGTGCATGGCCTCAACACTTTCCATCCTCACGCTTTAACATCCCAACGCTCGCTACGCCTCTTCCTTCTCCTGATAAGTCACCAGCGACTCCGCTGAGATTCCAGCCTGGCTAAAAAACTCACCCAGCAGATAAATCGATCCAAAAACCAGCACCGGCCGCCCACTCTCTCCAACCTCACGGCTGGCCGCCTCCAGCGCCCAACCGCACGTCCCGGCCCCTCGCCAAATTTCATCCGCATTCACTGCTGCCTGAAGCTGCGCCCCATCTGCTGCCCGCGAGTTATCGATCTCCACCCCGAACACAGGCCAGCCCAGCCCCCCGAGCCGCTCAAACATCAGCCCCAACGCTTTGTCCGCCATCGCTCCCACAACCACCGCGCCCGGCACAATATCCGCCCGCTCCAGATACGCAAACAACGCCCGAACACTCGCTTCGTTATGCGCCGCATCAAGTAAAAAGCGAACGCTCACAGGCTCCCCGCGACCTACCCCAACCTGCACCCCTCGCCAGTCCAGACGCCCCGGCCAGCGCATACGCTGCAAACCACGTATCGCTTTCCCTTCATCAAACGCCCCTTGCAAATAACTACGCGATGCCTCGAACGCCGTCCGCGCATTATGCAGCGTCACTTCCGAAACGCTCCCCAATATCTCTTGAAAAGACTGCCCCCGGATTTCATCCATCACGCTGAAATCGCGCCCATAAAACAGCGTATCAGCCGCGGCTCGCGCTTCGATAGCGCGCATCGCCAATTCATGCTCCTGAAAACCAACCACCGCACGTCCCTGCGGACGAAAAATCCCACACTTCTCCCCGGCAATCGCCTCAATCGTTGTCCCCAGATACTGCTCATGATCGAAATCAATCCCGGTAATGACACTGACACTCGGCTCCAGAACATTCACCGCATCAAGCCGTCCACCCAGGCCAATTTCGTACACCCCGACATCAGCCCCATTCTCATGAAAAAGCCGCACAGCCATCAGCGTCGTCAGTTCAAAAAACGTCAGACAAGGATTATCGCCCTCCACATTGCCATAACGCTCAAGCACTTCTCGCCCGATACGCTCCACCTGATCCTCAGGCAAAAGACGCCCGTCTACCCGGAAACGCTCCCGAAAATCCACCAGATGCGGACTTGTATACAACCCAACGCGCAGTCCGTGCGACTGCAAAATCGCCCCGATATACGCCGCCGTCGAACCTTTGCCGTTGGTTCCTGCAATCAAAATAGCCGGATGCGAATCCTGCAGCTGTACCCCCAGTCGCCCGCTCTCCAGCGACAACGCATGACGCATATTCTCCAGCCCCAGCTTGATCGCAAACTGATTCTGAGCAAACAACCGCTCACAAAAAGCAGCCCACCCCACTGAGTGATTTCTAAGAATTTCGCTCAAGCGTACTCAAACCGATCATGAAGCTCGAGATAACGCAGATAACGATCATAAGCCTCGAAATCCACAATCTCGAACTGGCCGCGCTTATCGATCATAATCAGTTCATCGCGCACCAGCTGATTCAAAATCAGCTTCAGCTCACCGATTTCAATCGCCAGAACATCGGCCAGATTATCTGGAATCAAAACCGGTTGCTGCGCCGTCGAATCCGCCCGAAGCCCACGCTGTGCCTCTGCACGAAGCTGATGCAAAACACGCGCCTTCGACGTCCGCAATATCAGATTGCTCACCCGATACTGCGACTCCGTCAGACGTTGGGCAAGCTTTTTCATCATCCGCAGCGCGATTTCCGAGTTGCCCTTCACCATCGCTTCAAACTGGGCAACGTCGATCTGAATCACACTCGCGTCCTGCACAACCAGTGCTGTCGTCGGACGCAAATGCTGCCCCAAAATTGCAAGCTCACCGCAAAATTCACCTGCGCCAAGCTCCTCAATCGTAATCTCGGTATCGTGAACTCGCTTGCTGATGCGGACTTGCCCGGTGCGAATCACATACATTCTGTTTCCTTCATCACCTTCCCGAAACAGAATCGTCCCTGCCGGACACTGCAACACACCCTTATCATTTCCTTGTTCTGTCGTGGTCGTTCGCGTCAAAATTCCCTCTTCACACTGACTTCCTAGAGAGGTCAAAAACACCTTGCTCCTGCCACGCCCTCAGAAGGGCCGCAGTATCAGGTGCCAGGTTAGGGTTACGTTCTAAAAGATAATCCAGCAGATGAAAGCGAAGCTGCCTCACATCCGAAAATGTGTCGACATCGTACCAGAAGCCCAGCAATTCACACAAGAGAGAGGCAGACTTACACCGCTCCCAGGTTACCGTTAAAACGCTGTCCGTGCTCCATGGAATATTCTCGAAAATATTCACATGAGCCTGCGCCCGCCCTTCCGGCGCATCGCGAAGTCCCACCATATAATAGCCGCCATCAAACGACGGACCCAGCACCACGTCGTAGCGCCCGAGCATCGAAAACGCAAATTCGAGATGCTCCACATGCAGCGTCGGGCTGTCTGCCCCGATCGTAACAACCCGCGTCGCACCCGCTTCAATGCATTGCCCGGTAATCCGACGCAGCCGCGCCCCGAGATCGCCCTCCCCCTGATCCAGAATCGAAAACCCTGCATCGACAAAAGGCTGAAAACCATCCGTTTCATTGACCTCGCCACCGGTCACAGCCAGCACCTTGACCACCGGTCTCGAAGAACTCTCCGCATAACGCGCAACGGTACGCGCCGTATCAGCAAGAAACGCCCGATACAACGCCAGCGCCTGCTCCTCACTCAATTCCGGAGACAACCTCGTTTTCACCTTCCCCAGAACCGCCGCCTTTGCAAACACGACCACTGCGTCGTGCTCCAGACTAACCACCTGATCGAATCCTTCGCTCATCACTTCTCCAAGTATTGCGAAAATATCGTATAGAGAATCTTATAACCCGCCATGACCGATCCGCGCACCGTTCCAGTTACCTTCGACACGCCGACGCGTTTGCGATAACTCACCGGCACTTCAACCGCAGAAATACTACGCCGAGCTGCTTTTACCTGCATTTCTACAGTCCAACCAAAATCTCGGTCGCGCATCCCAATTTCACGCAGTGCCGACCACTTCACAGCACGAAATGGTCCGAGATCTGAAAACCGGTACCCATACATCAACTCAACCAGCGTACAGGCAAGCAAATTTCCAAAAAGAGCCTGCGGCAAAAGTGCGCCGCGATCCCGCTCTCCCAACGTCCGGCTCCCGATCACAAGCTCGGCTGCCCCCTCCAATATCGGCTGCACTACCCGTGGAAGCTCCTCTGGATAATCACTGAAATCAGCGTCCAGAAACACCACAATATCCGGTGGTTCTTCAGCCATGAACGCAAGCCCCGCCAGACACGCCGCACCATAGCCGCGCACAGGCTCATCAACAACAACCGCGCCATGCTCACGAGCTACAGCAGCCGTCCGATCCGTGCTCCCGTTATTCACCACGATCACACGCCGCACCCAGTCATCCGGAATCGCACCCAACACAAGCGGCAAACTCCGCTCCTCATTCAAGGCCGGAATCAAAACATCGATGGCCACATCGTGCGGCAATTCCCTCTGCACCTCGGGCGGCCACCAGACGCCGCCTTTTCGCAGACCTTTTGACTGCAGAACTTGTTTCATAAACAAACTTTACAACAGATAAATATTAATGACTTCAACTCCAAAGTCAGACCTCATCTGCCCACACCCGCACCTACCACCACGAGCGGAGCATGAGCAAGCATGACTCTCCAACACTCCCGAGACTGCCATCGATAACTCCCCTAATTTTTTTGCTTTTTCCAGCCCTTAGCCAGGAAACCATGCGCAGGCGAAAAGCTTTTTCTGGCCCCACATATTCAACGCGAACCGGCCTGATTTCCTGTCGATCTCAATTTCCTTTCAGGGTTCACAGACGCCCTGAAAACTTTTCATCCCGGACCCTCACCCCCGGCAAATCACACCCGACGCTCAAACTATTCGGCAATCAGCCGCGCTGCCAACGTGATGAGCGACAATAAATTCGTTCGACTATCTTGCAACACAGACTCACGTTCCTGCTCGAAGTTTTCACGATTTCCCATATCCCCATCGCGTGTCACACTTAACAGCCCGACTTCCATCTCATGCAGCCGCCCCTGACTGCAGAAAATCGGAATAATACCAGTGGCATCCACCCCAAAACTTGTCTCAAAACAAGCTTCCATCTCATCTTGAATGCCTTTGCCGACCACAAGCTCTACACGCGTTTTCCGCTCACGCATGCGCTCTTCAAGCCACTCCGCAACATTCTCGACTTCTCCGCTTACCGCCTGCTCAATCGTCAAAAAATAATCATTAAAATAGGCCACTGATACAGCCAGAAGCTTTCCTGCGCGATTGTACAACGGCTCAACAAAGACAGCCTGCTCTACCCAGGATGCCCCGAGAACTTCATAGATCTCGTCGAGCTGCGCCTCTCCATGCAAAAAGTCTGGCGCAAACGACTCAACCCGTGCACGCAAGCGGCGCGAACGACGCGCAAGGATGGCCTCAATGCTCCGCCCTGCATCCACACCACTTTCAACAGCCAGCTCAATAGAACGCGTATTTCCCAACATAGAAAGCTCCTGCACTCACAAATGACTGAACCAACCAACAACACTGAACACCCTTATACTGCACAAAACAATAGCAGTCAAGTTTGCAGTGGTATTTTTGTTCAGCTCACGTTTACTGCATGAAGGCTTTTCCAAACGACCCAAGCCAGATCCAACCAGAACGGAACAAGATTCCAGCAAAACTAAACCTCTCGATAAAAAAATCAAGCCGACAAACCGCAATTTTTCAATAAAATCGCTACATTCCGCGTTCTTCCCCTTTTTATGTCTTTTATATCTAGAAACTATCGCTCAGACAGGGCGCCGCACTACAAAAAGCCGACGCTCAGTCTTCCAGTACGAAGGTATTGGTTACACGCTCCGTACTTGCCACAGGCTGGCAGTTCTGTTCTGCGGGCGCATAACGAATTTGACGAAACGCCGCTTCTGCCGCCTCATCAAAGCCATTGCCGGCTTTCTTCACGATTCGAACACGCGTCACTTCTCCACGCACATTCACATCCACCAGACCCGTTACCGTCCCTTCCAGCCGCCGACGTTGAGCCTGCAGTGGATACTCACCTTTGGGTTGAAACAAAATCCGTGCCTTTTTCGGCGGACATGATTTTGCTGTAGCAGCGCCCGCACCCGGCGAACTTCCTCTGCCATATCCATCGCCATCACCGTCACCAGTCTGAATCTTTCCAAACCGATTGGGATCGACATAGCGATTCGACACCTTGCCACTCTGAATTCCTTCCCCGACCTTGATGGCTGGCCCATCACCGGACTCCACAGTCGACTCCATCGTCAACCCTTCCAGGTGCACGGGGTTCATCGACTCTGCTTCACCGGCCGGTTTATCTTCCGGCTCCGGATCAGGCTGCGAATCCGGCCGGGGCGGCTCCGGCACAGGTTCCGGTCGTGGCTCAGGCTTGACCACCGGTTCCGGCTCAGGCTCAGGTTCTGGAACGGGTTCCGGCTCCGGCTCCACTTCTGGCTGCGGCTCCTCGACTTCAAGTTCAGGCTCTTCAACAATAACTTCTTCAATCTCAACCTGTTCCTGCACCACGGAAACCGCAACTTCAATGACCGATTTTTCTGCTGGCGGCGGAGGCTCCACATTACAATGCGGCGCCAACGTCACCAAAAGACCGCCGGCCACAACATGCGCGAGCACAGCAGCCACTGTCCGACTCACTGCAGCAACAATGCGCTGCTGCCTGGTTTTCGGCTGCTCTACGAGCGGATCATACAACGTTACGCTGCCCGCCAGATCTTTGGATGATTTATCTTCACTCACGGGCCGATTTTTTCCTTGCGAACAATATTAAGGGCAAACTTTTCGATCCCATTCAGTTTGATCGTATCGATCAAATCGATCACTTTGCCATATTCGACATCTTTATCGGCAGCGATAATCGCACGCACTTCCGGCTCTGCCTCGCGCGCCTTCTTGACCGCATCCACGATTTGCTCGAGCGTCAGCATTTCCGCATCCAGCAAATACTGCCCATCTTTTGTGACCTGAAACGTAAGTGTGGACACGACCTCCGCTTGCCCGGAAGCCGCTTTCGGCAAATTGACCTCGATCTGCGCCTGTACGATATAAGAGGTTGTGACCATGAAAATAATCAAGACAACCAGGATAATGTCGACAAACGGCGTGATATTGATCGAGGAAATGACGTCGTCGTCATCTCCATCATTAAAACTTTGCATAAAAGCCTCCGGACTTCAGTCGTTCCGACGCAAACTCGACAACAACGTTCGCCCCAGCAGAGTCGATTGCGCGATAGAAGACTTCACCCGCCCACGAAATACGTTGAACATGATAACAGCCGGAATCGCTACCAGCAGCCCCACGCCCGTGGCAACCAGAGCTTCTGAAATCGCTGCCATTACCTGGGCCGCGGCTTCATCACTGGCCTCGCCCAGCGCTGCAAACGCGCCGATAATTCCAAGCACCGTTCCAAAAAGTCCGATGAATGGCGCGTTGTTTCCCGTCGTCGCCAGCACATCGAGATACTTTTCATAACGAAACTTCTCCGCAGCCAGCGCTCCTGCCATCAGATCTTCGACCGCTTGAGGACCGCGATCCAGCCCACGCATGCCAAACAAGGTAACCTTAGCCTCCATGCTATCATTGCCTTTCAGCAATTCGGCAGCCTTGGTAAAATCTTCCTGAATCAGAGCTTCTTCAAACGATTGGCGTAACGCATGAATATCAACCCGCCGCCGTCTATAAAACAGCAGCCGCTCGATCATCACAAACACACTCAGAAAACTCAGCAGGACCAAAAGCCACAGGACCCACTCAGCACCGATTAACGCAAATTGAAGCAAAAAATGTGTCAGCATGGCTGGACTCGAAAGCGATCATCGAAACATGCAGTGACGATTTCCCATAAAACCAACACCGCACAAGGCGAAACTGCCTTTTATCACAACTATCCCCTCAACAAAACTACATGTATTGTCGTTGACGGACTTTTTTCCGGCATCCACCGGTAAGAATGCAGTGAATATTGTGCACCGAACACTTTAAAAACAAGCTCTATCCTTAAGGCCTAACTCATGAGTTCCCCTAATCAGCCGTCCACCCCCAACAGGCACGCGATCAACCCGGTGCTCTGGACCGCTTTTGGTGTCTGCCTTCTTTGTACCATCGGACTTGGCTTTGCTTTCAGCAGCCTTTCCTCGTCAAGTCATACGTCTTCACAATCCCAAAACCTGGAAGCCAATCCGACTCAATTCCCACCGCTCATCATTGACCATCAACGCCTGAACAAAGAACGTCGCCTTCAACAAAGCGAAGCCAGGCTGGGATCTGTCGAGCAAGAACTCAACCATCTTTATGCTGTGGTCCGGCGAGCGAATCTGGCCCAGTTTCCTTCCGCTGCAAATGAAGCACGCCCGGATCTGGTTGTTCTCAATGCAGAAGTAACCTTTGCTGCCGACGAAGTCCTGCCGGCCAGCGGTATTCGCGGATTTACCGCTGCAGGCGAACCACTCTTTGCTGCCTGCAATGAGGGCATCGAAGAACTCCTCAAGGCGATTCGTCGGCAAAGCATTCCGCTTGAGGAGGCACGCAGAAATCCATCGCCTGCGCGCTTCCAAAAATACCGAGAGAACTGCGGAAATGCCCTCCCCCTGCTCCTCCAACATGGACTGGTCGACTCTACAGGCCGCTGGTCCAAGCCCTACGCCCCGGTTCTTTTCGAAATCCTCAACCGATATCGCTGGGCACATATTACCCACGCGCGCCTGCCCGCACGCTTGCAACTCGCCCCGTATGAATACGAACTGCTCATGCGCTGGCGCATCGAAGATCCGGACGCGTTCCCGATCGCTGAACGCAGAAAATTTATCCACCAGGCGTCTTCGGAAATCAGTGACTTTGATCCCGTACTCGCCGAAACCCTGCTCGACAACGAAGGAAAAACTGAGTCCGAAGCCATCGAAAACTTACGAGAACTCTCTGAAAAACATCCTGAAAACCAGAATTATCGCCAACGCTATCTGCGTGCCCTTCAACGGCAGGAACAGGCTACGTCCCGGTCCCAATAAACATTCTTAAAAATACTGCTTGACATATCCGCTCCAATCCCCCTATAAGTCACCTCATCGACGGCTCGTCGATTTGCAACACACGGGGCCATAGCTCAGCTGGGAGAGCGTCTGACTGGCAGTCAGAAGGTCGACGGTTCGATCCCGTTTGGCTCCATACAAATGCCGCACATTGATCTTACGAACAATGTGCGGCATTTTTTTTTACTTTCGCCACGCTGTATTTCTCTGACAGATAAAATCCGAGGTTTCCGCCATGGCCAACTTTCAGCAAATTGCCCTTCAAGAACAGCAGCATCTTGAGCACTACGTCTCCCGCCTTGAACGCATCGAAGCCCATATCCGACGTGGTGAACGACGCGCTGCTCACGCACAACTGCAAGGGCTTGCCGCTGATTTACTGAGTGAGCGCGGGCTCCTCGAATTTCCCATCCAACCTGTTTTACTCGGAACCCAGATCGGATTGCTTGGCGGACAAGGCTCGATGCTGCGCGGTCGATTGCCAGCAGCCCTTCTGGGCGCTATCGGCGGCTGGATGTATGGAAATCAACTTGCTACGCGCAAACACAATCAGCTTGACCGCCTCATGGAACGCTGCCTCTCTTTAGAAAATGAACTTCGCGAATCTACCGTTAACCAGCCGCATTAAAGAGATCTGCCGCCTACGCCTCTGCCCCGGTTCATGATTGCAAACCCACGGCGAACCTCGTAGTCTGATCCGGAGTCGAAGACGTATTCATTTCTACAACCGACCCGTGCTGACTGCTCATGATGCCTCGCTTTCATGCTTTCAATATTTTCGCTCCGGCGTTGCTTTTGGCCGTTCTGTTCACGTTCGTGAGCGCATGTGCTGAAACTGAAATTCCATCTACCGATGCGCAGGACACCGGCATTTCCGAAGACGCAAGCAGTCAACTTGATGTCTCGGAAACACCAGACACCCAGATTTCTCCTGATATACAACCACCGGAAGAAGACACGCGCTGCAGTGTCTGTTGTCCCGATGAAGTTCGCTGTTCCACGACCGGCGTACGCGAAATCTGCAATGCTTCCGGCACAGCCTATGTCGAAGACGCCTGCCCGGAATCCCAGCAATGCGACGGCGGCATTTGCGTGGATAAACATGTCTGCACCCCGGGCGAAAAAAGCTGCTACGACACCAATACCTTGCTCATTTGCAGACCCACCGGAACTGGCCAGACCACGCAGGCCTGTGAAGCAGGACAGGCTTGCATCAACGCGGAATGCGTCTCCGGACAGGCAAACGCTGCGCAATGCCAGGGCGACAGCGACTGCGCCGGCGGAACATGCCGCTGTGGCGACAACGACAATTGCCCTGGTCCCTGGAAGCCCACCTATTGCACCAACGAATGCACGCGTTCCAGCGATTGTGCCGGCGATGAGTGGTGCCTGGCCGCCAGCTACAGCTCCGCGCCACACGACTACAATCACTGCGTGATGCGCTGCGATCAATCCTGCGCAATCCAGGGATTGGCCTGCGCACATATTCCGGTCTACGCAGAAGACGGCTCCATCACCTGGCAACAAGGCTGCGTCCACAAAGAACTCAAATCAATCGGTGACAAATGCACCACAGACTCTGAATGCATCAGCGGCACCTGCCTTGAGTATTTCCGCGACTTTAAATTCTGCTCCCGGCGCTGTGAAAACGATGGCTGCTCCGAGAACTCTGCCTGCGTAAACCTGCAGACCAATGAATACTGGTGCAGCCTGACCTGCAGCGGCCCCGTCAACGCACGGGTTTGCCCGCTCAACAAACCCACCGAGCAATGGGGCGTCGGCTGCAAATCACTCCTGACTCACGGAGGCAATACTGCTGTCAGTGCATGCGCAAAAACCAACTAATGGCTCCCTTTTATCCCGATATTTTTTCACAATACTTCCATCAACGTAGACATCACTCTACCGGCGAGTATTGTCACTTACTTCCAATGTTTTCCCAATGACTGCCCGATAATAAGTTAAATTATGAGACACGCGAAAATTGTATGTACCCTGGGCCCCGCCAGCAGCTCACCTGAAGTTCTCGAAGAAATGATCCTTGCCGGCATGAATGTCGCGCGCCTGAATTTTTCTCACGGAACCCACGAATACCACCGAACGACTTACGACCTCATCCGTGGCCTTTCCAAAGACCTGCGCCGTCCTGTTGCCATTCTCCAAGATCTACAGGGCCCCAAGATCCGCGTGGGTACCTTCGAAACCGGCTCTATTGCTCTGCATAAAGGTGATGAGTTCATCATCACCGTCGACGATATCATCGGTAACTCCGAACGCGTTTCCACAACGTATGAGCATCTGCACGAGGACGTCGTTCGCGGCGACATCCTGCTCCT
The DNA here is from genome assembly GCA_040393065.1 of Lujinxingia vulgaris. Taxonomy (GTDB): domain Bacteria; phylum Myxococcota_A; class Bradymonadia; order Bradymonadales; family Bradymonadaceae; genus JACCWM01. Next base: position 14,736 of record JBEBUW010000043.1, on the reverse strand, counting down.
GGACGACGGCCTGATCCGACTCAAAGTCGTCGACGTTCAAGGCTACGACGTACGCACGGTGGTGGAAGTTGCCGGCATCCTCAAAAACAACAAAGGCATCAATCTGCCTACCGCCGCCGTTTCCGCCCCCAGCTTGACTGCCAAAGACAAAGTCGATCTCGATTTCGGTATTGAACTCGGTGTCGATTACATCGCGCTCAGCTTTGTACGCTCTGCTCTGGATATTCATCAGCTTCGCACCCATCTTCCGAGTTCGCTCAGCAATAACATCAAAATTATTTCAAAAATCGAAAAGCCCCAGGCCGTTGCCGAACTCGAAGACATCATCTCTGTTTCCGACGGCATCATGATCGCACGCGGGGACCTCGGCGTTGAAATGCCGCCCGAGCAAGTTCCCATGATTCAGAAGATGGCAATCGCCAAAGCCAACGCCATGGGCCGCATCACGATTACTGCAACCCAGATGCTCGAATCGATGACCGAAAACTTCCGCCCAACACGGGCCGAAGCCTCCGACGTCGCCAACGCCATCATGGACGGCACCGACTCCGTCATGCTTTCCGGCGAAACCGCCGCCGGCAAATATCCGGTCGAAACCGTGCGCATGATGGCCAGCATCATCGAAGAGGTTGAGAAAAGCCCGCGTTTCCGCAGCCGCACCGAACCCGAGCCCACCAGCCATCTTCGCACGTTCCCCAATGCCGTCGCCAAGGCAGCCACCATCGGCGCCGAAGAACTTGATGTTTCCGGTATCGTTGTACTCACAAACTCCGGCGCCACTGCGCGTCTGCTCACGACTTACCGACCGCGCCAGATGATCATCGCCTGCACGCCTCACGAGCGCGTCTATCAACAACTGGCACTCTACTGGGGCGTCGAGCCCTACAAGCTCGAAATGTTCGACAATACCGACAAAATGCTCGAGTGCGTCGAAGAACTCATGCGTACCGAACGTAACGGCAAACCAGGCGACGAAATCGTCGTTGTCATGGGCTCGCCGGCCGGCAAGGAATCCGAAACCAACCTCATCAAATTCCATCGCCTCTAATCGAAAGTTTAATACATTAAAAAACTAAAAAAGCGCTCTGTCCGGCCAATCGACCGGCAGAGCGCTTTTTCAATTCTCATTGCTGAAATACAACGTCCATCAGCAATTCAAAAAATAAAAATCAGCCAACAACTCGATTTCGACCCGCTTCTTTTGCCTGATACAAGCGATCATCGGCCAGCTTGATAAAAGCAAAGCAATTGTTCTCACTCGACGGATCGTTGTGCTCACCAGGAGGCATCCGCATCAAATACTCCTGAACGTCAGCAACGCCCATCGATAATGTGATCGGAATATCTACCTTATCAAACGTAAAAGGCTCTCTGGCCACAAGATCACGCAGCTTATCGGCAAGATAAAGTCCCTGCGTTTTATCGATCTCGGGCAGCAGCAAAATAAATTCTTCGCCGCCGTAACGCGCAAAAATATCATCCCGGCGAATATGACGCACAATTCGCTGCGCGCACTGCTTAAGAATATGATCTCCGGCCAGATGTCCGTACGTGTCGTTGACTGGCTTGAAATGATCGATATCGATCATCACCAGCGTCAGCGCACGGTTATAACGGATGCACCGGCTCATCTCTCGTTCCATTTCCTGCAGGAAATAACGCTTATTAAAAACCTGCGTCAGGCCGTCAGTTGTCGTCAGACGATAAATTTCATCATGATAAGCAGCTTCAATGTTGCTACCCGAAATAAATTTGAAAATCGTCCGCCCTACCTTGACCAGATCCCCCTCGCGCAACCGATGGCTGGTAATCGTTTGATCGTTGACATACGTGCCGTTGGTGCTGCCCAGATCGCGTACAATAATCCCATCACCTTCCGTCTCAATGACGGCGTGATTACGCGAAATTGACTCTTCATCAATGACAATATCAACCTTGCTTGAGCGTCCGATAATCGTCGCGTTCTGCGTGAGATTATATTTTTTGCCAAGATCCGCGCCGTTGATTACCACCAGACACGCTTCTAAAGCATTGACTGGCTTTATGGGCAACTGGCTGATGACCGTAACGACTGTGCTATCCTTGACCATGCTTATGTTCTTCGCTGTCCGTTGACCGAACGATTGTCGCCTCACGGATTAACCAAAGAACCGTAAGACGACCAACGCACGCTTCAACCAGATTTTCATTCCATCCAAATATCTATGTGCGAGAGAGCTCGTTATCAGTGATTAGACCAGACTTCGAACAGGAATGCAAAATGATCTCTATATCCTAGCAATCAGACGCACTTACCACACCTGCCCTGTCTGTACCAACGCCTGCTCAGGATTTTGGCGACGTCGCAATCGCTGCGTACGACTCAAAACCTTTACGCCCCAACAGCCCGTGCGCGATCTTCTTCCCAAGCTCCACACCGGGCTGATCAAAAGCGTCGATATCCATCAATTCTCCCATCAACGCCGTCACAAACTCCCAGCAAAAAATAAAACTCCCCACCGCGCCAGGCTCAAGTTGCCGAAAAACCAGTCGCGAAATCGGACGACCGGACTGGCTCAATGCTGCCCGCGTCCCTGCAAGTTCCGCATTCAGTACTTCCGACAACGTCCGCCCGGCCAGATGCCGCACACTTTCCGGAAGTTCCGGCTCTGCAGGAATCCGCAAATCCACCTCGAACTGCTCCACCTCTACAAACAAAATGTGCTTATCCCTGGGGCCCTCCATATACAGCTGTACCTGGCTGTGCTGATCCACCACGCCCCATGCCTTCACCGGCGTTTGCCCCACATGCACCTGGACTCCCTGCCGATTCTCCGCCTTCCCAAGACTCTCCGCCCAGAGCTGCCGAAACCAGTCCACCATCGACAATAGCTGATCGCTATAGCTCATCATCACAACCTGGCTGATGCCGCTAGACCACAGCAAATAATGATCCGCCGCCAGTTGCATCGCCACGTTTTTCTCCAGCGAATCCTCATGCAGCGCGGCGTCACGAACCTGCCGTGCTCCTTCCAGAAGCTCCACCAGCGGATAACCAGCCAGGGCCAGCGGCACCAGACCCACATTCGTAAATACGCTGAACCGTCCCCCCACATTCGGCGGCACATCAAACGACTCAAAGCCCATCGACTCCGCCAGCGGCCGCAAACTCCCGACCTTCGGATCCGTAATCGCCACAAAATGTCGCGACGCCTGGTCCGCGCCGACCAGTTTCACAACCCGATCATAGGCAATCCAAAAAATCCCCATTGTTTCCAGCGTCGTACCGCTTTTGGTGATCACCAAAAACAACGTCTTTTCCAGATCCAGGCTGTCAAACAAACGATGAATCGTCGTCGGATCGATATTTTCCGCAAAATGCGCACGCATTCCGCCATAATCTGCCGCACGTGCTGCATCCAAAATCGCGCGCGTGCCTAAGTTTGAACCACCGATGCCGATGATGACCTGATCCGTAAATCCCTGCGCACGTTTCTTCCGAGCCCATTCCTGCAATTGCTTCACATCCTGATCCGGACAGCCGATGAATCCAAGCTCGCCCTTTCGAAACCGATCCCCCAGCGCAAGCCGAGCCGCATTCAGCCGCGGCAACAACGCCTCGCAGGCCGACCGCTCGATGCTCACCACGCCCTCAGCATCCGCCCCCATCGCCTCACGCCCCAGCCCTGTTCGGTCATATTCAAGATTTTTCATCTTCGCCTCAGTTCTCTCAGTCATTTATCACTAGACATTCCACAAACTCAGCACATCGTACGCACCACAACACGCAAGCATCCTGTTGATTTCAACTTTATGGTACAATCATAAATGCGAAGCGTAGCACACCACGCTACTTTTTTCCCACGCTGCACGCAACCTCCCGGCTCGTCACCTTCGGCTATTTTTGATTTGAAGATGGATTCCGCCACCCTATGAATTTCCACAACCGACATCGCTCACCTGCCTATCGCTTGCTGGCTGTCGTCCTCTTCATTTCGGCGTTAGCCCATATTCCCATCCTTGCGCTCCTACTCACTCTCACCAACACCAACGACGACACCTTTGACCCGGCCACATTCAACAAGACAGAAGACGATTTCTCCATTCAGCTCGTCGATGACGAACCTCAAAACGCCCGGCAATACGTCCAGCTCCCCGCGCCCGAACGCGAAGAAACCCCGGACGAAGCCGACTTCGAAGCCCAGCACGCCCAGAAAGTAGAACGCCAGACCGTGCGCCGCGCCCCGGTCGCACCGCTGCCCGTCGCCGCCGCACGTACGCCTTCACAGACCGAGCGATCGGCCGATAAACCACCCACGCCCGAGCACATTCTGCCTCCCCAAACGCCCGAAAAACCCGTCGATTCATCCGAAAACCCCGAACCCGTCGAAACCACTGACGACACCGTAGAACCCGACCTGGGCCCGCTGCGCCGCCCGACCCTCGACGTCCCCGCACCACCCGACGAACAAGAATCCACCCGGCCGCCTGCGCTTTTCCCCACCCTCGACGATCCCTTCGTCGCCCAACAAGCCGCGGCCGGCGGCCACGACAACCACATCCCCGACATCGAAGAAGGCAACCAGACCCTGCTCAACCGCCAGCGCACCAAATACTGGGCATTCTTTGACCGCATCGTCAATCAGGTCCGCGACAACTGGAACGGCACCGACGTCTACCAGCGACACGATCCCGACGGCAGCGTCTACGGCGTCAAAGACCGCGCCACGACCCTGCGAATCGCCCTGCGCGGCGACGGCACCATCCACAACATCTGGATCTCAAGCTCCTCGGGCCTCCAGCACCTCGACCAGGAAGCCATCCGCGCCATGCGAGCCGCCGCGCCCTTCTACAATCCTCCAGAAGCCCTCAAGGACAAAGACGGCCTCGTCATGTTCTCTTTTACCTTCTTCATTGAAATCCGCGCTGACGAATCCCGCCGTATGCGCATCCGCTGGCGCCCCTGACAACAAAAGAGGCCGCTTTCGCGGCCTCGATTCTTACTTCACAACAAAAACTAGTTCATCAATTCGATAAAAGCCCGGCCAGCCGATCGATCGACGTACGCGGCGTCATCTCCGTCGTGGCTATCAACAAACGATCTTTCCACTCCGGCCGCACACGCCCCAGATCATAGCCCGCCATAATTCCGTACCCCAGCGCTTCCTGCACAATCTTTTGCGCCGAAGACGGCAATTTCACGACAAACTCATTAAAAAACGGCGCATCATACACCGCTTCCGCACGGCCCACGCTCTGCAAAACCTGACGCGCATACTGCGCACGCGCCATGTTGAGTTCTGCAAGCTCGCGCATTCCCTGCTTGCCCAGAAGACTCATATACATCGCCGCTGCCAGCGCCATCAGCCCCTGGTTCGTGCAAATATTACTCGTCGCCTTTTCGCGCCGAATATGCTGCTCACGCGTCGACAACGTCAGCACATATCCCTCGCGCCCTTCAGTATCGACCGTCCGCCCGCTCAAACGCCCCGGCATCGAACGAATATGCTGCTCACGACAGGCAAAAATCCCGAGTCCCGGCCCGCCAAACGCAAGCCCCACACCCAGGCCCATCCCCTCGCCAACACAAATATCCACGCCAAATGTGCCCGGCGGCGTCGAAACCGCAAACGCATGCGGCTCATTGAAACACGCCACCACCATGATTTTGTGTGCATGCGCCCATTCCACAATCGCGCCCGGATCTTCCAGCACACCAAAAAAGTTCGGCGTCTGAAAAATCACGCACGCCACTTCCTTTGCATCCCCCGCAGCACTTTTCAACGCATTCAAATCAACCCGGCCTGTCTTTTCATCGAAATCAAACTCGACATAATTGCCCGGCTGAAACCGCAAATACGTCTGCACAACCTGCCGATACTCAGGATGCACACTTTTTGCGATCAGAACCTTGCCGCGCCGCGTCACACGCTGCGACATCAACGCAGCTTCCGCCGTCGCATGCGCCCCGTCATACATAGAAGCGTTCGCAATCGGCATATCCAGTAGCTCGGAAACCATCGACTGGAACTCAAAAATCGCCTTCGTCGTCCCCTGGCTGATCTCCGGCTGATACGGCGTATACGACGTCAAAAACTCCGCACGCAGCAAAAGCTGCGAAATCGCCGACGGCACCACATGCTCATACAAACCCGCGCCCAGAAACGACACTGTATCCAGACTCGCCACGCGATTCTTGGCCGCCAGACCGCCAATATGACGCTCCAACTGAATCTCGCTCATCGGCTTTGGCAACGACAACTTCTCAGCCTCAGCACGCAAATGCTGCGGCACCTGCTCAAACATCTCATGGATCGAGCCCAGGCCAATCGCTTCCAGCATCGCCTGAACTTCCTCCTCTGTGTGCGGAATATATCGCATAAACTGTTTACTCACTTTCCTTGAGGAATTCCTCGTATCCATCTGCATCCCAGAGTGCCCTGAACTCCTCCGGACTCTCCGCCTTCACGCGCACGATCCAGCCCGCTTCATACGGACTCTCATTGATCAGCTCCGGCGAATCCTCAAGCTCTTCATTGATCGCCACAACCTCGCCGCTGATCGGCGCATACAAATCAGAAACCGCCTTCACACTCTCCACGACGCCAAATTCCTCGTCCGCCTCAAGTGTTTCGCCAACACTCGGAAGTTCCACAAACACGATGTCGCCCAGCGCGTCCTGCGCATAATGCGAAATCCCGATTGTATAAGTTCCGTCCTCTTCTTCACGAACCCACTCGTGTTCACGCGAAAACCGATAGCCATCCAAATTATTATCTTCCATCACTCTCTCCATCATCCATTTCTTGAGGTTTTTGCCCGCAACCTGTCTACAACTTCAATTTCATTCATCCAAAAGACGATTTACTTCCCGCGCGTATAAAACGGCTTCGTCGTTACCGTCGCTTCCAGCCGCCGACCACGCACATCGATCGCAACATTCTCTACATCGGCATAATCTACGTCGATATAACCCAGCCCGATGCTGCGTTCCAGCGTCGGCGCATAGGTGCCGCTTGTCAGCGTGCCAATTTTAACGTCGCCCGCATAAATTTCGCAGCCGCTGCGCACGATTCCACGCCCTTCGACCACAAATCCACGCAACCGCCGCCGCACGCCCTCGCGCTTAATTTGCCGCAGCGCCTCCTGCCCCACAAAACGTGTTGCCTTATCCAGCTTCACTACCCAGCCAAGACCCGCCTCCAGAGGATTCGTCGTCTCGTCCATTTCCTGGCCATACAGATTCAAACGCGCCTCCAGCCGAAGCGTGTCCCGACAGCCCAGCCCACACAACGCCAGTTCCTCACGCGTCGTTTGTTCAACCAACGCATCAAAGATCTCCGCTGCGTGCTCGGCCGGAACATACAACTCAAATCCGTCCTCCCCCGTATAACCCGTGCGCGCCACCAGTGCGCGATGCCCGGCTACGGCGCCATAAACAGCTCGAAACGCCTTCAAACTACCCAGATCAAAATCCACAAAACGTTGAAGTATTGCCTGAGCATCTGGCCCCTGCACCGCAAACTGCCCGTACGAATCACTGCAATCGCGAATCTCTGCCTCCCCGCTGCGGTATTTCTGCAGATGCGCAAAAACCTTCTCACGGTTCGACGCATTCACACATACAAGCACATGATCAGCCGCCAGCCGATACACGATCACATCGTCAACAATTCCGCCCGCCTCATTACAAATCACCGTATACAACGCCTGGCCGTCTTCCAGCGCCGTGGCGTCATTCGTAATCAGTCCGTTCAAAACTTCAATCGCATCTACGCCCTGGATCTCCACCTCGCCCATATGGCTGACATCAAAAATCCCGGCCCGCGAGCGCACCGCCAGATGCTCATCCTTGATACCCGTGTACTGCACCGGCATCAAAAAACCGGCAAAAGGCACCATCTTTGCGCCCAGCTCAACATGGCGTTTTTCCAGCGGAATATGACGAAGCTCTTCAGTCATGAAACTTCTCTCATCAAAAACTACGGTTATCGACGTGCGGCGCCTGACAAATACGAAATTATTCTCCCCGCATCCTGCACGCGCTCAAACAAAGGTCAATCGAAAATGATCCGGCCCCGGCGCACTTTCCTGATCCAGCGCCACACCGTCCACAATCCGCAAGCCGTTTTGCAGACAGGCCGCCCGCACCGTGTTTTCCAACAGAGTCGCGACTGTCATCGGTCCCACTCCGCCCGGCACCGGTGTAATCGCCGAAGCATGCCGCGCAGCCTCCTCAAACTCCACATCACCCACCAGCTTGCCCGTTTCCGTGCGCGTAATCCCTACATCGATCACCACCGCGCCCGGCTTAATCCACGCGCCCCGCACAAGCTCCGGCACGCCTGTCGCCACCACCACGATATCCGCCCGCTGCACTTCCGCTGCCAGATCTTCCGTAAACCGGTGGCACACCGTCACCGTACAATCCGCCCGCACCAGCATCTGCGCTATCGGCCGCCCCACTATCACACTGCGCCCGATCACCACCGCACGCTTGCCACGACACGACACGCCGGCAACCTCCAGCAACGTCATGATTCCACGCGGCGTGCACGGTTCCAATTCCGCGCGCCCCGACGCCAGGCACCCCAGATTCAATGGATGAAATCCATCCACGTCCTTTTCCGGCGCAATGCTCATCATCGCATCCAACGCCGAAAGCTCCTCCGGAATCGGCAACTGCAGCAAAATCCCATGCACCGACGCATCCCGGCTTAATTCCCCCAACAACCCACGCAACTCCTGCGCGCTCACAGTGCCCGGCAACTGGAAATGCCTGCTCTCCATCCCCACCTTCCCACACGAGCGCACCTTGTTTCTCACATACACCTGACTCGCCGGATCTTCCCCCACCTGCAAAACCGCCAGACACGGCACGATGCCCCGCGCACGCAACGCCTCCACACCCGCCGTCACCTGCACAAGCAGCGCCTCACTTACACGCTTTCCATCCAGTCGCCCCGGCTCCACGCCATCCAACGACTGCCTCAATGCCTCTATGTCGAGCTGAAACACCATACCTGACCTATTAATGGATACCTGAATCGATTCCTGCCTGGATTGAATCCAGTATAAAATTCATCCCCGGCCTGTCTACCACAGCAACGCCCTATTTCCCCTACCAATTCCTAGCACAACACGACCACAAACGTTGCCAATTCATGACAAGCCCCTTCTTTCCTTAAAGTCATGCCTTAAAGTCATGGCAATTCGAGCCCTGGCACATTCGCGTGCACTTTTGCCTGGAACAAGCCTTCGCCCGGCCGCTGCACGAGATTGTAGATCACCATAAAAATTGCTAAGACCAGCGCAGTAACTACGTGTGCGGAATACCTGACATCGCAATTGTCGTTAGTATGCGCTGCGTTGGCGCCCCGCCGCGCATCTTCAAACCAGGAAACGCCTTATGCCCAAAGATACACGCTGGTCCAAAAGCGTGTTGCTCCGAAAAGCCAGTGGGGCAAAAACCCGGGGATCCAAAAACAGCCGACTGCTTCAGCTCAGCGATCACGTCATCGCGCAGTTCATCGCCTTTGGTCTGTTCATCGCAGCGATGATCGCCATCATGACTGCCGGTTTCGACGTGCGTGGCCGCAATATTGACGATTCCATCATTGGCCAGGTTGCGCCCTTCACCATGGAAGCAACCCGCGACTTTTCCTTTGCAGAAAAGGACATCCTGGCCTCCAATCGACTCCGCGAAGAAGTCGCCCTCTCGGTATCCTCCGTCTACGACTGGCAAGAATCCCTGGCCGATACGCTGCGCGATGATATCCGCAAAACCTTCTCGGGCATGCGCCAGGCCATGGCCGAAGAAATCCGGCTCGAACTCGAAGCCAGAGATCCCGAACGCTTTGAAGAAATCATTGCTCAGTCCATGCAAGGCTCCACCATCGCGGCCCGCATCCTGATCGACGCGGTTCCGCCCGAGCAGCGCGTGCAAATCGCGCAGAAACTGCGCGCCGAACACTTCGACTCCCTGGGCCGGGCACGTCTTTCCGACCAGGATTTCGAAGCCTTCGCCCGCCGCGGGTTCCCCGTCGACGCCGAAAACGTACTCGCCGCCATCGTCGCCGACGCAATGTCTCACCTGATCGTCGCCAATGTTCGCCGCCTGGAACGCGAAGGCGACAACGGAATTTACTTGCGCCGTCTCCACGACGACAAACTCCTGATCGAATACCACGTTACCGATCTCGGCGAGCGTTTTGTGGGACCGAATGGAATCCCGCGCTTGATTGAAGAGGCGGCGCGCCGCGAAATGATTTCCGTTCACGGCGCCGATCTACGCCAGGCCATTACTGCGATGGCCACCCTGATGGTGCGTCCCAACACGACTTTCAATGAGGCCCAAACCCTCGAAAAGCGCAAGGCCGCGCGCGATTCTGTCGCCGATCAAATCCTGCGCGAAGACTTCCGCAAAGGACAGATCATCGTCGACAAGGGCCACATCGTCACCGAGCGCCACTACCGCATCATCCAGAAAATGCATGAAGGTGACGAAAGCCTGCAAAAAACCCAGATCATCGCAGGCATTACGGTCTTTTGCCTGCTCCTTTTGATGACGCTCTTTGTCTTCGGCCGCACCAACATCCGCCGCTTTGAACTGCGCCGAAAAGACGCCATCTTCATGGGCGTTTCCCTGCTCCTGATGCTTTTGATCACGCGCGTCGGCACGGCCATCAGCCACGCAATTGCCGAGCAACTTACGCTGATCCCGGTCGAAGCCTGGTATTTCGCAATTCCCGTTGCGGCCGGCGGCATGTTGATTCGACTGGTGCTCAACAGCGAATACGCCGTCATTTTCACGATCCTTTTTTGTATCCTGGTCGGCATGATCGCCGACAGCTCGCTATTTTTCATGGCCTACACGGTCATCGGAACGCTGGTCGGCATCACCACCGTGCAGCACGTCAAACACCGCATGACACTGATGTGGTCCGGGCTGGCCGTGGGCGTTGTCAACGCGGTAGGCATCGTCGCGTTCTCGCTCATTCAGGGCGAACTCTTCCAGTTCGGCACGCTTTTGCACATCGGACTTGGCTTTGCAGGCGGACTGGCCGCCGGATTTTTCCTGTCCGCAGTGCTCCCCCTCTTCGAAACTGTCTTCGGCTACACCACCGACATCAAACTCCTCGAACTCGCCAATTTGAACCACCCACTGCTGCGTGAACTCATCATGCGTGCCCCCGGCTCCTACCACCACAGCATGATGGTCGGCTCGTTGTGCGAGGCCGCAGCCGAAGCCGTGCACGCCAACCCGCTCCTTGCCCGCGTCGGCGCCTATTATCACGACATCGGTAAAGCCAAAAACCCGCAATACTTTGCCGAAAACCAACGCGTCGGTGAAAACCCGCATGACAAACTCAAGCCCCACATGAGCGCGCTCATCATCAAAAGCCACGTCAAAGACGGCTATGACATGGCGCGCCAACACCGGCTTCCCATCGAGATCCAGGACTTCATCGTCCAGCATCACGGCACCAGCCTGATCGCCTTTTTCTATCACCGCGCCAAAGAACAAGAAGATCCCGACATTTCTGAAGTCGATGAAAAAGACTTCCGCTACCCCGGCCCCAAACCTCAGAGCCGCGAAACCGCCATCTGCATGCTTGCCGACTCGATCGAGGCCGCCAGCCGTGCGATGTCCAACCCCACGCCTGCACGCCTGAAAGGCCTCGTGCAGACGATGGTCAACAAAGCTTTTACCGACGGCCAGCTCGACGAGTGCGATCTCACCCTCAAAGATCTGCACTCTATCTCATCGGCCTTTACGCGGATTCTCACTGGCATCTATCATCACCGCCCGGAATATCCCGGCGCCAGTAAAAAAGACGCCGCCGATCGCGATGCGAACCGCGCTTCGCAGGATTCTGAACCCGGCCGCAAAAGCCGGACCACGTCCAAAAGCAAACGCGTCTCCCAGACCAACCGCCCCGACAGTTCGGTCAGCACCACGCAAAACCTTCAGAATCCCCAGAACAAAAGCAACACGCCGTCACCCGATGCGATCACCGCAAAGATGCCTGCAGTTTTATCGACCAATCCACCTCACTCCACCAACACTCTCACGCCTCCCGAAGTCCCCGTAAGCGAAGCCGATCAGAGCTCCGACGCGTGGGAAATCGAAGCCGAGGCGCCCGAGAACAACGAAACGAGCCAGACACAAGATGCCAGCCGAGATCCTGCTCCAGGGCACAGCCCAGACACACCCAATCACACCGACGATCCAGACGATGATTCACAACAACATCGCCAGGCTCTACCACGCCTTGGATCTCCATGATCCCGAATTGTCCGTCGTTCTGACGGACAATCCGCACATCCACGAACTCAACAAAACCTGGCTCGGCGAAGACCGCCCCACCGATGTCCTCTCCTTCCCACTCTATGAAGGCGACGAATTCGGCGAAGACATCGTTGCGCTGGGCGATATCGTCATCAGTATCGAATTCGCCGAAAACCTCCTGCAAGGCATGGAGCACAAACAACGCGTGGCCCATGAACTCGGCGTCGATCCCGACACGCTCGACTGGTCGCTCGTGCACGAAATCGCGTTCCTTCTTATCCACGGCCTTTTGCACCTGGTCGGTTATGACCACGCCGATGACGAAGAAGAAGCAGAAATGAAAGCCGAAGAAAAACGTCTCTGGCAAGCAATTTCCGACACGCTTAACGCTGCATAAACAGAGCCGACACCCATATGATCTCCGAACTGATTGGAGGCATCGGCCTCTTTCTCATTGGTATGCTGCTTCTCACCGACGGCCTGCAATCCGTCGCCGGAGAAGCTCTGCGCTCCATCCTGCACCGATTCACCCGCACGCGTCTGGCCAGCACGATTTCCGGCTTCGCCATCACCGCGGCCGTGCAATCCTCCACGATTACCTCCATTTTGGCCCTGGGATTCGTGAGCGCCGAGTTGCTCAGCTTTGCCAGCGCCATTGGCATCATCTACGGCGCCACCATCGGCACCACATCTACCTCCTGGCTGATTTCGCTCATCGGCCTGAAAATCAAAATCAGTGCCTTTGCCATGCCCATGATAGGCGTCGGCGCGCTGATGCGCCTGTTCATGAAGGGACGCAAATCCTCCATCGGCATGGCCGTCGCGGGCTTCGGATTGATTTTCTTCGGCATTGGCGTCATGCAAAATGGCATGGCCGATCTGTCCAACGCCATCGATCTCTCCCGCTTTGCTGCAGACTCCATCTATGGACGCCTGCTGCTGGTCGGCATTGGCCTGATCATCACCATTATTTTGCAATCCTCCGGCGCTGCCATGGCGGCCAACCTGACCGCGCTCTTCAGCGGCGCCATTTCCATCGAACAGGCCGCTGCGCTGACCGTCGGCCTGGCCGTCGGTACCACCACAACGACCGCAATCGGCGCCATCGGCGGTTCCATCCAGGCCAAACGCACCGCCCTGGCCCACGCACTGATCCATATCAGTGTCGGCGTCGTCGGGTTCATCCAGCTTCCAATCTTCCTCTTTCTCGTGCACCGATTTGCCCCGGCAGCCAGCACCGGCGACCAGGCCATCTACCTCACCGGCTTTTTCACAGCCTTCAAAGTCTCCGCCGTTGTTCTCCTCTACCCCTTCACCACACAGTTTGCCGCCTTCGTTGAACGCGCGATTCCCGACCGCGGACTCGTCCTTACCCGCCGCCTCGACGAATCCAGCCTGGCCGTATCATCCATCGCCCTGGAGGCCGCCCACGACACGATTCTCGAAATCATGCAACACCTGCTGGACGTCATCCAACTACTCCTCACCAATAAAACCACCTTTGATCGCGTCGCCGAACAGTTCTCCACCTACGGGCGGGCCATTGACCAGACACGTACCTTCATGCACAGCGTGCATTCTGATCCAACCAACGCCGAGCAATACGAACGCCACATTTCCGTGCTTCACGCCCTGGACCACACCCAGCGCCTGCTCACTGCTATTTCCGAGCGCAATTTTCACGTGCTCTACCAGCAAAGCACCGACATGCACGCCAACGGCCACCAACTGGCAGCCGTATTCACGACCCTGCAAGATACCGCCACGGCCGAGCAGTCCGTCGAAACTCTACGCGAGCTCTCCCTCGAAATCGCCAGCCAACGCCGCCAGCAACGCCCCCTCGTTCTACAAGAGGCCGCGCAGGGAAAAGTCGCGCCCGACCACGCTGTCGCCCTTCTCGAAGCCAAGCGCTGGCTCGATCGTATCGCCTACCACGCCTGGCGCTCCATGACGCACCTGCTCACGGCTCACGCCAAAACCCATCAACAAAACGCAGAACGTCCTGCCCCCGAATCTGAAATTCCACCCTATATGCCCGTACACCAGGACGGCACACCGGACTGATTTCTCTTCCTATTTTTCTTTGTAGGTTCGCCGTTGTCGCAATATAAATCCCTATCCACCAACACCCATTCCTGCAGGCGTTGCGCACTACGGATTTTGCTTTTTGAGGGTGAGACAATTTTTGAAACAGATTGGGCGAGTTCGAGCCGTGTTTTCGTTGAAAATTCCTCATTCCAAAGCAGGCTGAACTAACTCTGACGGAGCTGGCCGAACTTTTTATAGTTTCTGAATTTCTGGAGACTCAATGAAAGAAAATTCTGGCCGGGCCAAAATTCGTAGATTTGTAGAAAACTACAGGACCGGCAGGCCAGGACAGAACTTTTCTTGAAGAGACATGAAAATTCTAGAAATTTTCTATAAATTCAGAAATTTTCTGCCAGAATTTTTGCGCACTTGAGCCT
>JBEBUW010000042.1:0-33428 GCA_040393065.1 Lujinxingia vulgaris | reverse complement strand
AAGAAAAATTTTGCAGTGACGAGGCTCAAGTGCGTAAAAATTCTGGCAGAAAATTTCTGAATTTACAGAAATTTCTATAATTTTCATGTCTTTTCAAGAACTGTTCTGTCCTGGCCGGCCGGTCCTGGAATTTTCTACATTTCCACGAATTTTAGCCGGACCAAAAATTTCTTCATTGGAAACCCCCAGGAATTCAGAACCTATAAAAACTCCAGCCAGCCCGACTTTCCTTACGCCAGATGGCCAGATGGATAGCAACCATAGAGAAACTTTCTACAAGGTCGACGCAACCTGGCCTGATCTGCATCCCGTTCTCAACCCCCCCCGGCAACAACTCGCAAAAATCCAGAACCCCTCCACTTCACCGTGCTACAACCTTTCTGATTTCCAGAACCCCTCCACTTCACCGCACTGCAACCTTTCTGATTTCCAGAACCCCTCCACTTCACCGCACTGCAACCTTTCTGACTTCCAGAACTCCTCCACTTCGCCGCACTGCAACCTTTCTGATTTCCAGAACCCCTCCACTTCGCCGCACTGCAACCTTTCTGACTTCCAGAACTCCTCCACTTCACCGCACTGCAACCTTTCCGCACAATTCTACCCCCGCCTCCGTCGTTTTTCCTTCGCGGGCGCGGCTACGCGCAAGACAACACCCCCTTCCCCCCAACTAAATCAGCTACAACCACAACGACCGCAACTCGCTGCGACTTGCGGGTGATAATGGTTCGCAAGAAACTCCTCATCAAAATACGCTTCGGCAATCTCCGGCTCGACTTCCATGACCTGCTTGATCCAGTACTGCAAAATACTCGCGTCACTGCGCTGCGCCCCGGCCATGATCAAAGACGTCGCCGCCTCACGCGCATACTCGCCCCACAGCGCGCCGATTGCCTGATCCCACAGCGTTGGCCGCGAGCTTTCCGGGCTGGCCTGAATCGCAGCCACCAGGCCGGAAACATCCCCCGTCGCCCGTGCCTGCACCAACCCACGCGCAAGTCCGTTTTTCGTCTTTGTGTTGACAACGGCCACCGCAACCGCCACCCCGCCAATCGCCAACAAAATCAATAACACGCTCATCATTCTTGAGTTTCTCCTTCCGAAAGCTCAGTAAGCTTCGCGTCAATGATCCTTTGGAAACTCTCCAGCGGCTGTGCGCCAACCAGGGGCGTCCCATTGATAAAAAACGTTGGCGTTCCTCGCACATGCAACCGCGCGCCCTCGGCCTGTTCCCTGTCAACCTGTGCCTGAATTGCCGGATCTTCCAGGTCCTTTCGAAACTGCGTCAGATCTACGCCAGCCTTCTCTGCCAGCTCCTCAAAAATCCCTTCTTCCTTCAAACGCTCCTGATTCTCGTAAATCAGATCATACATCTCCCAGAACTTTCCCTGGCGACCGGCTGCCAGAGCTGCACGATTGGCAGCCTCTGCATACGCATGCATTGGAAGCGGATAACTTTTATACACAAGCCGAATCTGGCCCGGATACGCACTCATCACCTGCCGCACCGTTTCCGCGCCACGTTTGCAAAACGGGCACTGAAAACTCGAAAACTCATAGATCGTAATCGGCGCATTCTCGGCGCCCCGTACATACGAATCTCCGATTTCCAACGCGCCCGGCTCAAGCTCCTGCGGCTCAGCTCCTCGGGCGGGCTGCGCCGCATCTTGCGGCTCCTGATAATACATCGCGACCATTTCACGATATACCGCCTCAGGCTCCATGCCTGCCCCTGTCAGTTCTTCGGCCTGCGCCAACAAATGTTGAATCACCGCATCAAACATCGGAAGCGGTTGCGCACCGCTGATCCGCACGCCGTTGATGAAATAATGCGGCGTCCCTCGCACACCCAGGGCATTGCCCAGTGCCAGGTCCTGCGTAATCGACGCATCAAGCTCCGGCTTTTGCAAATCGGCCCGGAACTGCTCCACATCCAGCCCCAGCTGCGTTGCCAGATCAACCACAAGCTGCGTCATATCGATGGTGCTAAAAAGCTGCATATTCTCAAACAACAGCGCACGCATCTCCCAGTACTTGCCCTGCTCTCCGGCCGCCAGCGCTGCCCGGGCTGCGGCCCTTGATTGCGGCTGAAACTCGAGTGGAAAACTCTTCGACACAATCCGAACCGCATCCGGATACTGTTCCAAAATCAACTGCAAGGTCTCATTGCCTCGCGCACAAAACGGGCACTGCAGACTGGAAAAATCAACGATCGTAATGGGCGCATCGGGGTTGCCAAGAATCGGGCTGTCACCAACCGGCACGATATCGCTGTCGAGCATCATGCTCTGCACACGGATCTCCTGCTCCGCGACAGAAACCTCCCCACCCTCACCCGACGAAGATGCACAACCCGACACCAACCACAGACCGCACACCAACAAAACCAGATAGATTCTCGATATTTTCACAACAAAGCTCCAAAACTTTTCAGAAGACAACGGCGCAGATTCGCTATCTGAGCACAAAAAAAGCCCGCATACCATCGAAAATGGTCGCGGGCTTTTCTACACGCTTGCAAGGCAACGTTCACACTGTTTTTCAAAAAACAGCATGAACGCCATTGCAAAACTTACTTCTTGGCAAGCTCAGCATCGATAACTTCTTTGAACTTATCGATCGGCTGGGCACCAACCAGACGCGTTCCGTTGATGAAGAACGCCGGAGTTCCCTGCACGCCAATCTTGCTGCCTTCAGCCTGCTCCGACTTAACCTGCTCAGCAATCGCCGGATCGTTCATGTCTTTCTCGAACTTATCCACGTTCAGACCAAGTTCCTTGGCCCAGGTCGAGAAGATACCGGCCTGCGACAGCTTGCCCTGGTTGGCGTAAATCGTGTCGTAGTATTCCCAGAACTTGTTCTGGCGACCGGCTGCAAGAGCCGCACGGCCAGCAGGCTCAGCCTGTGCCTGGAATGCAAGCGGGAAGTTTTTGTACACGACCTTTACCTGACCCGGATACTCCTTCACAACCTGACGAAGCGTCTCGGCGCCACGTGCACAGAACGGGCACTGGAAGCTCGAGAATTCGAAAATCGTGATCGGAGCATTTTCCGGTCCCTTCACATGCGATTTGCCGATCACCAGATCTTTAGCATCGACTTTAGCAGCCGGAGCGGGAGCCGGAGCCGGAGCAGCCGGAGCCTTCGGTGCATTGGCTTTGTTATGCTCCACAACAGCAGCATACAGAGCTTCGCCCTTCAGGTTTTTCTCCTTTTTGATCTTCTCAGCAATTTCCAACTGCTTGTCGATTTCAGCGATGAAATCAGCAGCCGGTTTCGCACCGACCAGTTTGACACCGTTGACCAGGAACGCAGGCGTTCCACGAACACCGGCAGCCGAACCTTCGGCCTGGTTTTCCTTCACGCGCTCTGCAGCAGCGGGCGATTCCATATCCGCTTTGAACTTGGCCATGTTCAGGCCCAGCTTGCCAGCCAGCTCTTCGAAGATGCCAGCCTGCGCCAGATTGCGCTGATTCTCATAAATCAGGTCATACATTTCCCAGAACTTGCCCTGCTCGCCAGCAGCAACTGCGGCACGACCGGCCGGCTCCGACTGAGCCTGGAACGACAGCGGGAAGTGCTTGTACACGAAACGAACTTTGTTCGGGTATTTCTTCGCAAGCTCACGAAGCGTCTCGGCACCACGTGCACAGAACGGGCACTGGAAGCTCGAGAACTCCATCACCGTTACCAGGTAATCATCCTTATCGCCTTTCACGGCGTCGGTCGGACGAACCGGAACCATATGAACTTCTACGGCCGGAGCAGCAGCCGGGGTCGGTGCCGACGGAGCAGCCGGAGCGGCCTGGAAGTTCTTGGCGACCATCGTATTGTACAGCGCATCACGCGAGGTTCCCGAAGCCAGAAGCTGCTTGGCTTCGCCGAGCTGACGCTTGACGATGGCCTCGAAAGCATCGAGCGGCTGCGCACCACTGACGCGCTCACCGTTTACGAAGTAATGCGGCGTTCCCTGAACTCCGAGCGAAGCACCCAGATCCTGGTCACGCTTGATGATGGCATCGTATTCCGGCTTCTGCAGATCCGCCTTAAACTTCTCGACGTTCAGACCCAGATCTTTGGCAAAACCGGCCGTCAGCTCGGTCATGTCTGCGCTGCGGAACTGCTGCATGTTTTTGAACAGCATGTCCTTCATTTCCCAGTATTTGCCCTGCTCACCGGCAGCCATAGCGGCCTTGGCGGCTGCAGGCGACTGTGCCTGGAAACCAAGCGGGAAATTCTTCGAGACGATGCGAACATCGTTGGGATACTTCTCAAGCAACTGCTTGAGCGTATCGTTGCCGCGTGCACAGAACGGGCACTGCAAGCTCGAGAAGTCCACGATCGTAATCGGTGCGTTCACGTTTCCACGAATCGGGCTGTCCAGAATAGGAATCTTCGAACCATCCTGAGCCGTATTCACGCCACCGGTCGGCGAGCCTGCCGAACCGACGGCTGCAACCGGGGCATTGCCCGAGGTCGATACGTTTTTACCGCCTACAAAATAACCCAGAACGAATGCAATCAACGCAACCGCGATGACCACCATCGCTGTTCCGCCACTGCTCTTACCTTGTTCAATTGCCATAGTGAAAATCTCCAATTTTTTAACATACCAGCCGCGCACTTTACGCGTATGCTGGCCGCATAGCCTGTCACGCACGCGCGATCAAGCTCTAATGCATCTTTTTTAAGTCGTTACTTTCGCGAATTATGCTGTTGTTGTTACGCGTTGTCACCGAATCGAATCGGAGGCTGATCGACCCGCAGGCGGTGCTCCGCCGCAGGCCCCACACGCAAACGCGCCCACAATTCCTGCTCGCGCTCCAGACCTTCCCAGAGTTGCACCGGCGGCACACTCAACCCGGCGTTGAGCACCAGCAACGGCGTCACACTCGACAGGTCAACATGACCTGGCATCCCCGGCAGCGCACTGCAGAGATCTCCACTTGGCGAACACGTCGCGCCGCGATTGGCCGGCGGCGCTTTTCGCTCCGTGCCGCCCGAAGCAATGCCCTGACCATCCGCTCCAAAAATCACCCGCTCATAATCACGAGCCAGCGTTTCAGAATATTCAGCCACGGTCTTCATCACAATCCACGACGCGCGCTCGGCCTGCAATCCAGCCAGAAGATGCGGCAACGTAGAAATCGGCGCGGGATTTCCCTCAAAACATATATTGTACTGTGGATCTGCATCCCGATCTTCGGTCTCGCACGGCGTAAACGCTGCGCGCAGCTCCGCCAAATCCTCTTCCACCTGAGACGCCGCCATGGAAACAGGCGATATCGGCGAAAAGGAAGCCGGCGAAAAAGAAGCCGCCGAGAAAGACGCCGAACGCAAAAACGTTTGCGCTGAACGACCACCCGACATCGATGACGCGCTCGAAACCTCGGTAAAACCGAAATCCACACACCCCGAAAATGGCACAAAAGGAGTTTCCGCAGAATTGGACAGCGCCACCGCCTGTTCAGGCAGCAACATCCACATCACCGCCAGCGCCATCAACAGGCTGCGGAGTACGGATGTCGGCGTACTATCAAATTCTTTGAAAATCATAAGATCAATGCGTGCTTGAAAGAGCGTCTTACCACCTGTTTGTACTTCTTCCTTCTTACGACTTCCCGAAATCCATGAGCAGTTTTCAAATTCCGGAAGCGTGGCGCATAACCTAGAAGACTTCAACTCGCAGCGCAAGTTCTACGCACTCCGACACCACACCCACTAAGCCCGCTTGCCTGAATCTTTATTCCGTTCCACAAAATCACCTCATGCTTCCACGCATTTCTGCGCCACTTTCATCCCTTCCCACCAAAATCTGGTTGTATTGAAACGCTTTTTGCGTGTATCTCCCCTGCACAATGCGCCCGACAATTTGCGCGCGCGCTCAACTTTGTCCATGCCAGTACTCGAATCATGACGCATTTTTCTACGCCACAAGACTCCTCCAAAGTACAACTCGCTCTTGTTGGATGTGGGCGAGTGGCTCAGAAGCATCTGGAGGCTCTTGAAGGGTTGAAGGATCAATTTGAGCTGGTAGCCGTCTGCGACGCCGATGCCGACGCGCTGGCCGCCGCCGCACGCAACACCAATGCCCGACCCTTCACAAGCCTGCCCGAACTATTGGCCGCGCAAAAACCCGAGCTTGTCGTACTGGCCACGCCCAGCGCCCAACACGCCGAACAGGCCATCCTGGCCGCCCGGGCCGGATGCCATGTCATGACCGAAAAACCCATGGCGACCCGCTGGAGCGACGCACTCTCCATGGTCCGCGCCTGCGAAGAAGCCGGCGTAAATCTATTTGTGATCAAACAAATCCGCTTCAACCCTCTGCTCCAGCGCCTGAAAAAAGCCATCGATCAGCGCCGATTCGGCCGCATTTTCATGGTCGACATCAATGTATTCTGGACGCGTCCCCAGCAATACTACGATTCGGCCGCCTGGCGCGGAACCTGGGAACACGACGGCGGCGCACTGATGAATCAGGCCAGCCATTACGTCGATCTATTGACCTGGTTAATAGGCCCGGTCGAAAGCATCAGCGCTTTTGGCGGCACGCTTGCCCGCAATATCGAAGTCGAAGACTCCGCGGTCTTAAACGTTCGCTGGCGCAACGGCGCACTCGGAAATATGAGCGTCACCATGCTCAGCTACGCCAGAAATTTTGAAACCACCCTCACGATTTTGGGCGAACACGGCACCGTAAAACTCGGCGGCCTGGCCTGCAACCGCATCGACCACTGGGAATTTAACACGCCCGAACCCGACGCCGCGTCCATGCCAGCCAACAACGACGACCAGGTTCTGTCCGCGCTTCGCGCCGGCCATTCCTTATATTACCGCGACACCTTCGACGTTCTACGCAACGGCGGCACACCCCAGACCGACGGCCGCGAAGGACTCAAATCCCTGGAAATTATTATCGCCGCGTATCGTTCCATCCAGGAAGATCGCCGCGTCACGCTCCCTTTTGAACTCTAGCAAGGCATCGCCATGTCCTCCTACGTGCACCCGTCCAGCGTCATCGACGCCGGCGCCACCATCGGCCCCAACACACGCATCTGGCACTTCGTCCACGTCTGCAAAACCGCCCGAATTGGCTCCGACTGCGTGCTCGGACAGGGCGTCTACATCGGCGACAACGTCACAATCGGAAACGGCGTCAAAATCCAGAATAACGTCTCTGTTTTCGACGGCGTGACACTCGAAGACGACGTTTTCTGCGGCCCGAGCATGGTTTTTACCAACGTCACCAATCCCCGCAGTCATGTTTCCCGCAAACATGAATTCGCCAGAACTCTCGTTCGCAAAGGTGCCTCAATCGGCGCCAACGCCACGATTGTCTGCGGCGTAACGCTCGGTAAATACTGCTTCATCGGCGCCGGCGCCGTTGTCACGCGCGATGTCGCCGATTACGCACTCGTCGTCGGAAACCCCGCTCATCCCATCGGCTGGATGTGTCGCTGCGGCGAACGCCTCTACCACCCGCAACCCCACACCACGTGTCCCGCCTGCCAGACCAGCTACACCCTGCAAGCGCGCACGCTGATCTGTAACGACGACATCAGTTCCGACGAGTCCGCGCCATGAATGCCCCTGTCCCGTTTCTCGATCTCAAACGCCAGTACGCCACACTCCGCGAAGACGTCCGCACCCGTACCGACGCCGTTCTCGACTCGCAAGTTCTGATCGGCGGCCCCGTCGTCACCGAACTCGAAGATACCCTGGCCGAACGAACCACCTGCCAGTCCGCCATCGGCGTCTCCAGCGGCACCGATGCCCTGCTCGCCTCACTCATGGCGCTTGGCGTCGGCCCGGGCGACGAAGTCATCACTACGCCCTTCACGTTTTTCGCCCCGGCCGGCTGCATCGCACGCCTCGGCGCACGCCCTGTCTTCGTCGATATCGATCCCCGCACCTTCAATCTTGATCCCACTCACCTCGAAGCCGCAATCACAGGCCGCACCCGCGCCATCTTACCCGTCCACCTCTTCGGACAGATGGCCGATATGAGCCAGATCGTTCCCATCGCACAAGAAGCCGGCATCGCCATAGTCGAAGACGCCGCCCAGAGCATCGACGCCACCCATCACCAGAAACCCGCCGGCAGCTTCGGCACCACCGGCTGCTTTAGCTTCTTCCCCAGCAAAAACCTCGGCGCTGCCGGCGACGGCGGCCTGATCGTCACCCGAGAACCCGGCCTGGCCAGCCGCCTGCGTACCATTTGTCGCCACGGCGCCAACCCCAAATACTTTCACTCCATCATCGGCGGAAACTTCCGCCTCGATCCCCTCCAGGCCGCCGTCCTGCTCGCCAAAATTCCCCATCTGGAAACCTGGACGCGCGCACGCCAACAAAACGCCGCCCGCTACGACGCCGCCTTGCAAGACCTTTCCCACATCACCACACCCTACATCGCTCCCGAAAACACATCCGTTTTCAACCAGTACTGCATCCTCACCCCCGAGCGCGACGCCCTCAAAGAACACCTCGACCAGCTCGGCATCGGCAACATGATTTACTACCCGCTCGCCCTGCACCAACAGCCCTGCTTTGCCTACCTCGGCTACGATCGCGACGAATTCCCCATCGCCAACCAGGTCGCCGACCAGATTCTGGCCCTGCCCATCTTTCCCGAACTCTCAGACGACGAAATCAACCGCGTCATCGAAGCCGTCCGCTCCTTTTAATCAGAGAAATCCGACAACAAAAAACCTGCCCGCATAGTTTCTCTCAAAAAAGCAAAGAACCACGCGGGCAGGTTTTTTTAATACTTTTCCAGAATTATCTGGCCGACAAAATTACTGATCCATCTCAATAATTCCGCACGCCGCACGAGCACCGGCGTCACCCGTCGGTTGACTCGTCAAGTCATCGCGCTGCGCATGAATGATCAAAGCGTGACCCACCACATTGTTCATTCCCTCATTCAGCGTAATGACCGAATCATCGACCTCGATCGTAGCCTTACCCTCTGCATCAACTTCGATGTTTCCAAAGTCGCCAGCATGACGCGCTTCCGCACTGTTTTCAGGCGCGCCGTGATCATGTCCGCCCGGATTAAAGTGGCCACCGGCCGACATAAAATCAGGCCCATCGCACTTACCAAACTCGTGGACATGGAACCCCCGCGCCCCATTCGGCTCAAGTCCGCTAATCTCACCCCGAACCTGCACGCCATCAGCCGTCTGCGTAAACGTAATCTCTCCCAATGACTCACCCGTTGCGGACATCATCCGCGCACGCGCAACGCGCTCAACCGGATCACTGCCAAGCGCATCATCGAGCACTTCGTCCACTTCCTCCATCGTCCCCTCATGCGCCTGCTCAACCGATTCTACATCCGGCACAACCTTGCTGCCGCCACACGCCACAGCAAAAGACGACACCACAAAAATCACAAGAAGAAGCGACAGTTTTCGAGATTTACCAACCATTGAAACTCTCCATTTCAGTATTTTCAATACAAACATCGCTAAAAATGACGATTACGAACACATAAACACTCTACGTCATCTAGCAACCCATTTCAGGCAAAACAATCCTGCTGACAAGCAAAATTACCTTCGATAGACTGCGCCGCGCCGCGATTCTCCGCGCACAGATGGCAAAGCAACCCCTGCTTCACCGCCATTTATTTCCTCTCATCAGGACCTTCCATGACCAATACACTCGCCAAATCCAAACGCACGTCTCCACTTTTGCGTTTGCTCCGACACGCGCGCCCCTACCGCAAACAAACGCGCATGGCGATTGCCTGCTCCATTCTCAACAAAATCTTCGACCTCGCGCCGCCCGCTCTGATCGGTGCCGCCATCGATGTCGTCGTCGAAAAAGAAGACTCCTTAATCGCCAAACTCGGCGTCGTCGATGTCATGCACCAACTCATCGTGCTTGCCGTCGTCACCGTCCTGATCTGGGTCTGTGAATCCATCTTCGAATATTTACACCAGTGGTACTGGAGAAACTTAGCCCAGACCATCCAGCACGAGATGCGCCTCGAAGCCTACGAACACATCCAGAACCTGGAAATGGCCTACTTTCACGACACCAGCACCGGCGGTCTGATGGCCGTCTTAAATGACGACGTAAATCAGCTCGAACGATTCTTAGACGTCGGCGCCAACGACCTCATCCAGGTCACAACAACCGCAATCGTCATCTGCACCGCCTTTTTCGTTCTCGCTCCATCCGTCGCCTGGATGGCCATGCTCCCCGTCCCCATCGTCATCTGGGGATCGTTTCGCTTCCAACGCCTGCTCGCCCCGCGCTACCTGACCGTGCGCGAGCGCGTCAGCGAACTCAACGGCCAGCTCTCCAACAACCTCACCGGCATCGCCACCATCAAGAGCTTTGCCACCGAAGAATACGAAGTAAAACGCATTTTCAACCTCAGCAAGGCCTACCAGAACAGCAACAAAAGCGCGATTGTACTCAGCTCCGCGTTTTCCCCGCTCATCCGCATGGCCATCGTCGTCGGCTTCACCGCCACACTCGTCTACGGCGGATACCTCGTCACCGTCGATCAACTCGCCGTCGGTACCTACAGCGTCCTCGTTTTCCTGACCCAACGCCTGCTCTGGCCCCTCACACGCCTGGGGCAGACCTTCGATCTCTACCAGCGCGCCATGGCCTCCACCACCCGCGTGCTCAACCTGCTCGAAACCCCCATCCACATCCTCGGCGGCCAAAAATCTCTCGACCCCAAAACCACAACCGGCGAAATCCGTTTCGAAAACGTCACCTTCAGCTACCCCGGACGCCAGCCCGTCCTCAAAAACTTCGATCTCACCATCCCCGCCGGCTCCTCCATCGGAATCGTCGGCGCCACCGGCTCCGGAAAAACCACGCTCATCAACCTGCTCCTGCGATTTTTTGACCCACAATCCGGAAAAATCACCATTGATGGCATCAACATCGCCGACATCATCTTAGAAGACCTGCGCCGCAACATCGGCCTGGTCAGCCAACAAACCTACCTGTTCTCCGGCAGTGTGCACGACAACATCGCCTACGGAACCTTCGACGCCGCAGAAGAATCCGTACACGAAGCCGCCAAAATCGCCGAAGCCCAACCCTTCATCGAACTCCTGCCCGACGGCTACCAGACCATCGTCGGAGAACGCGGCGAAACCCTGTCCGGCGGCCAGAAACAACGCCTCTCCATCGCTCGTGCCGTCCTCAAAGACCCGCCCATTCTGATCCTCGACGAAGCCACGTCCGCCGTCGACAACGAAACCGAAGCCGCCATCCAGCGCTCCCTCGAGCGCATCGCACACACCCGCACCATGATCCTCATCGCACATCGCCTCTCAACAGTGCGAAACTGCGATTGCATCATTGTTCTCGATGCCGGACGCATCGCTGAAATCGGCCACCACGACGAGTTGCTCGCCAAAAACGGACTGTACGCCAGACTATGGAACGTACAGACCGGCAAGCAGGTCGAAGATATCTCCCTTCAGTAATCTTCTTCGTTGAGCCTTCTATGAAAAACACACCCGGAACATTTCTCTTTGCTCTCGTTTTCATCTTTGCGCTTTTCCTGTCCGCCTGCAGCGACTCGGCCGACGACGCCGTCGGCGCCCCCTGCGACCATGACAGCCACTGCCCACCCGGCGGCATCTGCCTGAAAGGCGGAAAATACCCCGGCGGCACCTGCTCCATTCCCTGCAACTCCCACAGCCATTGCCCCTACTACACCGCCTGCGTCGACCAGAACGGCGGCGTCTGCCTGCCCCTCTGTGACGACCGCTCCCAATGCCGCGGCGGCTACAAATGCGATCGCCAGGACAACCGATCCGGCGGCGGAAAAGCTTTCGTCTGCATCAACGACTAAGCGCAGCATCACAACCTTTCCCCCACAAAAATGCGGATTCATGAACATTCATGAATCCGCATTTTTCTTTTCTTCTGCAGCAATTATCAGCCAGCCCCCCGGAGTCGCGTTTCTACTTAAATAAATCTGGAAAAAACTCCCACTCACCAACCGCGCGCCGCTTCTTAGCCGTCGCAACCGCGTACGCATCCAGAGCAACCGCAGCCAGCAACAAACCGCCCAGCCCACACGTCAGCACAGACACCAGCAGCACCACAATTCCCTTGGTCGTCTGTCCCAGGATCATGTGACCAACCCCGGGCAGAAACAACGACAATACAATCGCAACAATGTCGTTCCCCTCAAGCGGAGTACTCGTCCCGCCCGCAGGCCCCGAATGATACATCATCGGACCACCAGGCGGCTGATATCCCGGCGGTTGACCGTAATTCTGCTGCGGCCCCGGCGGCTGATACCCCGGCGGCTCACCGTAATTTTGCTGCGGCGCACTCCAATCATTCGACGGCCCGTTTCCACCATAATTCGGATTCTCGGAAGGATGGGGCGGCCGATTTGGATCATACGGATCATCGGAATTCGACATGCTCTGGCCTCTTCAAAACAAAATGACAATTCAAATCAATGATTTTCACAAGCGACGGCCAATTCACTGACAACTCAGCCGTCCGTTCCCACACAGGCTTCCAGATCTGCTACTTCTTTAGGACAACTCGACGTCATATTCTCATAACCTGTCGCTGTCACCACAATATTGTCCTCGATCCGAATACCAAGCCCGCGCAATTCCGCAGGCACGCTCTGATCGTCATGCGGAATGTACAACCCTGGCTCGATCGTCAGCACCATACCCGGCTCAAGCTTTCGATGTTTACCGTCCGGCCCATAGTAGGAACCCACATCATGCACGTCAATGCCTAGCCAGTGCCCGGTTCCATGCGGATAATACTTTTTGTACGCATTCGTTTCGATCAGTTCATCCACCGAACCGCTCAAAATCCCCAGCTGAACCATCCCTTCTGTCAGCCGACGCACCGTATTTTCCTGAATCATATTGTACGCAAGCCCCGGCCGAATATCCTCGATCGCCGCAATCTGCGCATCCAGAATCATCTGATACACATCCCGCTGCGCCGCACTAAACTTCCCACTCACCGGAAAACTTCGCGTAATATCGCCCGCATAAAAATTCCATTCGCACCCGGCATCGATCAAAACAACCTGCCCCTCCTCAAGCCGATCTCGATTTTCCACATAATGCAAAATCGTCGCATTCGCCCCCGTCCCGACAATCGACGTATACGCCGGATACTCGCCGCCATTTCTGCGGAAATGATATTCGATCAACGCCTGAAGCTCATACTCCATCATGCCCGGACGACACGCGGCCATCGCCAGCTTATGCGCTTCCGCCGAAATCTCCCCGGCACGACGCATCAGCCCAAGCTCCGCCTCGCTCTTAAACAAGCGCAACTCATGCACGATATCACGCGCATCCACCAGATTGGCCGGAGCCGCCGGCGGCGCTCCGCGACGATGCCGCAACTTATTGATCCAGCCCGTCACCCGTTCATCAAACGCACGATCCTTACCCAGCGTATAATAAAGCGTATTGCGCCCTTCCAGATACTTCGGCAAAACCTCGTCCAACTCGCCGATCGTATACGCCGCATCCGCACCATACTGCGCACGCGCACCCTCCGGCCCCGCACGACGCCCCTCCCACAACTCATACAGAGGATCACGCGCCGGCACGAACATCGCAAAATCGCCGTCCGCATGACCCGGCGCCAGCACAATCACCGTCTCCGGCTCACGAAAACCACTCAAATACAAAATATCGCTCGAAGGCCGATACGCATACGACGTATCATGCGAACGATTACGCTCCGGCGTTGCCACAAAAATCGCCACGCCATCCTCGCCCATCGCATCCATCACTGCACGACGACGAGCCTCAAACTCACTCTGGGGAAGGGAATACATAGTCACTCTTCTTGGAATACGCTAAGGTTTACAAAAGTACCGACCTGCTCTCTTAGTTCTTAACATCACGGCAGATATTCACAAACCGCTTTCATCCCCGCTCTTCAATCAAACCCCATGACGCTGCTTTTATTCTAAATAAATCCTGCCCCGACGCGTCTGAAACAATGTACATCAAGAAACCAGCCCCTTTCTCAAATCCCTACAAGTTTTGATGATCATGTCTATTCTTCACCGCACGCTCACTCTCTCATCCATCGGCCTGCTCTCTTTCCTGCTGACAGGCTGCAGCTCGTGCGATGATCGCGCCATTCAGATGGGCGAACACGGAAACCTGCGTTTCTACTACGAACCCGCCGATCTGGTCACAAAATTCAATCGCCCCATCGCCACCGGAAGCGAACTTACCCTGTACGTGCAAGACTCCAACAAAAACGCCGTCCAGAAAATTCTCAACGTCCAGTCCGAACAACCCGACATCCTTTCAGCCACGCCCAACAGCCGCGCCCACAACGCGATCCTTCTCAACGGCCAGCGCGAAGGCACAACCAAAATCTCCGTCCAGGCCCAGACGGCCCGCGCCAACCTGGAAGACCGCATTGCATTCGACGTTCTCGATACGCGCGAAATTTCCCTGCAACACGCCTGCACCAGCGGCGCCAACGCCGCCTACCTCGTCCGCGCGCCCGCTCAGCTCAATCTCACCCGCAAAAGCCAGGGCCGTGTTCTGGTCGGCCAATCCCGATCGTGCGACATCCTGGTCGAACCCGCCGACATCCAACCCTCTACCCATTGCGACGAAGCCCACTTCCACCTGCCCGCCTTTGACTCCTTCGGTTCCGTACGCCTTACCGCACAACGCAACAATGCACGCGGTGGAAAAGACCAGCTCGGCGTCCAGATCGTCGACCGACAGATCATCGATTTTCTTCCTC
Organism: Lujinxingia vulgaris; assembly: GCA_040393065.1. GTDB lineage: Bacteria > Myxococcota_A > Bradymonadia > Bradymonadales > Bradymonadaceae > JACCWM01. Next base: position 18,674 of record JBEBUW010000042.1, on the reverse strand, counting down.
TCGAAGAAATCCTGCGCGAAGACCGCACCACCGAAATCACACTCTTTGCCGAAACCATGACCGAACCCTACTGGCCGGTTTGCCACAACTTCGTCATGGATGTCGTCATCGAAACCCCCAGAATTTGCCTGGGCGCCAACGGCAGCGACGAGCGCGCCTTTACCGTCAGCTCCGCCGACAACAACACGTTCTCATTGAAAGGACTGCGCCGGGGCGAATGCTTCTTCAGCATCATCTTCCCCGAAATCAACCCCGACGAAATCTGGGAATTCTCACTCCCCGTCGAACGCTAACCACCCCAAACATCGCCTGAAAATGGACACAAAAAAACCCTTGCGTGACCGCTATGAGGTCTTATCGGCTCGGCAAAACCGAGGCCACGCAAGGGCGGTAATGTCTGAGGAAAACATCTAGCATTGCAACTCGGTTTGTCTCGCAAACGCAAGTCACATAACACCTGTTTTGCCGGTATTATCCGGCCTCATGCACAAAACAGGATGCTAAAAAGCCGAGTGGCCGCTAGAAGCGCACTACCTCACCAGCCGAACATGTACACGAACAATCCATTGGATCACCTCCTTTTACGGCATCCTCGTTTCGCGATTTCCCAGTCGCAACCACCGCGGTCAGGTGCCGAACCCGAGCACGGCGTCGTAGACGAAAGACTCGTCATCCGGGCGGTGAAACCCGAATCCCGTTCGCAGGACGCATCCTCACGAACAGGTAACGTTCCTGATAAAACGACATCCCGCTCCAGAATAATCCCAGCCCATTCATCTTTTTGTTCTATCCACGCATGCGCACGAACAAATCACGCCCTGCCACACCCGGCACCACGAAGCCAGGCTTCCAGCCGCAAATCAGGCTCCCCGGCTCCCCGCCGACTTGCCGCCTGACGCCGCAACGCCTCAATACGCCGCTCGCGCGCCCCGAGCTCCGAGTTACCACAGCCCCACAATCCTTCGACCTCACACGCACGCATCGCCCGCCACTCACCCGCCGCCACAGCCCCCAACGCCAGCGTCCCAACACGCGTCCGGTGCAAATGCATCAGCGGCAATCGCACCGCGCCACACATCCGCCGCACCTGCCGATTTCTCCCCTCATCAATCGTCATCCGCAAACTCGTCGTCGTCCGCGTCCAACCCGTAATCCTCAACTCCAGCGCAATCGCCTCCCCGTCGCCGATATCCACGCCCGCCAACAACTGCGCCAGTCGCGCATCCTCCGGCGCAATCTGCCCCCGAATCCGCAAATGATACTCCTTCGGCACCTGAAACGTCGGATGGGTCAACATATAACTCAAATCGCCATCATCCGTTAAAATCAGCAACCCGCTGGTCGCCCGATCTAACCGCCCGACGGGCGCCACCCCTTCCGGCAACCTGTCCAGCCACGGCTCCAAACACGGCCGCCCCGACGGATCTCGCGCCGTAGTAATCACGCCCTCCGGCTTATGAAAAACCAGATACTGCCCGGGTTTGCGACTCTGAAGGACAACGCCATCCAACAGGACAACATCCTCCTCAAAGATCAGCGTATCCAGGTACGGAGTCTCCTCCCTACCCTGAATCCGCAACCGGCCCGCGCGCCAGGCACGCTCCACATCACGACGCGACAAGCCACTCGAATCGCGCACATATTTGTGCAAACGCACAGGTATCATAGAAAGTTGAACGCAAAAATCTCAGTACCAGCGCACCGTAATGCCGCCCGAAATCGTATCGAATTCCGCATTCTCATAAAAATGCCGCGTATAGCCGACCTGAGCGCCCGCCGCCACCGTGCCATTCACAAAATACTCAAACCCGACGCCGGCCTTCAGCGACAATCCCATCTCGCCGTATTCCGTAATCTGATCGCCGTCCATAAACGTATCATATACCGCATACGCCAGACCGCCGCCCGCATGCACATACAACGGCCCGAGCAAGAATATGTTCGTGACCGCATTAAAACTCATATGCTGATGCTCAAGCTCATGCGGCCCGAGCTGCACATTGCGAATCCACCAGTTGAATTCACTTCCAAAAATAACATTGCGCGTCCAACCGCCACCGATGATCCCGTTGACGTTCAAACCAAGCTTATAATTATCGTCAAAACCCGTCAGTTCATTCGGCTTGCCGGTATTGACCTGGCCCGCGCCACCGCCAATGCCCAGACCCACAAACAAACCACGCCGATCTTTATAGGCATCCAGTGCTGCTGCCTGACTGCTCCAAAATAATACAAATAAAACGACACAGGCGATCATCGGACCGCGCACACGGCCCAAACCGTGACGGGTATTGCTGCTGGACATGGCATTTCCTCCATAAATACGCCTTGCTCCTGCAAGACGGCATCAAAACTCCCCAAACAGACTCATCGTAACCGTGAAAAATTCAAAACATTCAAACGAGTTTCATCAATCCTTACCGATTGCTGATCGCGATAGCCATGCACCTGCACATCCACCGTATGCACGCCGGAACTCAATTTAACACGGCTGATCGTAATATGAGCCGGCAACATCGTCCAACTCCGGGTATCCGGCGTATCCGCCGCAACCATCGCTCCTTCCACAAGCACACCGGCCAACAATCCCACCACAGCCTGCGTATTACTGCTGCCGCCTGCCGCCTTCGATCCCGCGCTGGCCACCGCCGAGGATGCCTCTCCGGCCAGAATGCGCACCACCATGCGACTGATCGCCGCCGCCATCAACACGGGCACCTTCTCGGCCCAGGCCTTCACAATCTGCTCGCTCACATGCGTGCGCAACGCCGGCGACAACAACCGGCCATCGATCCGAACCTGACTGTTCCCACCATGCGGAATCCCCTCCACCGTCAACTCCGGAAAATTAATCCACGTCAAAAGCCCCCGCGCCGCAAGCGACGTCGCATGCATCCGATCCTGATCGGACAAATAATAATAATGCGACGAACCATAAACCGCGCTCGAATACACCAGCGCCTGCGCAATCGGCACCCGATTCGCACGCCGATACGGAACCATACCCGTCTGCACCAACACCAGCGTATCACCCTGCTGATGCTTCTCGCGGTACTCAGCAGGACGCATCGCCGGCTGCGACTTCGCCAGCGCCAGAAGCGACTCCACCCGACTCCGCTGCGGCAAATCATTCGCGTTGTAGCCCGTCACCCGAAACAAATCGATCAAACGCTCACGCAAATCCGCCGAGCGCATGCCATACATCCACGCCCGCCCATAAAAACGAGCCGCATTCTCATACTCGCGCGACGCCTCAAAAGCCGCGCCCGATAAATAATTGCCAAACCCCAGAATCCCCGGCAAAACCGCACGCTCGTTCTCATCCAGAAAATAACTCTCCATCAGATGAAAACGCCGCGCCTCCACCCGCGCCCCCTCAAGCTCTCCCATCGCCAGATAATTCACCAGATTCAGCGCATTCAGCATCAAACGCTCATACGCCGGCGCACGATACCCGCCCGCATCATCGCTATACACAAACTTCGCCAGCGCAACGGCATCGCTCGTCCCGATATCCAGCCACTCCATCCGCTGGTCAACAATCCCCATATCCCGCGCCGCCAGCTCATACTCGCCCATTGCCTGCAAAAGCGTAGCCCGCTCCAGCAGCAACAACACCTGGTTTTTTCCCAGATCTGCCGGCAAATCCAGCGCGCGATCGACCTCCAGACGCTCATTGACCAGATCGACCGCCTGCGTGACCTGTCCCACAGCCATCGCCTGCTGCGCCTCACGGACATAATCCGAATAACTCGCGCAACCGCTCAACCAGGCGACAGCCAGCAGACCGAGCACGGCAGACAACCACCGTGTTTTAAGATGTAACGCAAACCGATCGCACAAAGTATTGTCCTCGAAGTTGCAGAAATAGCCGCAGCCGCATCAACTTCAACGAATCAAACCCTTTGTCAGCTTCGATTCATTCTGAAACCGAATCTCACCCGTCGACACATCGATGACCTGCACGAACATAAAATACTGCACGCGCCGCTCATCCTTCACACGCTCCGCCACGTCATACACCTTGCCCGTCACAAAATACTGCGCGCCGAGCTGACGGCCATACTGCGCCAGACGCTGCGGATCATACACATCCGACTGCTGACGCTTGATCTCCGCGATCAAATCCGGCTGGTTCTCATGACTCACCACCGAGGCCGAACTCTTATTCACCAGATCCGTCTCAAACTTCGACAACAACGTATCGAGCTGCGGCCCGATATGCTCCGACGTCTCATTACGCATCGGGAAAATCGCCACAACCGGCGCCGGGCTGCTGGCCGCATCGCGCTCCCACTGTCTGGCCACATTCGATGTCAGCAATTCCTTGATGTTGTCATTATAAAGCCGTTCCAGATCGGCACGATCAAAACGCAAACTCATCGTGTAATCGTCCAGACGCGGCTCTTCCGTATCGCGCACATACTGCGGGCTACAACCCGTCGCGCCCAATGCAAGCAAAAGGATCAAAATCAGCGAAGACGACCAGTTTGACGTGTTTTTCATGAATAGACCCATCTTGTCAGGTTATCGATTGTTATTGGCCAGGACTTTCCATCCATAAAAGTCCAAACCCCGGCTTATACAGTATTTCATCCGTTCACAGTATAGCATGCCTGCCCTTTACCAGTTTTATTGCCGGATTGCTCCCAGAACACTGGCAAGCCTCCCCTTAGACGCCAATCCTGAACAATCCTTCAAAACAAACACCGCTTGCGCGAAAATTTTCCCTACCCCTCCACCAACACCGCAAGCGCCGTCGCATTATCACGCCCGATCCGCATCACAGCATTGCGCGTAATCGCCTCACACAACTGCTGCGGATCTCCCGCAAAACGACTCGCCAGATCTAGCAATCCCGCCCGATCGATCTCATCATGCGCGCCATCACTCGTGATCAAAAACAAATCCCCCGGTCGAATCTCCAGCCCCGCCGTGAAAAGTTCTTCTTCATCCACCCCGAATCGCTCGGCCAATCCCGACGCAAACCGATCGAGCCGCTCACACTCCACTTCCCCCGAAGTACTCATAAACCGTGAAATCGTGCGCTGACTCGTTTTATCCTTCGCCGCCTCCTCCTCACTCAGCACACCCAGCCGCACAAGAATCCGCGCCAACGAATGATCTTCCGTCAACGCAATACACTGCTGACCACGCACCAGCACCGCACGCGAATCCCCAATATGACAGATCCCCGCACGTCCCCCCGCGATCAACAACCCCGTAAACGTCGTGCCACCCCGATGGTTTTCGCGCGCAAACTCACCCTCCAACGCAAGCCGCTGACTTGTCACCCGCGCAATCCCACGCGCAAACGGCACCGTCGCCCCCTCAAGCGCCTCCGCCCCGTAAAAACTCCACGCGCGCACAAACGCCGCCGTCGCCGCTTCCACCGCCAGACGACTCGCGTGCTCCCCGTCCTCAATCCCTCCGATTCCATCGGCCACACAAAAAAATCCCGTCCGCAACCGGCGCGAACCGCAATTCGACTCCACCACTACATGACCGCAAGAATCCTGATTGTTGTGCCGGAAAATATAACTCCCCAGCGTCGAAGACGCGCCCACCCGGAGCGTCAGCGGCCGCACCAGCTCCGCACGAAAATTCATCAACCCGGCCAGCAGATCGTCCACACTCCCATAAGCCAGCTCCCCGTACGGCGTCACACATCCAGCCAGAATCTGATTCAACCCCGGATACGTCAGCCCCGCCCGCGCCATCGCACTCCGATCCTGCAACAACGCCACCAGCGCATGACCATCCAGACACTCCCGCCGCACCATGTTCTCAAACGCAAGCTCCCCAAACACACGAATATCACGCCAGACAGCCTCCGGCTTATCCCACTCCAGCCTGCCCAGCCGCGGCATCGCCGCCAGAAATACCCGCCCCTGCCGCACATCCAAAAACAACTCCTCCAGCCGAAGCCCGCGCAACGTCCCACCCGCCCGGTGAATCGCACCGATCACCTCCGCCAGCTCACAAAGCGCATCCACGCCCGCCAGCGTATCCACCCGACGCCACTTCTGCGCATCAAACACTTCCGCACCCGGCGGCGGCCCGCTCACCAGCAACGCCGCCCGTCCCTCCAACGTCCCCTCCTCCGAAATATCCGCCTCCAAAACCCGCGGCATCCCCACCACACCCGCGCAACGCTGCAACACTTCCAGCACCCGACGCCCCCACGTCGCATCGCCCCACCACAGCAAAGCCTCCGCCCCGTCCTCCAGCTCCACCACCACACCCGGCGAAAACCCCGCACTCGCCCGCAAATTGCCCCGCACCACCACACGACGCGAACCGATCTTATACGACTCTCCCAATGCCACCGGCGCATTCATCATGCACGCCCTCCGCCGCCCTTCTCCTGCGAAACATGCCCCTCATGCCAGCTAAACACATCCGGCAACACGATCCTGTCGCGCGCAAACAAATCCCCTCCCTTTTTGCCCGCGCGCCCTCCTTCTTCTCCACGAAAATGAAAAAGCACCGATCCCAGCCCGATTTCATCCCCCGACTGCAACTTCGTCATCCCCCGAATCCGCACTCGATTCACATACGTCCACTGCCTGAGCGACACCGGTTCCACCCACCAGCTCCCCTCCGCATAACGCATCTTCGCATGCCGAAACCCGATATACTTGCGCAACCCCTCCTCCAACCCTGCCAGATCCCAGTCCGGCAACGCCGCCCTGTCCGACCAGCGCGCCGTCCCCGGAATCTCCCCCTTGCCCGGCGCCGTGCGCCCGATCACCGCCGTTTTCCCCGCCTCCAGCCGAAAACACGGCCCGCAAATCCCGCCATTTCTCTTCAAATAAAGCGCCGGACCGCCCACTTCCTCCACCAGCCGCCGACGCGCCTCCAGCCACGCCTCCAGCTCCTCCGCCCCCTGCGCATAACTCTCAAAAACAAACCGCACCACCCCGAGCTCCAGCACACTGCCCGAGCGCACCGGATACGTCCGCGCCAGATCGTCGATCTCCTCTCCATCCAGCCGCGTCGCCGCCTGCGACGTCAGCAAACGCATCTTCCACCCCCTCAGCACATCAAACCGAAAATACAAATGCGGCACACCCAGCCGGTAATTCTCATGATCTTCCAGCCGCCCCGGCGCCAGATCGACCGGCCCCTGCTGCGGCTGAAAACGCCCCAGAATCACATCCGGCCCATAAATCCCGATCCGCTCTCCCTCCACACCAGCCCACCCGCCACCAGACACCCCGCCACCAGCCTGCACATCACGCACCTGCACCAGCTCCGCCAGCTTCGGCAACCTGTGTTCCGCCGCCAGCTCCGCATCGCGCACCTCGCGCCAGCCTCGCAAAACATCCAGTTCGAAATACTTCTCCAGCTCCGCCTCACCACTTCGCATCTTCTTCTCAACCATTGCACCAGGTCGCCTTCGTACAGATGCCCTCTTCAATAGCACGAATTCCAACCGACACAAAACTTTACCCGCCTCTCTTCAGCCGCCAGAACTGGCCCACTTTACCCGCCATAGTTGCAGAATCTTTCTTCCTTCTCCTATGATACAGCGCAGCATTTTATGTTTTCATCCGAGGTTTTTGCATTGAAGAAACTGCATGTCCCGTCGCCCGGAGAAAAGTACGAAGACCCTCTGGCACTCTACGATGTTCTCTCCCTCTCCATTGCACTCTGCCTCTTTCTGGCAATCGGTGGGGCCATACTGATCATGACCTCCTCCAAAGACGAAGATCCGAATCCCCCGATCCGACTCCAGTCTGTGCCCGGCACCGTCGATTTTTCCGAAGTCGAACAGGCCCTGCGATCACTCGAAAACCTCGGCCCCGAAAAACTCCGCCAGTTCGCCTGGACCCCCAACACAGCCATCGCCGCCTGGGAATACGGCGCACGCGAAGCCGCCGAAGCCGCCTGCGAACACTTCGCACCCGCTCTGTTCGATACCGACGCTTCCCAAAACACCGAAAACACCGAAAACACCGAAAAACTCGACGCCCGGACCGCTCAAAACCTCACCGAAAGCCTGCTCCGCAGCCTGCATCGCCAATCGATCACCGCGCCCTGGACCTGCCTGAGTCGTCTGCACCTCAATGCCCAACTCCCCCCAAACACCGAACTCGCCCGGGAGCTCGAAAACACCTGGCAAGTCATCGAAGCCTTTGAAGGCTACGGCCCCCTGGCCGCCTCCGTCGTCGACGGCTTCCGCCTCTCACGCAATCGCCCCGAAAGCCCCCGTTTTTATCGCTGGCTCAAACTCTGCGCCTTCCAGTTCGCCGAACAAGCCCCGACCTCCTTTGCCGCAGCCATGCCCTGCCACAAACTGCTCCACCAGATCTCCCCCGAACAGGGCGAAGACTTCATCATGGCCGCCGACCGCCTCTGGAACGATTCCCTCACCGAACGCGAACGCCATTCCATCATCCGCGCCCTCAACATCCTTGCGCGCCGCGGACAGCCCTACGCCTGGCGCACCGACGAAACCCCGACCATGCCCGACTACAACGCCGACTTCCAACTCGGCGTCGTCTTCACCCTGTGCCGCATCGTCCACTCCCCCGATGAATCCGACGCCCGCCAGGCCGCCGCCGCCATTGCCGCCGTCGCCGGCTCCAGCATCCGCCCCGCCGACAAAAACCTGCTCTACCGCTGGCGAAAAACCTGCCGCCTGGCCTTCCTCCCCAGAGACGCCGACCCCGACCAGGAACTCCCCCTGCTCCAGATTTCCACCCTCACCCGCCAACTGCCCGCAGAAGCTCCCACAGACGACCAGCTCCTTGGCGAACAAATCGAGGCCGATCAACACGCCGAGAAATCTCCGACCACCCAACTTCTCCCCGACTACACCCTGGCCAGCGTCATCGATCGCGGCGACTGCCAGCGCTTCGAAAACCGCCCCGACTGGTACTGCGGCGCCGATCACTGGCGCGGAGGCAACAAAATGCCGGCAGACGCGCTGGGAGACTGGTACAACGAAACGCGCTACGTCGAATGGATCGACTGACGCCCCACCACGCATTTTTCCGCCGATTTCCATGAAAACAGATTGCCCCCGGATCTCCGCACCGTTACACTGACCACGTTCTTTGCCACATAAATCCCCTCTTTTCCCCGATCGAGACCACGATGACGGACGCCTCAGATTCCCCGATTATTTCCCCGAGCTCGAGCGCAGAAACGCTCTTCAGCCAGAGCAAAATCTTCAACGCCCTGTCCCCCGACGAGGTCCGCGAAGTCGTGCGCGCCTCCGAACAGATCACGCTCGAACCCGGCGAGTTCCTGTTTCACCAGAACGATGTCTCCGATGCGCTCTACATCGTTTCCTCAGGCGAATTCGAAGTCCGCGCCACCTCCCCGGTCGGCGAAGAAATCGTCCTGGCCATGCTCGGCTCTGGCACCGTCATCGGCGAAATGTCTCTGATCGGCGGCGGCCCGCGCTCCGCATCCGTCAAAACCCTCAGCCCCGGCATGGTCTTTCGCCTCACCCGCACCGCCTTCCAAAAACTGCGCGCCGAGCAAAAACGCACCGCCTACAAAATCATCCTGCAACTATCGGCAACGCTCGCAGAACGACGCCTTCAGACCGAAGCCCGCATCCAGGAAGTCTTCACCGACCCCGAAAGCCACATCGATCTCTTCGAACATCAACTCCACGATATGCTCGGGCAGCTTCGCATATCCTGATAAACCGGCCAGACCATGACCTTTTCAACCCCCGATCTCCCGGACGCCAGAACCATTCTCCAGGCTCACCCACTCTTCGCCGAACTCGCCAGTTCTGACCTGGACACGCTGCTAAACGCCTGCGAATCCGCCACCTTCCTGCCCGGCGAACCACTCTGGACGGCCGACCAGGCGCTCAACGCCGCCTACATCCTGCTTGCCGGCCGCGTCGAACTCACGCGCCACGTCCAGCCCGACGGCCTGCGCACACTACAAGTCAGCCAGCCCGGCACCCTGCTCGCGCAATCCTCACTCGTCCAATCCCTGCCACGCCAGGGAACCGCCCGCGCCCTCGAGAAAGTCAAAGCCCTGCGCCTGCCACGCGCCGCCTTTGACGCCCTGTTCGCCAAAGACGCCCCGGCCGCCTACATCCTGATCGACGCCATCGCAGAATCCCTCGTCCAGGACATGCACGACACCAACCGACGCCTCCACGACGTCTTCGGCCAACCCGCAGAAACCCTGCGAACCCTGCGACGACGCATTCACAAAACCTGATCAAGCCACATTTCACCAAACCTCTACAACACTCGCCATACAAGGACAGGTCTATCATGAATATCGGAGTAATCGGCGCTGGAGCCTGGGGAACCGCACTCGCTAAAGTACTGGCCGACAAAGGTTTTCAGGTCGAAATCTGGGCCTTTGAACCCGAAGTTGCTGCCCAGATCAACGAGAAACACGAAAACGAACTCTACCTGCCCGAAATCCACCTGCCCCGCAACCTGCGCGCCACCTCCGACATCCAACAATGCGTGCGCGACAAAGACATGATCGTCTCCGTGCCCCCAAGCCACGTTTTGCGCCACGTCCTCACCGCCGCCGCCCCCGCCATGCCCGAAGGCGTTCCGATTGTCAGCGCCACCAAAGGCGTCGAAAACGAAACCCTCATGCTCGTTTCCGACATCATGGAAGACACCCTGCCCTCCCGCTTCCACCCCTTCTTCTGCTACCTCTCCGGCCCGAGCTTCGCCCGCGAAGTCGCCCAGCAAAAACCCACCGCCGTCACCATCGCCTCCTACAACCACCGCCTGGCCGTCGAAGTGCAGCAGATTTTCAGCACCGACCGATTCCGCTGCTACACCTCCAACGACGTCATCGGCGTCGAAATTGGCGGCGCAGTCAAAAACGTCATCGCCATCGCTTCCGGCGCCGTCAGCGGCATGGATCTCGGCCACAACGCCACCGCCGGCATGATCACCCGCGGACTCTACGAAATCACCCGACTCGCCGTCCGCATGGGCGCCAACCCCCTCACCCTCACCGGACTGGCCGGCATGGGCGACCTCGTCCTCACCTGCACCGGCGGCCTCAGCCGCAACCGCACCGTCGGCGTCAAACTCAGCCAGGGCATGACACTCCAACAAATCCTCGCCGAATCCCACGTCGTCGCCGAAGGCGTCAAAACCTCCCAGAGCGTCTACAACCTCGCCCAGAAACTCGGCGTCGAAATGCCCATCACCGAACAGGTCTACAAAGTCCTCTACGAAGACAAAAGCGCCCTCCAGGCCGTCGAAGACATCATGAACCGCACCCTCAAACCCGAACTCACCGGCTGGTACTGATTCCTCTCTCTGCAATTCTCCGTTACCGTTCAATCAATCAATTCACAGCCTCCAAAAGGATTGAACGGAAACGAATTCAAAAATTATCCCTCGCAAGATGAACAATATAAAATGTTCCTTGCAAGCTCCTGGGCCGCATTTTCGCTGTACTGATAGTACAATGTCTTAATACCCAGCTTCCACGCTTCAATAAGTAAAGCATTAACATCTCGAGGGGGGGTATCAGGATGAACTCTCAAATTCAAACTTTGAGATTGATCTACATATTTTTGCCGGATAGAAGCCTGTATCACAATTTCCATCGGTGAAATTTCAGTAAAAGTCTTAAAAACATCTTTCTCGAACGCCGTTAAACACTCCAAATGCTGAACACTTCCATTCGCGTTCTTAATGCTTGTCCAGTTCTCAAATGTATTTTCACCTTTACTTTCAAGAACGCGCTCTAAATAGGGATTCTTATAAGTATACCTAATCTTTGCCAGGTCTTTAACATAATAATTGGACAATTCTGGCTCAATCCCCTCGCTTGCCTGCCCGATAATGAAACTCGATGACTTTGTAGGCGCAATCGCAGTCATAGTTGTATGACGGCGGCTTTTGCCTTTAAGAACCTCTGGAACGCCCAGATCATCTGCGAGTTTTTCTGACATTGCGTGTGCTTTATGATTTATTGTCTTGAAGATCTCTGCACTAAGATTTTTTGCTTTCATCGATTCAAAAGGAATCATATTCTTCATCAAATATGAATGCCAACCAAAAGCTCCCACACCCAGTGCCCGATGTCGTCTTGCAAATAAATTTGCCCGCCTCATAAATATATTCTCTTTGGTTACCTTGATAAAATCCTCCATAACCGCATCAAGTAACCAGACTAGAATCTCGACCGCATCCGTATCTTTCCAATCATCATAATGTAACAAATTCATGCTTGATAAACAGCAGACAAAGGATTCATCTTCTGTAGAAGGCAATGTAATTTCTGAACATAAATTCGATGCTAGAATCCTCGCCTCCCGATAAACATCAACCGAGCCTTTAGATACATTATCCTCAAACATAATAAAAGGCATACCAGTTTCAAATCGGGCCTTTATTATTTTAGCCTGTATTTCTCTCTTTTGAATGTCGCCGTCGATCATACTTTGCATCCATCCTTTTGGAATCGTGACGCCAAAAGAGATCTGTTGAATCGGGTTACCATCCGAACGAATATCAAGCCATTCCATGATATCAGGATGTTCCACAGATAAATAACCCGCAAAACTACCACGCCTGGTTTTCCCCTGTGAAACAACATTCGTGATTACTTCAAACAATGGAGCAAATCCCAGAGGGCCAGAGCTAACACCATTATTACGAACCTCTGAACCGCGACCGCGAAGAGTAGAAAACGTACCACTTGTCCCTCCGCCATATTTAGACATCATTCCTATTTCAGAAGCCGCAAATAGAATTCCCTCCATTGTGTCATCGATATAACTGCCAAAACAAGATATCCCTGCCCCTCTTCCTGTGCCAAAACTTACCCAGATAGGGGTAGAAAAGGAGTAATAGCCTTCCTTCATATAAGCGACAAGCTTATCTCGACGCGTTTTACTTAAAGCAACGTCTGCTCCCAGTTCAATATGAATCTTCATGGCGACATCTGCAATTTCATTCACTCGCCCATCGATCGTTTGCCCGGGCAGAAGGTAATCTCGTTCTAAAAACATTTGCGATTCTGGAGTTACCCACTTATATTGCATAAAAGCCACCCTTGTATTTATCGGATTAAAAAATATCACTACTGGAAATCGCCTGCACACGCTTCGTATACGATGTAGGGCGCTTATAAAAAAAATCATGCTGAGTTGTCAGCATAACTTCATCCAGAAACCACTCAAGAGAGGCTAACACACCAGTATTCACCTCAAAAATCTTGGCAAAACCAATCATTTCAAGAGACTCATTTAACCGATACTTTATAAACTCCTTTATTGCATTTATAGAAATAAAATCCAACTCTCCTTCCTCGAATATCCAGTCAAGAACCTGGCATTCTGCTTCATAAGCAATCAAGCACTCATCAACAATTCTTTTGGCCAGTTCTTCTGTAAAAAACTCGGAGTACTCTTCCCGAAAAAGCTTGACAACATAGGCCCCAAACATACCATGAATTACTTCTTCCTTTGCGGTAGCCTGAATTGCATTATCAATGCCCACCAAAAGGTTTTTCTTATGATTAAATGACCGGATAATAGCAAACTGACTGAACAATGAAACATTTTCAATCAGCAACGTAAAAAGTACCAGAGCAGTGATGAAACTTTCCGGATTGCCTTTCACAACCAAATTCTTCTTGAGATAATCAATACGGTTTTTCATGCAGGGCACTTCCATCAATAAATTGTATTCATGATTCAGCCCCAGCAGATCTATCAAATGCGCATAAGTTCTCGAATGTCTTACCTCGGACTCTGCAAAAGTAGACCCGACGTCGTTGAACTCCGGCTTAGGAATATATTTGTACAGATCTCCCCAGAATGTCTTCACATCTACTTCTATCTGGGAAATCGCCAGCAATGTTCTCTTACAAACAACGCGTTCCAGATCACTCAAACAAACCTTAAAGTCTTGAACATCCGAAATATAGCTAAATTCACTATGCAACCAGTATGCATGATTAATTGCATCAACATATGCAAGAACTTCAGGATACTCAAAAGGCTTGTAATTTATTCTCTTATCAAAAATCCCCACTTCAACTCCTTTCTGATAGCCCTTCACATAGGCGATCCAACCTGTATCCAAGTTCAACGATATCCGTCAAATTAACATGAAGATGTGGCCGAAGCCGTATGCTGTTGGCACCCGCACCTAATAATAGAAGATTCTCTTTTTCTAACGCCTCGGCAATAAATTGTTCCTTAGAAATATTATCCTTTAAGGAAAACCCTTGATAAATCCCATAGCCACGTACATTGTAAATGATTTCAGGATATTTATTAGCTAAAGCCTCCAATGTTTGCACCAGGGACTCAGCTTTAGCTGGAATCTGCTCAATCAGTTTTTCGGAGCGAACAATTGACATCTCCTGTACAAACCGAACCATATCCGAAAGGGTTCCACCCCAGGTGGAGTCTAAAATGCCGCGATCCTTCATGGATTTCTGCATATAAACAACACCATTTCCAAGCTTCTTACCTGTAGCCACTGCACCTGGTGGGCCGGGCAAATCAAAAGCATCGATCGCGAAAAACGTTCCCGTTGTTCCGCCCGCCGTCTGCACTTCATCAAAACCGATTTGAACCTGATAACGATAACAGAGTTCCATTAAACGTGGAAAAAAGTCGGGTGGTGCAATACGATGGCCCCCTGCTCCTTGCAGCGGTTCCGCGATCAACCCTACAATCTCATCCCCATGCTGACGGAATACATTCTCAATTATTGCCAGAGCATCGGAGACCTGCTTTTGTTGCTCCGCATTAGACCGTGAGTTATCAACAGCAGGAAACGGAACCTGGATATTACCTGCAACCAACCCCTGAAAATCCTTGGTCATCAAGGGATCATGAGAAACATTTGTGATGTTCAATGCAAAGACAGTACGTCCGTGGAAGGCCTGATCAAAGTATACAAATCGCCGAACATTGGTGATCTTTCCTGTGGCAAGAAGGCGGTGATGATGCAAGTTTATAAAATACTTCATCATGTTCTCAACTGCCTCTGCCCCTGAATTTACAGCATAAACCTCTAGCCCCTCACCCCGCATAGATTTCGGTGCCAGCGCATACAATTCTCGATAATAAGCAACACATTCTGGAGTAAGAAAGTCTGGATTTGAAACCTTATTATTAGCAGCGACAATCAAACGCTCAACATAGCCGGCTTCGTACAGTCGGGGATGATTATGTGCAATTAACTTTGCGCCGTAATAACCGGCCCAGTCAAAAATACTTCTGCCGTCTATGGTAGCCAGATACATACCATTGGATTGCGCAAGATTAACTACAAATGGCCAGGGATCCGCGATCACATATCTGTCTAACTCATCAAGTAGTTTTTTGCTTTTGCTGGTAACACCCTCTTCTACATAGTTCATAACCACCTCGGTGTTTACTTCCCCAGCTGTTGTGGATCGCCCTCTGAATTATCCTTTGCATGCAAAACTGGCACAGGCGTAGGCCGGCCATGAGCATCCAGTGCAACGAGCACAAACTTGCCGCGTGTACCCAGTTGACGATCTCCGCTCAAAAGTTCCTCAGCATACAGATCAACTTCAATCGTCATGGAAGTTCTGCCGGTAGCCACAACTCGTGCAGTCAGCTCGACCAGCTGGCCCTGACGCACGGGCACATGAAAATCACAACGTTCGCTGCTGGCAGTTACCACTGCGCGGCGTGCATAACGTGAGGCAACGATGAATGCCGCCTTATCCATTAAGGCCAGCGCCTGGCCGCCAAAAAGCGTTCCATAGTGATTGGTTTGCTCTGGGAAAACCATCTCGATCAGACGCGCTTCCGTTACCACGCCGGCTTCGATACGTATCTCGTGATCCGTGGACTCCCCCCTCTGTAAGGGTTTGGATGATTCAACAGCAGCTTTCTTGCTCAACATTTTTACCTCCGATACAGGTCAAACCTGCGGAAAGGAAAAGTCGGCAAGAGCACACCACTGCGCAAGAACTCTTAGCAGTAAAGAATTCTTCAAGCCGACTCTCACCTCCCGCGAGGTTGTAAAGTCGATCGTGCGCAGATTTTCATATCCATGCGCCGGTAATTGGCAGGTCTTCGGACTTATGAGCATGCAGGCGTATTCTTAAGAGCGCTGAAATCCTGCAACCTACTATCTACCGCTTCCCGGCGCTTTCGATAAAATTCCCGTCGAAATAACCAGTGCTTACATGGCAGAGTTCGTTCTCATTTACCGCTGCGGGGCAGTTCCGGATTCTAACCGGATTCCCTTTTCAGTCTTTTCGCTATTCAAATTAGTACGAAAAGAGCACCAACACGTCGCACACGATGATATGGCAAACAACAACTGTCAATCTCAGTTTTATGCAGGCGAGTTGGTCCTCAAAACTTTGCAATACTCATTGGCGTGAACTTCGCTTTCGGCTAAAACAACAGATTCCGAACGAGCGAAAGCTCTCACAATGAAGAGGCCAAAATGACAGGTATAGTGTTCCAACAACCCGTAACAAACCTCGGCGTCTTCCTCCTGACGCTTGCCACATTTTCCGCCACCGGACTCCCCAAAGCCGACGCTTGCACCCTGGTCGTGGACCACTACCGCGAATTCCAGCTCACCGGCGAAGGTGAACCACCCGAGCACGACTCACCAGAACCACCCACCCTGACAGTCTCTGTCTATGTTCCCGATGAACCTGTCGACCGTGCTTCAACAAATTCCTGTGGATCCCCCGAACCATCGATCGGAATCAACGTTTCCAACCAACAAGGCGTCAACCAGGGCTTGCGCATGGACGTCGTCCGCGGCAGACCACCCGACTGGACCAACTGGCACGAAACCACCCTCTTCGAAATCCTGAAGGACGAAACCATCACGCTCTACTGGCGCGAAACCTCCGAAAACGCGCAAATCGCCTATGATTTCGACATCACCATGACCTGGATCGACGCCTGGGGCCGCGAGGGCACCACCTCAGCCCCCCTCCACATCCACATTCCCGCCCGCGACGAGGACACCACCGCCTCCTGCTCCCTGCTCGCCGGCCCGACCCCGGCCTCCAACCCACTCCTCTGGGCCGCCGGCCTGGCCATCGCCCTCAGAATCCGCCGCTCCCGCCCCTGACGCGTGCCCTCCCTCGCACGCCGCCCAACATCTTTACAAACGCTCCATTCTGTAGTTAGCCTGATCTCGTTGCTATTCATCATGTCGTAGGGGGCAACACTGCTGATTGTCGGCGCAATTTGCGCCATCCATTGCAACCGAAAACGCCCACCAACCCCGGACGTTTTCCCAGGCATCAGGAGCACGATATGCAGCATCGACCCGTTCCACAGACAGAATTTGTAAAGCTCAACCAGTTCAGCGCCTCGCGTATGCTCTGGGCAGCACGCAACGCCCTGGAAGCCCACGAAAAGGCCGGTCTGGGGGCCGAGCCGTCGGCCGACGCCCTACGCAACTTCATGCCGCAGGTTTCCGCCCACATCAGCCTGCGCAAGGCCGTGATCGCCAACACCGGCAAACCCACCAACCCCGAGCTCCAGCTGGCCGACCGCAAGGTGGACGTCACCTACTCGCGCTTCCACGGCCGCGTCGTGGACACACCCGTGCTCTACGGCGATGACTCCCCACAGGGCCGGGCCGCCCACCGCCTGTTGAACGGTCCCCTGGCACTGCCGGTCGCCTCGGTCACCAACGTCGATCGCGTCGAAGAAGAAGCCCTCTTAAAGGAAATCATCCACGACATCGAAGCCAACCACCTGGCCGACGTCCAGACACTGGAACTGGTCACCCACTTTGAACTGCTCAAGCACGACGCCGACGCTTTTTTCCGTGAAATGACCATCGACGCCAGCCGCCCCCAACTGCCCACCCGCACCCAGCTCGAGGAGGAGCGCAAGCACCTCCAGGCCCAGATGATCGCCTGCATCCTGCGTGTCCTCGGCAAATTCCCGGAACCAACCGAAGCCGACCTCAAAATGCGCACCCTCCTCCTCAGCCCGTTCGCAATCCAGAACGACAAAATCAGCGAGTACTACCGCACCATTCGCAAAAGCTCCGACACGGTAGCTCCCGAAATCGATCCCGAGTCCGGTGAAGAATTCCCCGAAACCGAGCAGGCAACCGAGCAAGAAGCCACCAGCGCGCCCGCTCCCCAGCCCACCCACGCATGACCCACCGCAAAGCACCTTCGCACACTCATTCAAACCGCGAAGATGCTTTCACCCATCTTTCCGGGCTGTCCACAACTCAAAAAAGTGCACCAACCCACCTCTTCGAGTTGTCCACAACTCAAAAAAACGCCCCCGACTCACTTGTTCGAGTTGTCCACAACCCCAAAAAATGCGCCAGGCCCACCTGTTAGCGTTGTCCGCAACTCAAAAAAACGCACCAACCCATTTTTTCACGTTGCTTGCATACTAACCCGACGCTCCAACCCACCTGATCTCGTTACCCACAACACATAACCACCCGCGCAGCGGGGCCTCTGGCCCCCGCGGAGCGCGTTGACGCCGTGCCAGCCCTGGGGCTCTGCCCCAGGGATCATTGCACACCACCCAATTTTCCGATCACCACCACGCCGCAAACCACTCAACGTCTCTACCCGACACGTGTCCCCCCCAACCCACAGCCCCCCCGGGGGCTCTGCCTCATCCATCACCCCATCTTTTTTATTCATTTTTTTAAAAATAACAGGCAACAAAACGCCCCGATCTTCCGATAACAAATATAGCAAGT
>JBEBUW010000041.1:0-33775 GCA_040393065.1 Lujinxingia vulgaris | reverse complement strand
GCAGGAGGCCTTTTGCCGCCGGCAGGAGGGTTCCGCCAGTTGCAGGAGGCCTTTTGCCGCCGGCAGGAGGGTGTCGCAGATGGGAGGACACCGTAGATTGCTGCTAAAAGGGAGTTGGAGCTGCCACGGCATCGTAGGTTGCGGCTAGAAGAGAGTTGGAGCTGCCACGGCATCGTAGGTTGCAGCTAGAAGGGAGTTTCATTTTCAAACAGGCTTCAGGCTGTGTAAATACGCGGGGATCTGGAGATCGGGGGATTATGGAGATAGTGCTCCAAATTCGTCGGAATGGAAGAGCAGGGAGAGTTCTTCGATGATGTCGCGGGGATCGATGGGTTTGACGATGTAGGCTTCGCATCCGGCCTGGAAGGCTTGCTGGATCTGGTGGGGCAGCGTGTGGCAGCTCAGCAAGACGACGGGGATGTGGCGGATGGCGTGGTAGCCGGGATCGGTTTTGAGGGCGGTGAGCGTCTGGATGCCGTTGAATTGCGGCATTTCCAGATCGATCAGGATGAGGTCAGGTTGGAGCTGGAGTGCTGTGTCGAGGGCGGTGTGGCCATCGGGGGCTGTGGCGACGCGGTGGCCGACGTCTTCGAGTTGTTGTTGGTAAACTTGGCGGAGTTCGGGGGAGTCATCAACGACCAGGATGAACGCCATGGACAAAATTCCTCGCGGGGCAGGGGCTCGCCGGGGGGCGTTGGAAAATCTATCTGTCATGGGCGAAAAGCTACGCACGGCGCCCGGGGGCACAAGTGGCGCCGTGGTGAGAGAGGCGGGCTTTTACCAGCTCCAGGAGGCGGAAACGCTGGTGGGGGAGATGCCGAACTGGAGGGGGCTGTGGCTGAGCGCGGCTTCGTCGTCGTTGTTGGAAAGTCCGTCGACAAGGAGCCAGACCAGGCCGGAGGTGACGCCGACAGCGCCAACGCCAAGCAGCAGGCGGTGGGAGAACTGGTAGCTTTCGCCTTTGTCGAGGAGTTCCTGATGTTCGCGCTGGGTGAGGTTATTGGCGAGTCCGTCGGAGATTTGTTGCTCGGTATCGTTCATCATCCAGGCGAGTACGCCGCTTGCGCCCAGGGCGACGGCGCCGACGCTGATGGCGCTCCATGCGGCCCAGTTGGTGGCGGGGCCGACTTCGTCCTGATGGTTCAGTGACGCCTGTGGGATGTAGCCTTCCAGGGCGGTGAGCTGGGCTTTGAGGATGACTTCGCCGCTGTCGGTCAGGGTGATGGTGTTGGTCCAGGGTTCGAAACCGGGTGCGGAGAGTTCGACCTGGTAGGTTCCCTGGGGAAGTCCGAGGCGCTCGAAGGGTGTGGTGCCGACGACGACATCGTCGATACGGACATCGGCGCCGGCCAGGTTGGAGGAGATTTCGAGGCGGGTGGTGGGAAGGGATCGGGGGGCGGCGAAAAAGGAGGTCATTTCGCTGCGAAAGGAGATGGCCAGGTTCTGGTTGCTATCGAAGTCGCGGGCAAAGGTGTGGAGGATTCGCGCGCTTCGGGCATCGAAGATTTCGACGGTGAGGTGATGGATGTCGTTGTTTTTTGTGGCTGTGCCGTAGATGAGCAGGCGTGTGTCGAGGTTTTCGGCGACCTGTTGCAGGCAGTGCATTTCGTTGGGGTCGCAGCCGAGTACGACGACGACTTCGGAGATGCTGACGGGCGGCGTCTGGGTGATGTTGAAGCGTTTGTTCTGGGCGGCTTCGTCACGCAAGACGGAGGTGAGTGTAGCCAGGGCGGCGGCGTCCAGTTGTGCGCCTTCCATGTTGAGGACGGCGACGTCGTAGGTTTCCTGAGCCTGGGCTGTGCGCGTGAACGTGAGGAGCGCCAGCAGAACCAGAAAAATCCACCAGGGTTGGGTTATATTGTTCATAGACATTGAATCACTGCAGGTAGGAGAAAATAGAAGCAGACGCCGCGAGTATAGATAGAAAGCCGCTTCGATGTAAAGCGGGCGGCTTGTCTGTGGGCGGTGGTTCAGGGTGTTTTCCACTGACCGTAGGGGCGTCCGAAGTTCGCGCGGTTTCGTTTGGTGTGGAGGGGGGAGCCTTCGGGGGGCGTGTAGGGTTCGCCCCAGCGGGCGCCGGGGGCCAGGAGTTCTCCGGTGGGGGTGCGGTCGAGGACGGGCATGCCTTTTTCGCGGCGTCGTTGTTCGCTGGCGATGCCGGGTGTGGGCGTCTGGGAGGAGGGTGCGGCCGGGGGTTCGGGGGCGATGAATTTCGCGGGCGGGGGCTGCGCGGGGCGAAAATCGAGTTCGGCGCTGCCGTGTTTTCCGCCGGTGTGGCGGATTGTGATGGAGGGCATGAAGGAGCGCAGGCCGATGATGTGGAGTTCGCGCAGTCTGTGGGCGTCGGGTATGGCGGATTGCGGGTAGAGAAATTCGTAGTCGACCAGGCGCGCTTTGTAGAAGGCCTCGAGTTCGGCGAGTTTCATGAAGGAGTTGGCGCGGACGTAGGCGCCGGTGCGGTTGATGTGGATGGCGTCGGGAGGCAGCGGCAGGCCAAAGGCTTCGCGTTCTCTGGCGAGTTGGTCGAGCTCGGCTTTGGTGGGTGTTGTGGCTTTTTTGGCTTCGGTTTTGGCGGCGGGCGCGGCCTGGTCGGGTTGCGATTTCTTGCAGCCGGACGTCAGAAAAAGGGCGCACAGGAGGGCGAGCAAAAGTGTTGCGGCGCGGACGGGCGCCGCCTGTCGTGCGTGCCTTGCGGGCGCCGCCTGTCGTGCGTGCCTTGGGGGCACGCACGGGGCGGAGGTGGGGTGTGTGGCGTTGGGATGCTTCATCAGTTTGTGATTACCGTCCAGCTTAAGGGAATGCTCTGGGAGGTGGGTCGGGGAAGATCCATGACGATGGTGTTGATCGTGTCGGAGATCACGTTGGAGGACGAGCCGCTGCCGCTGCCGCTGGTGGCTGCGGCGTTGCCTGTGGCGGAGCCGGTCTGTGCGACGAGCTGCGGGCGGCGGGTGTTGGCTTCGGAGAAGGAGTCATCGTTGAGTCCGTCTTCGTCAAACGACTCGGCGCAGGCAGCGCCCATGGTAATGGCGACGCCCCGGATCAGGGTGGGTTCGGAGGGACCCATCCATTTGGACATGTTGTCGGTGGCGGGGCCATAGATGATGGCGCCGCTGTCGACGTTTGGATCGCCCGGGGCCGGGGTGGGCCAGAGTCCGAGGCTGGTGGTGCTGTTTTCGTCTTCGGCTTCGAAACTCAGGCCGTAGATGCGGGCAGTTCCCGGGGCGCAGGCATCGTCGCCGTCTTCTTTGTAGTAGGTTGTGAAATAGACACCGTTGTTGAAGATGACGGGTTCTCCGGTGAGTTTTTCGAACTCCGCGAATTTTTCAACCCAGATGGGTTCTGCCGTCACTTTGTAGACGCCGCTGCCGGCGGCTGATTCGGAGATGTCTTCTTTGAGCGCGATCACAAACTGCGTCTGGCCGTGATTCTCGGTGTCATTTCGCTCGCCGAGTCCATAAATAACGACGAGTTGGCGGTTGGTGTTCATGGCCAGCGCGGGGCGGAATGCGGCGGGGCCGTAGGCGCCGTTGCTGTTGTCTCTGTCGTACGGTGTGATGTCGATGACGGAGCTGTCGTCGATGTAATCGGCCGGATCGAAGAATTTGCTGACTTTCCATTCTTCGGGATCTCCGCCGGAGAGGTCGATGCGGAAGAGGCGTCCTGTGGAATCGCCGACGAATCCGCGGGTGACCAGGCTGCCGGGCAGTCCGTCGAACAGGGCCGGTGTGCCGACGATGCTTGCGTCAAAGGCCGAGAAGCTGGAGGTGGTGTCAGTGTCGAGGTAATCGACAAAGCGGCGCAGGATTTTGCCGCTTTGCAGATCTACGACATAGATGGCGCGACCGATGCGATTGGCTCCCAGGCAGTTACCGTGGGTGTCGCCGGGAAGCGGTGAGGCGGGGGCTTCGCCGCCGGAGAAAATAGCGACGGCGCGGCGAGTGTTGTCGATGGCGACCGTGCCGATGGCGGCTTCTCCGACGCTGGTTCCCAGGTAGGGGAGGTGCCATTCTTTGACGCTTGCGCCGGGGCCGCCGGAAGTGGTGCAGGAAACATCGCCGGATTTGGGGCCGACCAGGCTTTTGCCGAGCTCCTGAAGTTGTCCGACTTCCCATTTGTCGTTGAACTCCCAGAGGGGGATGGGATCGGGGGCGTTGTCCTGGTCGCCGGTTCTGGTGACATCGAGTGCGAAGTAGCCGCGTCCGGCGTCACCCAGACCTTGGACAAGGACTGTGCGCCATTGTTCGGCGGCAGGAATGCCCTCTTCGCCGTGGCCGGGGCAGGCGTGGGGGTTGGAGTTGTGTGCGGCAAGTGCGTTGCACAGGCGGACGTCGGAAACGACCGGGGAGCCGTCGAGGAGTCGGGCCTGGCCGTCGATGTTGTGGTAGATGTCGCCGTGCAGCATGTGGGGAATGTATGCCCAGGCTTCGCGCTGCTGGAAGTCTCCGTCAAAGTCTTTTTCGGATGCATTGCCGGCGTTGTCGGGCGTGGTCCAGTCGCGGTGACGGACGTTGGGCTGTCCGGTGTAGATGGCGTGGAGCTGGCCATCGAGCGTGCCGACGTAGAGCATGGTCGGGCGATCTTCGAAGCGGGCGCGGAAGGCGCGGTAGCTATCGATGGGGATATCGAGATCGGGCGGTCCCACGGTGACCGGGTTGGATTGGAAGATGCCGCCCAGGACGCGGTCGAATTTTTCTTTGCTGCGTCCACGCGTCATATCGACCATTTCTTTGAAACGTGCTTCGGAGACTGCCGGCTCGGTGGAGGGCGGAATCTTGAAGTAGTTGTAAAACTTGTCGAGTTCTGTGGCGGTGAAGGGGCTCTGGGAAGCCGTGAGGTAGGCTTCGCGGAGCGTTTTGTGTTCAAAGGGCACGCGTGTTCCCAGGGCGGCGGCGTTCTGGGTGCCGCTGCCGGAAATAGAGATATAGGAATTTAGGAATTCATCGCCATTGATTTTGACGGCTCGATCTGCGGTGGAGCTGTGGATGAGTTTGCCGCGATTGGTATCGTAATCGTACCAGGAGGCGTTGGGGACCATGGTGAAGACGCGGCGACGGTCGCCGGTGGCATCTTCGGCAGTGGCAGGATTGGAGGAATAGGCAGTGCCCTGGGGAAGGCGCAGCTGGCTGATTTCGTTGTGCAGGCCGCGAGCCGGGAGCAGCACTCCGTGTTCATTGGCCGGGGTTTCGAGCTGGCCTTCGATGCCGCATTGCAGGGATTCCTGGTTGAGGATGCCTTTCCAGTAGGGGCTGCTGCCTTCCATCTGGACGCCGGCGTACATGCGGTACTGTCCCTGGATGTTGTTGGGAACATCCAGGTAGGTCGTCATGGAAGGGCGGGTGCGGGCGGACAGGCCTGCGGTTGCGATGATTTCGTTGAAAACAGCCTGGAAGGCGTTGCGGATGGCGGTTTTGTCGTTCTTGCTAAAGACCAGCGCGGGGTGTTCGCAGGAGAAGGGCTGGCTGTCGGGGCCGTCGGGATAGTAGAGATAGCCGGTGAAGGGTTCTGCGCCGGCCGGCAAGGGCAGGTTGGCCTGGGGCAGCAGGCAGACGGCGCCGTCTTCGTCGGGGTCGCAGGTTCCAAAGACGTCTTGCGGGTTGCCGTGCTCATCGAGCTCGGGCAAGCCGGATTTCATGCTGCTCGGAAGCATGCTGGGAGGCAGGTAGTATTGCGCGCATGTATTGCCGCTTCTGGCCATGGCAGCCATTTTGGTGAGGACTTCGTTGCGGTTTTCGATGCCGTCGAAGTTGTCGATGATGTTGCCGTGCTCGTCTCGCGCGACCTCGGCTACGTTGACGCCGATGATGTGAACGCGCGGCGCGATTTTGGCGTACTTGGGCAGGCTGAGATCGACGTTCTCGCCGATGACGTCGGAGTCGGTGACGAAGTTTTTGATGACGTCTTCGGTGATCGGATACGGATACTGGCCGGGGTTGTAGCCAAACGCGGAATTGAGGTTTGCGCTGCCCAGGCCGTTGCCGGCGCCGCCGGGAGCTTCGGGTTCGGGGAAGCCGTCGGTGAGGACGATGAGGTGTTTGGGACGGCAGGTTTTATAGTCATCGTCCAGAAAGGGGTTGACCACCTGGCCGGGGTTGTGGCGCCGGCGATCTCGTTGCCAATCGGTACTCGGATCTTCGAAGTGCTGACCTTTGCGGAAATACTGATGAATGTCGTGGACCGCGGCGGCCAGTGGCGTTGCGCCTGCGATGGGTTGTTTTCCGTGCAGGAAATGCTGGAGGTAGGATTCGTTATCGCTTCCGGGAGGGGTCTGGTGGTCAGTAATGCCGCGTGTGCTGATGTAGCCGGCATCGGCAATGACCTGCTGGGCATAGTTGGCCAGTGATTTGGCCTGTTGCAGGGTAAGGTCGAGTCTGGTTGGGCCGTAAACGCGGTAAATTCCAAGGTTGTAATTGTAGTCTGCGGCGTTGGGATGGTTCGTATTGTTCTGGTACAGGTCTTCGGTTTGGTTGGCGGGCCAGACCGGGGCGTAGCCGGGGGGCGTTTTGGTTTTGAGGGGCGAATCGCCGGCCAGGATATCATTCATGCCCCACAAGTTGCCGTCGTACTGGTAGCCGTCAAACATGGTGACGCCGACGAGTACGAAGTTGGCCATGCGCTCGAGCAGGCCGTTTTTCAGGCGGTAGTCGTAGACTTCCTGGATGTGTGGGCGCGGGTCATCGGAATCGAGCAGATCGCTGAACAGCGGGTAGCCCTTGCAGACCTGTTCTTCCAGCAGTGCATCGCGGAAACGTGGGACGAACCAGCAGCCCGGGCGTCCTTCGTTGGCGCTATCGAGTGTGGAGTCTTTGAGAACCATGTCGCCGGCCAGGATCTCTTTGATCATGACGTGGCGCGGCAGGTTATCGGTGCTCAGACGCATATCGCTGTTGGAGCGCATCTGGTCGATTTTATCGAGCATGCCGTTGGAGTTGTATGCATTGGAATTCATGACGTCGCAGGTAGAATCGTCTGCGCACCAGGTGGGACGTTCATACATCTCGCATCTTGGATTCCAGACATAGCAGGGGCCGACTGTTTCTACCGGATCGCTTGAATTCAGGTTCAGACGTGAGCCGTGCACCCATTTGTTGAGGGGGTAGTCCTGGTAATTTGGATGTCCCTCGGGAAAGCGCATGGGATATTCTTCATCGCCCTTATCGGTCCATTCCATACTGGCCGAAGTATCCATCAGGATCATGACGTAAGGCAGTTGGGCTACGCCGAATTCAACCGGGTCGAGAACCTGAGCGTTTGCCTGGCCGGCAAATGCACTTGTTAAGAGAAACAGGCCGGCAGTGGTCGCAGCACGGAGCGAGTTGGGAGAAAAATTGGTTTTATGCCGACTCATTGCGGACCTCGCGAAGCATGGGGTGGGTCATGAATTGATTTAAAAAAAGCGAAGTAGTCAGTAAAAATTCATGAAAAGCAGGTTGGTGGCGTGCTTTCATGAGTCGTTCCCACAGGGGACGGGGCCAACCATGGTTTCTGCGATGTTTCGGTTGGTGGCGCGGAATGTTCTGTTGGACCATTCTTCGCCGTTGGCTTTGGGAGCGACCTGGCCGCTGGAGGCGATGGTGAGCTTTTTGAAGCAGTAGGCTCCATCGTAACCGGGAGCGCGTGGGCCATCGAGCATGTCGCGGATGATGAAGCGATAATCGACGACAAGTGGGTTGTTTTCTGCTTCCAGGGCAAAGGAGCCGAACGTCTGGTCGTCGTCGAAGATGCCCAGGGGTTCCGGATCGCTGGAGACTCTTGCTTTGCCGGTCAGCAGATGACTGATGCTGAGTTCTCTGGTCGTCAGGTCGGGCAAACGAGAGAAGATGCGGTAGCCGCCGCGGCGGAGCAGAGCTTCTTTATTGATGGCGCCTCCGGTGCTTCCGTCGAGGCTGTTGCCGGCCATTTCTTCTTTGAGCGTGTTGTTGATCGCTTCCACATAGGTGTTTCCTGCTTCTCCGACGCGGTAAACCGCCAGGTTGACCACGGAGTCAGAGACCTGGCTGGCCTGCTGGCGTGAGCGGAAGCTGGCTGTTTTCCATGCGTTGTCGTTGACGGAGTGCAGCACAATCAGAGCCAGGCCTGAGAGTACAAGCGTGACCAACATGGCGGTTACCAGGGCTGCGCCGCGAGGTGGTCGAGCCGTTGCCCGTCTCCAACCTGTTCGGGTCATGCAGGCTTTGAGGAAAAGCAGGATATTATGAGGAAAAGATTTCATCGTTCTGCCTGACGGAATGAACCGATAGATTTATCGAAGGTTACGTTGCGCAAAGTTGGTAAGTTCGACCGTGCCCTGGACGGTTACGACGCTGGCCGCGCCAACGACGCTGGGGGCGATGTCGTAGGTTTGCATGCGGGTATCTGGCGTTTCAAAACCGGGCCAGGCGGCATTCAGGGTGAGATGCGGACGGTTGGAGCGTTCGTTTTCGGTGCGAATTGACAGGCGCGTGTGGGCGAGTCGCGCCAGTTGCGGTGAGTTGTTCAGGCAGGTGTTGGGCGGAATTTCCCAGGCTTCATGCCATGTCACATTGGTGAGATTGCCGTTGATATCTCCGCAGTCAAACCAGACTCGAAAGTCCACCACACGATTGGCGATGACAATTCGTTCGCCGGGGACCACCAGATTGGCCGGGGTAATGTTGGGAATGGCTGCGCCCGCGGGAGGGATGAAACTGTTGTCGGTCAGGTCGAGTCGATCGCGCACGAGCTGGAAGTTCGTGGAATCAAAGGGATCTGTGATGACGTGATACCAGTACGCATCCAGAAAGGCAGCTTCGTATTCGACGTCGTCTTCATTGGCTTCGTCCACGCCACCGTATGAAGAGTCAATGGAAGCAGCCAGGACTTTTCCGAGTGCGAGTTGGACCGTGGAATCTGCCATGTCAGGCTCGCTGACGGCCGTGGTCGCTGCTCCTTCGAGCGTGGTGAATTGTAAAAATCCCTGGCGATCGGTAATGCGCAGCAGGCGAGAGGACATCGTATCCAGCAGAGGGCCATTGTTGAGTTGAGTCTCTATACTGGCGGGGACGGTGGCCGAGGTATTGAAGGGATCGGTTTGTATGAGTCGTGTGATCCCTCGCACATGTGGTGCAATGACTGCGCTGCCGTTCTCGCCGCTCTGGACACGCTGGATCATGACATTCTGGGGAATGTCGTAGGCGCCGACGACGATGATTCCATCGAAGCGGGATTTGCTATTTGCGTCCGCGAGTTGGCTCAATGCACTGGTCGGCGTCGAAACATCGTCAGGAAGTGGTGACGATCCTTGCCAGCCGGAGTAGGGAACAAGACCGGAGACAAATCTGGAGCCGTTCAGCACCCAGGGGTCGTGGCCGGAAGATGGCGAGGATTGTGAGCCGGCAGCTTGCAGATCGCTTTGGACGTGCTCGAGCGCGAAGCGTGCGATGCTGTGGGTTTCTGCCAGGCTTTCCACCTCCATGAGCGTCTGGGACGTGGTGTGAAAGAGGCCATAGATCATCGAAGTCAGGATTCCGAGCAGCGCCATCGCAACCATCAGTTCGATAAGCGTAAATCCCTGTGGATTTTTGCGGCTGAAGATGAGTTTTTGGCGTTTGCGGCGAGCGCCACGTTGGCCAGAAAAAGCGTGAAGACCTGGCATGGTTTAGAGCCCTCTTGGATAAAGCTGGGTCGCAAAAAAGGAGGCGCGAAGTCCCTGAAGTTCGAGCTGTGTATTGCTGGTCGGATTGGCCGGGTTCAGCGCAAGTGTGTTGCCGGCAGGACAGTTGTTGTCCGGGAAAGTGCCGCGGGCTGCCGGGTACACAATCGCGATATGAGCGATGAGCATGGAGCTGTTGACGACAGGATTGCCGTCCCCATCGAGCGGAGGCGTGCGCAGGCCTCCGAAGATATACGAGCAAAAGCGTCGGTTCCCGGTCGTACCAAAGTTGTTGTCGGTTGGCTGGGGCGTGAGCGCGAGCCAGTTTCCCCAGTCGTTTGTATGGAGAGTGCTGAGCAGGGATTGATTACCGAGAATGGCTTCGGAGCCCACTTCTGGAAAGTCAGCAAAAAAAGAAGGGTTGGCAGGAGGCTGAATGCCGTTCCAAGACTGGGATTCAGCCTTGAAGATCTGCTCGAGGGTGCGGCCCATATTGGCTGCTGCGGTGCCGTCACGCGTGGCGGAGTAGCCGGCCAGTGCGTTGGTTTGCATGGCCATCGTTGCCATAAGACCGATCATGAGAACGACCATGCCGATCATGAGTTCGATAAGCGTAAAACCCCGCCGGTTTTTGAAGTCTGACCGGCGCAGAGCGTTTTTGCGTGAGGATTGAGTGCGGATCACTGGAACACCTCGGGGTTACCGGCATAGGGGATGTGGATCATGAAAAAGTTGCTCATATCGCGTTTGTCTTTTTGCGCGGCTTTGCCACCATCCGTGGATAGCAGACAGTGATTTTCATTGGAGAGGGTAACGCCATCACGGTGAAGCCATAAAAGTAGGTTCATTCCGTCGCATCCGCCGGGCAGCGTTGTTGAGATATAGGGGCGATTGGTGTTTGCGCGCAGAAGCCGACCGGTGGGCGAAAAGCAGAGAACATCGCCGTTGCTGGCTGAATGAGAGAAGACGGCATCCGCGTAATGCGAGCCGATGACGTAGCTTTTGATGAGATCGTCCTGGTGAGGATTGCCGGCGCTGGCCATGGAGCAGCTTGCCACGCCGGGGTTTCCGGTGTGGAAAAGATTGATGGTTCTGGCTGCGTCGTTGATCGTAACCAGAACGGGTTGACCGTTGGCGCGGGCCAGGGAGCTGGCGGTTTGAAAGATGTTGGCGATCGCGCGCGCTTCACCGCGGGCATTGTTGCGATCGATGCTTCTGATGATCGATGGGGCGGAAAGAGCTGCGAGCGCTCCCAGAACGACTACGACGATCATGAGTTCGAGAAGTGAGAAGCCTCGTGCTGTGTGGAGGTTCCCTGTCTGCGAGGATCGGAATTTTTTGGGCATGGTATGTATCGGTCGTAGCATGAAAGTTCTGGTTGTGAAGACCACGAAGGGGGAATTTTCTCAGCAGTAGAATGAAGCAAGAATCGTTCCAGTCAAAGATTTTGAGGTGTTTTGGGGTGAGGTCTTTGATTTGCAAGGGGATTTTGCTTTCTGGGGCTGTGATACAGAGGGCTGTTTGCTATGCAAAGATTTCATAGTTATGAACTTATTGCATGAAAAACGCTGGTGTCGGGCTGTTTGCGCTGCTGTTTTGGAGGATGTGGAGTTGTAAGCTTTTTGAAACTGTCGGGCGCAAAAGGCGATAGCAGCAAGTTGTGGGATGCGGCATGATGCGGCGGATGGTTGTGGGTGCAATGAAAATGTTGTGGTTTTTGAAGAGTCGGCGTTTTTGAAGAGTCGGACGGCACAAAAATCGTGGGTGGAAAAGAGAGTTTCGGCGAGCGTTTGCGTGATGTTTGTGCTGACGATGGTGGCGTTTGCTTCGGTTGCCGAGGCGACGACGTATCGTTTGCAGGTGCAGACGATCGGGCGTGCTACGCAGTTTTATCGCTCAGATCGAAGGGTTGTGGCGCCGCGTACCTTGACGCAGATGTTGAATTTGTCGGCCTTTGATCTGGGCAATGATCAGAGCGGCAGGCTCAGTGCGCAGCTTTCGGTGCGGTATTTCAGTGATTTTGGGCTGGAGCAGCGTTTGCGCGATGATCCGATGTTCGGGGATCGGTGGAATGCGACGACGCTTGATCTGGCGTATGTGAATTGGCGGCCTGTGGAGTCGTTGCAACTACGGCTGGGACGGCAATGGGCGATGGGCGTGCTGGGCGTGCGGGATTTCGACGGGATTTTGGTGCGCTGGGAATCGCCGGCGAGTGGTGCGCTTGCGTCGTTTGTGGAGATTCATGGGGGACGTGATGTGGAATCCGGATTGACGCGATGGGATCCGCAGAATTGGGATGTGCAGGGGCTTCCGGTGCAGGCAGATGGTGAGCTGGAAGGAGCGCCGTGGCATTGGATGACGGGTATGCAGGCGGGAGCCAGCGTGGAAAATCTGGCGCATGTGGCGGTGGGCTATCGGCGTCGTTTTTATCGCGGCGCGCAGGACAAAACCGTGACAGGTGATGAACGCCTGGGAGCGGCGTGGACGGCGTCGCCGACGCGTTCGCTCGGGTTGAGCGCGAGTGCGTCCTACCACACGATTCTGGGTGGCGTGGATACAGCAAAAGCCAGTGCGGTGTGGCGTTTGCCGGTGGACTCTGCGTTGTGGACATCGCCTTTTGTGAGCGCGGGCGTGGAGCATCGGCGGCCGATTTTTGATAGCGCGAGTATTTTTAATCTGTTCGGGGCGCAGCCGTATCAGGGCGTTTTTGCCAGCGGACAGGTGCGAAGCGAGTCGATTGCGACGGAGTTTGAGTTGCGCGGCTGGGCGCGGATGTATCACGGCGAAGCGTCGTCGGCAGGTGGGGCGTGGTTGGGAAATCCGGGAGATTCTCAGGCGGTAGGCGTTGCGGTTGCGCATCGTAGTGATTTGCGGCTGGGGCAACGTCTGTTGCGGTGGAATTCGCAAATCAGTCATCAGTTCAGCACGGGCGATTCTTATGGCGGGGATCAGTTTCTGGGCGAAAGCAGGCTGCGCGCGCCGCTGGGCTGGCAGAGAATTTATCTTTCGGGCCGTGCTTTGTTGCTGATCGCCTGGCCGGAGCATCATCGTCATGAACCGGGATATGCTGCGACCGGTGTGTTGGGCGCGGATATTCCGCTCGGGCCGGTTGCGCTGCTGAGTCTGGCCAGTGAGATCAGTATGGGCAGTTTTTATCCGTCGAATTCGAGTCTTTTTCTGACCTTTAAGCTGGAGACCGGGCCATGAGTGTTTTCGGTGGTTTGCCAGAATTGAAAGGGCCCGTGGCCGGATTGCTCTGCGCATTCATGATGCTAATGTTGGCAACGGGTTGTCATCCGTCGTCCAAATCGCCGGGTGGCGGCAGTTTTTCGGGCGAAGATTATTCGAAGGATTACCGATCACTGGAATCGGCTGCGACGGACACATCGGCTGAAAAAGGCAAAGGAATTTCTGGCAATCCGATTGTTTCCGACAAGCGTTTTCTGCCGGCAAATCATACGGTGGACTGGCTTGCACGGCATGGTCAGGTTTCGCGGGTGCAGTCGCAGGAATGCGCGAGCTGTCATACGGAACAGGACTGCGCAAGTTGTCATATCGAGCAGCTTGCGGTGCCGTTTCAGGTGCATCCGCCGAATTTTGTGACCATTCATAGTATTGATGCTCGTCAAAACCTGGCGGGCTGTACGGATTGTCATCGGGTCGATTCATTTTGTCAGCAATGCCACATGCAGGCGAAGTTTTCGCCGCGCCCGACGCACTCGCCGCCGGATGGCGCGGGGTTTGCGCAGATGGGATTTCATCCGCCGGGCTGGTTGGATTCTGCGCAGGCGAATCATCATGGAATCATGGCGCGGCGAAATATTACTGACTGCGCAAGTTGCCATACAGAGCAGGATTGCGTGACGTGTCATGTCGGAATCAATCCGCATCCGGCTGAATTTCGGTTTGAGTGCCGCCGCTGGCTTGAAGCCAATGCGCGGCCCTGTGCACAGTGCCACGGGGATTTGTCGGCGTTGCGTTCTCTTTGTCCATAGTCTGTGAAAACAGCCAGCGTGAGCAAAATCATGTTAATTTTGCATCCTAAAATCTATCTGACGGCAGATCCGGTGCATGTTACGGATGCGCTGCTTGTGGAAAACGGCAGAATTGCGGCAATCGGCGATCAGGCGCGCCAGGCCGGGCGAAGGCATGAAGTCATCGAGCCGGAAGGGGCGTGTTTGTTTCCGGCGCTTGCAGATGCGCATGTGCATTTGTGGGGGCTCGGGCTTCGCGCGCAAACGTTGGATTTGCGTGGGATGTCGGTGGCGGAAATTTACGCGGCGTTGGATAGAGCAAAACCTCATGAAGCGGGCTGGATTTTTGGTATTCACTGGGACGACCATCTCTGGGAGCCGCATGAAACTCTCCAGCTTGCCGAGCTTGATCGTCGTTTTCCGGATACGCCGGTTTGTTTGCGGCGGGTGGATGCGCATGCAATCTGGGTGAATTCGAAAGCGTTGCAGCTTGCGGGTATCGGCCGGGAGTTTGTCTGTGGGCAGGATGGCCGCGTCGGGCGCGATGGGGCGGGGAATTTGAATGGTCTGCTGGTGGATCGGGCGATGTTGCCGGTCGAGTCGATTTTGCCTGCTGTGAGTGAGGCGGAAGATCGGGCTGTGTTTGAAGAATCGGCCAGGATGCTAAAACGATTTGGAATTGCCAGCGCGCATATGGCCTGGATTTCGGTCGAGCGGCTGGCAATGTTGCAGAAAATGCAGGCGGCAAATGCGTTGCCGATCCGCACGTATGCGATGATCGATGGCATGGATGATGCGCTGGGTGAAGTACTGGCGCGCGGGCCGTTGCACGATCCGCAGGGCTGGCTGTCGATGCGGGCTGTGAAGTTTTTTGCGGACGGTGCGATGGGATCGCGTGGCGCGCATCTTGTGGAGCCGTATCGCGATGGCAGCCGTGGCGTTCAAATTCATGCGCCGCAGGTGTTGGCTGAGCGGACCAAAAATTTGATGGAGGCGGGCTGGCAGGTGGCGATTCATGCGATCGGGGATGGTGCTGCGCGCGAAGTTTTGGATGCGTTTCAGTCGGTGGAAAAGCAGGCGCGGACGTCGCTCCGGCCCAGGCTTGAACATGCACAGATGGTAAGTCCGGAAGATCGGGCGCGTTTTGAGTCGTTGCAGGTCATCGCGAGTATTCAGCCGTCGCATTTACGAAATGATGTGGTCTGGGCGCAGGAAATTTTGCGTGCTGAGCAGTGTGAACGGCTGTTTCCCTGGCGTGGGCTGGCGCCGTATACGACATTTGCTGGTGGGAGCGATTATCCGATTGATGATCCGAATCCCTGGCATGGCATTGCGACGGCGATTATGCGGCGTGATGCCCGAGGACGTGAGTTTTCGGTCGAGCAGGCGTTAACGCGGCGGGAAATTTTGGCGGCGTATACGCGTGGCGCGGCGTTTGCGGCACACTGGGAGGATATTCTGGGCGAGCTTCGGCCAGGGTTTGCAGCGGATATCATCGCGCTGGATCGAGATCCTTTTACGGAAACGGCGCGCTCGATTCGTGAAACGCAGGTCGAGGCGATGTGGCTGGCTGGAATGCCGGTGGATTTGTAGGGTTTGTTTTGAGAAAAGTGCGCAGGCAAGGTTTTTCGGTGCGCATCGGAAGTAAGCAGCAGGGTAGAGTCCATGTCTGAGGATAAAAACGAAGGAGAATGGATCAGCGATAATGTGCGGGAGCGGCATTTTCTGGTTGATCAGAACTTTGAAGGATGGCGGCTTGATTATTTTCTGACGAATCGGATTCCCAGGATGTCGCGAACGCTGGCCAATGGAATTATTCGTCATGGAAATGTCGAGTTGCGGCCTTTTCGGCGGGCCAAGCCTTCGTCGCGGCTTCAGATGCATGATGTGGTTGTGCTGCGTCAGCCGCTTGAAACCGAGCAAGTGCAGGATGCGGAGGCGAGTATTTTGTATGCTGATGACGCATTGATGGTGTTGGATAAGCCGGCCGGCATGCTGGTGCATGAGAGCGTTTCGACGCGTCTGAATACCATCACGCATTTGTTGCGGCGCAAAGGATTTGAGGAGGCGGAGCCCGTGCACCGCCTCGACCGCGAGACCAGCGGCGTTCTCGTATGCGCTCGCCAGAATTCCTACGTTTCGCGGTTGCGGGGGATGTTTGCGACGGATCATCCGCAGAAGGTGTATCGTGCTCTGGTGCTAGATCCGCAGCAAAGGTGGTCGTCGGGTGCGGTGGAGCGGCTGGATACGCCGCTCGGGCCGGATACGAGCAGTGTGCTGGGGGTGCGTATGGGCAGGGGGCATTTGCAGGCAACGACGCATGTGCGTGTGGTGAGGCGTCTGGAGACGGACTGGGGACCGATGGCAGATCTGGAAGTCCGGATCGAGACGGGCCGGCAGCATCAGATTCGCATTCATCTTGCGCTGGAGGGGACGCCGATTGCTGGCGATAAATTGTATAGCCAGGATGATGAGTTTTTTATGGCGATTTGTGCTTCGCCTCAGGACGAGACGTTGCTGGCGCAGTTGCCGTTTGAGCGGCATGCGTTGCATGCCTGGAAGATTGGTTTCTGGCATCCGGATGATGCAGAGAGGTGGCTTGAAGTGGAAGCGCCCTTACCGAAGATCTGGCCGAAGATCTGGCCGAAGAGCTGACCCGAGGTTCGGTAAGGGATTTCGCAGCGTTATTTGTTGGCTTGCAGGGTGGTGACGCGCACGGTTCCATCGTCCAGGGGATACATCACGATGCTGATCTGGCTGCCGTCGCGTTCGAGATCGAGCAGGCGACCTTCCTGGTTGAGTTCGGCAACTTCAGGAATGAATTCGGCGAGTCGATCGAGCATGGGTTGGGCGCCTGTGATGTTCCAGCCACGATTTTTCATCGCGGTTTCGTAGAATTTGTGGGTGATATCGAGGGAGGTTCGCGTCTGGAACTGATTGGCGGCATAGCGCTCATTTGGCGAGAGGCTTTCGACGCGGAAATCACGGGTACAGCCGATGCAGGAGGGAATTTCGGGGTCGGCGGGCTCTTGAACGAAGGCGGTGTTGTTCATTTTGGCGACATCGAAATCGTTGTCAGACCATACTGTGGTGATCTGTGTGCGATTGACTTCGGGATCGAAGATGGCGTCGATCCAGCGGAAGCCTTGAAAGTTTTTCGCGTAGTCGTATTTGCCCTGTTCGAGGACGTTGTCGAGTCGTTGTTCGCCGGTGAGTTCTGCATCACGCAGGATCATGCCGCCCATGGTGACGTGGTTGGGCTTGACCTCGAGCGGGACGATATCGCCGCTGAGCATGGCATTGGCGACCGGTCCGGTTTCGGTCAGGATTTGTTGGTGGTCGTTGTGATCGGGCAGGATGCCTTTCATCCAGGATGATCCGAGTGGTTTTGAATTCGTATGGTTTTGTTGGTTGATGCCGTGGCGGGTAAATTCTTTCTGGTAGTGCGCGAGGACTTCGGTCGGGCTGAGTTCGGTTTCTCCGGCAGCAAAGAACATCTGGTTGCCGTTGAATTTGTAGGCGCGCGGCTGCAGGCCGGAGTCGGCAATGATTTTTCCAAAAGTTGCCGTGGTATCCTGGGATTTTCCGAAGAGATCGAAAATGACGGCCTCAGCAGGTTGCGCGATTTCACCCTCTGGTGAGCCAAGCAATACCAGCCATCCAATCGCGCAGATCGTGGCGCCTGCTGCGGCAAGTTTTGAAAGGGTCCAGATTAGTTGCTTCATCGGGCATTCTCTAGGTCAGGGAAAAGCGTAAAGGTCAGGTAATGTTTGGTCTCGTTTGGCTCACGGTTTTTTGGGAGGGCTCCAGTCGCCGAAAAGGTCTCCAAGCGGGTTGTTGCCCGATCCGCTGCCGCAGTCTTCGGAGATATCGTAGTCTTCGATGTCACAGGGACACAGGGGGCCGGGTGCGTTGTTCTGGCACTGCGGATTGTTGTTGACGCAGGACTGATAGAGTTCGGCTCCTTGAGCGCAATTGCTGGCTTCTCGGATCGACTCATCGGCTCCGCTGGTATCGGCGCTGTAATCGAAGACGACGATGGTTTTATCAAAGGGCTTGGAGCGGGCAAATTCCAGCCGTGTCATGGCAACGCTGAGTGCACGGTGGGTGGGCATGGGCGGCGCTGGCAGGGAGTATTTTGCGCTCACGTCGTAGGTTCCGAAGTTTCCGGCATGGGTTCTGGAATGTTCTTCGCTGCGCGCGGCGCCATAGCGGAGACCGGCGGCGATTGCCGGGCGCGCGCCGGTAAGGCTCAAGATGCCGCTGGTGACGCCGGCAAAGCTGGGTGTTGTGAATGCTTCTTTCTCGAAGCTGATCATGTCGTTCAAAAGGTTGTAGGAATAGGAGTTGGAGGCTCCCATGATGTCTTCCAGCGTGAGTTTTGGTTGGGGATTGATCGGTAGAATCAGATCGGCCAGTCCAACTTTGAGTCCCGAGTCGGCGTAGATGCCGGCGCCGCTGGTGCCGTTGACGACTGCGTCGGCGAAGCTGGAGTAATTGCCTTGGACGAGATCTGTGATGGTAGAAGCGATGGGCACCATGTGGTCCATGTTGCCCGACATGGTGGTTTGGATCGAAATCGCGTCGGCAAGGGTTTCGCTGGCGGCGGCAGCTTTTACTTCGAGGGCTTTGTGGTTGATGTGATAGAGATCCATCACGCCGGCAAAGATCAGAATGAAGATGGGCAGGCCAATGACAAATTCGGTCATGGCAGCAGCACGCTGGTTTTGGTGTGCGCGCTGGATGCTGGCGAGAAGGCGTTTGAGGAGATGGGAGTACAGGGAAGTTCTCATTTTGCGATTCCCTCCATGTTGCCGGCGTTGAAGCCCTGGGTGGCGCGGTGCAGATAGAAGATATCCTGGGCGGCGGAAGAATAGCTGAAGTCATCATCGACCAGGCCGATCAGAGAGCCGACCAGCAGGAAAGGCGCCATATCGAAGAACATTTCGTTGAGGCCGGCGTTTCCGCCGTGTGTGGAGCTTCCGAAGGATTCGCCGGGCAGCGCCACGGGGCGCAGACGGCCGGTCCAGGAGGGGCTCCACATGTTGGGGCGTGCTGTCAGGCTTTTCAGGGCGCCGGCCCATTTGGAGTCGGGCGCGGCAAAGTTGCTGATAAGGTTTCCAGGGATGCTGGTATCTTGATAGACGATTTCGCTGCGCGCGAGGGCGAAATATCCTTCGTTGCGATACAGCGGCGAGGCGCTGACGCCGCTGTAGTCTTGTTTGAGGAAGTTCAGCTTGCTTCGGTCGCCGGAGTCTGAGTTTCGGCCGGCGCGCGGTTTGTAGGTGAGCGTGGTGCTTCCGGTTGCGCCGAGCCATTTGTCGCTGGGGCGATTGGAGGTATTGGGAAGGAATAATTCGAGGCCGGCGGCTCCTCCGGCAATTTTGTAGTCCAGCACGTCATCGCCGTAGATGAGTCCGGCCACGATGCAGCCGATTGCGGGAACGATGGACAGGCCGGTGAAGAAGAGCTTCATGGTTCCGATGTTTTTTGTCTGGGCGAGATATTGGATGGAAAGCGCAAGCTGTTCGTAAGAGCCCACGTATTCAATGCAATAGGAAGTATGGCCTGCGGCGATCAGTGCATCGGAATCTGCGTCTCGGCGTTTGAGCGGGAGACCGTCTGTGGCTTTGGTGTGGGCGGGAATCAGATCCATGATGCTGGTTCCCAGATATTCATCGGCCATGCCGGCGTAATCGGTGAGTTTATCGGCAATGGCGGTGAGGTTTCCTGGAGGTGGGGGCCATGCGGTGGAAAGCATGGCGCCACTTGTGTTGGCGCGCATGATGTTTTCGACATAGGCCCACCAGGGGGTGATTCCGATCATGTAGCTCTGGTATCTGCCGAGGGCGGCAATTTCAGATTGGGCGCGCGAGCCGCCGGGTATCATTTGAGGGATGTTGGTGACGGCGGCTTCTATACCTTCGGTGATGATCATGACCAGGCCTTTGCCCCACCTCACGCAGGCGGCCGGATTGGGAATGAGTCGGAAGCACTGGGATGCGTCGAGTGCAAATTGCGCTAAAAGTGCGGCCCAGCCTGTGGCGTAGACATTGGCGTAGGCGTAAATCATGCGTTTGATGGTATTGGAGTAGGCGACCATGTTCATCGTGCGGGCTTTGACGATGGAATGGCTGTAGGCGCCGTTGTCGGCGGCGATCTGCACGTCCATTTTGTCGCGCGCCGATTTGCCTGTGTCGTAGAGGACCATCGCGAGCATGAATAAGATCAGGAATGCAGCGAGCAAGAGCAGTGCAACGGCACCCGACTGGTCGTTATGGAGTCGTTTTAGTTGTAGGCGCTCAAGCAGGGCGTTAATTTTTGCGTTCATGGTCTCAACTTATGGCTGATGCATTGCATTGAGTTATTGTGGCCAATCGAAGCATCTGTCGTGCATGCAGAAACTAGTAAGGATCGACGACATTGGGGGCAATCTGTTTGGTGGTGACGTATTGCCGCTGGAAGTTGGAGTAAAAACCGGGGCTTCCTGCGACCGTATCCAGGTTTCCGAAGATGCGTCGGACCAGGGGCATGGCGGCTTTGTGTTTGTATTGTACGGAAGTTGTAATTTTGTTGGATTGAAGCTGGTAGTTTACGGTCGTTGAGCAATAGGCCAGGCGAGTTTTCGCAATACCGCGCAGGGGAAGTATGGTCGTATCTAAGGCATCGACCATGGAGGTAGTCTGCATGGGGGCGATGTTGCCGATATCGATATTTCCTGCGGTCAGAAGGCCACTGATTTGTTTTTGCAGGGTAGTGGAATTCGGCTTGCAGTTATTGAGCGTGGTGGTGACAACGGGAGCGAGTACGCCGGCTGCCGCGGCGGTGGCTTTGTCGATGGCGATTTCTTTGGTGATGTTGTGTCGCCGTGCTTCGACTTCAGGAACCCAGACCGAGAGGGTGCGTCCGGCTTCGTAGCTTGCAAGGCCTGTAAGCAGACCGGCCATGTTGTTGATGGTCAGTTGTGCAAGTCCCATCGTGAATAATAGGAAAACGGGGAAGATAATCAGGGTTTCCGTCAAGACGGCGCCGCGTGCTCGTACCAGGAGGGTTGTGCGTCGGGTCTGGAGTTGAGCTTTCAGGAGCAGATAGGAGATGTAGCCCATGGCCCAGATGCATGCGGAAAGGCCGATTTGCAGCAGTAATTCACGGAAAAGAAGCCGGGATAAGTCTCCGCTTTGATAGAGCTTTTGCAGTGCTGTGAATGCTGCCTCATTGATAAAAGCGAAAGATAAGAGACCGAACACAACGAGAAATCCGGTGGCGTGGCATAGGAGCGACCAGATTGTGGAGGTTCTTTGAAGTCGGTTTGTTTTCGGGTTGAGATTGGTGTCCATGAATTGCTCCAGATTGTCATCTGAGAAGGCTGTTCGCAGATGGGAGACTATGCAATTCATGTACCATAAATAGCTATAGAACGAACGGGTTAGGGCATCGGGTGGTGTGTGGTGGGAGGGTTGAGGGGGCTTTGTTGTGGTCAGGCAAGGAGATTGCCAAAATTGAAGAAGGTGGGAATTGCGTGATTGGGAGGTCTTTGTGGGAAATTGGCTGATTGTTGAAGTGTGTCATTTTGGCGCAGTCTGGGGAGTTCTATGGACAGTATGCTTTACTCGGAGGGAATGGGGGGCGGAGGATTTGGAGAATTGGCAGGGGAGAGGCGTGCTTTCAGGTAGGTTATGGTGTGAGTGATGTCGGTACGATGGGGAGCGATTTGCTGTGCTTTTTCGGCGGCTTGTAAGGCAAGTTGCAGGCGGTGGTGGGTGGCTCTGGGATCGAAAACGGTTGTCTGGGCCAGGATTTGGAGTGCATCGGGGCCGTCGTGTTGGGCACGTCTGATGTATTCGTAAACAAGAATGATGTCGTCGTGTGGGTGGTCAGTCATCGCGTAGATTGCGGTCTGGATGAAGGCTGTGGTGCACAGGCTGAGGGCGAGCAGGCAGGCGATGTGGATTTTGCGGGAGGGCTTTCGGCCGGGATTAAAGTTGTGCGCGCCGATGAGAAGAAGGGCGGTGGCGATGACACCGGCGAAAAATCCGCCGGCATGGGCGGCGACGTCGATCTGGGGGATGAGCAGAGGTAGTAAAGCGTTTAAGCTGAGGATGATGACCCACCAACGGCGTGTCTGGCGGTAGGGTGGCGGCAGATGGTTGCGGTATTTCCAGTGGATGACGGCAAAGGCGCCGAGGAGTCCAAAGAGGGCGGTGGATGCGCCGACGGAGAGGGCGCCGTGGGCGTAGAATGCGGATGCGCCGGCGCCGGCGATGGCGGAGAGCAGGTACACGAGGAGCATGCGGCGTGAGCCGATCAGGCGTTCGACCAGTGTGCCTAAAAAGAGCAGGGAAACGCCGTTGATCAGAAGATGTGGCCAGGAGGCGTGTAGAAAGTTGGAAGAGATGAGGCGGAACCACTGGCCGTTGGCGACGAGTTCCGGGTTGTTTGCGCCGAGATCGAGCATGTGAAACGGGCTGAGGAGTGCACCGGTGGCGATCTGGAGAAGGAAGCCGGCTGCGATGGCCAGAAGCAGAAGATGTGTAACGATGGTGCGGTTGTGGCCGGTCAGGTAGGCGTTCTGGGCGAGTTCGTTGATGTGGCGCAGACGGGTTTCGCCGTCTGCGAGCGTGCGAATTTTTGAGAGAAGGCCGGCCCAGAGCAGGGTTGGTGCGTGGGGCGATGTGAAATTTGCGGCAGTGAAGGAGAAAAGTCGTTTTGGGGTGTCGATGAGGATGGTTTCGTCGTCCTGATTTTCCAGGCGGAGAACGGCGCGAATTTCTTCGTAAGGAATCGTGTAAAAGGCTTTGTTGTGCGGGCTGTAAGGGAAAATTGCGTGGCTTGTGCCAAGGACGATGCGTTGGGGCGCGTCTGGTTTTCGGCGGGCGCGGATTGCGAGCGTCAACAAGGATAGTGCAGCGAGCAGGACGGTTGCCGTGATGTTGGGCGGTGTGAGGCCGTCTGCAAAAAGTTTGGGGAGGACGTTGGTGATGAAAATAAGCGCGAGGATGAACAGCAGAATTCGGGTGGGGCCGGTCAGAAAAGTGGGAGGAACCATTTCCAGGCTGTTGTTGGGAATGGTGTTGGTTTTTGGGTCACCGGAAGGGGCGTAATGGTGGTGAGCAGATGGGGCATCTGCTTCGGGGAAGAGTGGAATTACGCGCGCCTGCTGCTCCGGGTCGTTGTTGTTTGAGCTGGCTCTGGGAGGTGTGCCTTTTCGGGGATGATCCGTTGCCATGGAATTACTCCGATCACTGCTGAAATCCACGCAAACGGCCGGGTGACTGCCGCATATACGGGCCAATCATAAGCACGGGCGTGGCAGGAACGCAGAATTTTCGGAGTGTTTTTTGAAAAGGCGTGGGGAATTATCGATTTTGATAGTCAGCATTGACCCGGGCAAGATCCTCAACGGTGTCGATCTCGCGCCAGTTGCCATCGATGGGTGTGCAGCCAACGGGGATGCCGCGGGCGATGAGTTCTAAGAAGAGGTCGGTCAGGTAGGCTTTGCGGAAGAGTTTGGCGGCGTGGAAAGGATCGTCGTCGCCGAGCTTTTTGCGGACATCGTCGAAGACTTCGCGAAGTTGCTGGCCGCCTTTGTGGGTAAAACAGGCCAGTCCAATGAATTCGCCCAGGGCGTTTTCGGTGCCGACTTGTT
This sequence comes from Lujinxingia vulgaris, assembly GCA_040393065.1. Lineage (GTDB taxonomy): Bacteria > Myxococcota_A > Bradymonadia > Bradymonadales > Bradymonadaceae > JACCWM01. Next base: position 10,548 of record JBEBUW010000041.1, on the reverse strand, counting down.
TGCCGACAGCGAGGACGTTGGTGGTGCCGGGTTGGACTTCGACGAGTTCTGCTTCGCTGGGCGGATGATCGGTGCGTCCTTCGTAGGCGGTGTGCCACTGGCGGTCGACGATCAGATTGATGTCGTGCGGGCTGTTGATGGCGGCATGGACGACTTCGGGTGTGTATACGATGTCGGAGTAGGTGGTTACAAAGGGGCCGTCCATGGCTTCGGCGGCGTGAAAGAGTGAAAAAAGGATGTTGTTGGAGCGGAAGTCTTTGTTTTCGTAGTAGGTCGCGCCGGGGACGACGAGTTTTTCGGCCAGGTAGCCGCGGATGATGTGAATGTCGTGGATGTTGTTCTCGCGGAAAGCGTGGAGCTGGTGGTCGAGGATGGAGCGTCCGGCGACTTCGACCATGCATTTGGGGCGATCTTCGGTGTGGTGCTCAAGGCGTGAGCCCAGGCCGGCGGCGATGATGATGGCTTTCATGATGTATAAAATCTCGGGCTGGCGAGCCGCAGGACCATGGAAAGGGAGGTGCGGCCGACGTAAGCGAGGTAAATTCCCAGGTACATAATGAGGAATACGAGTGTGCCGTCGATGCCGGGGATGAATCCGATCAGTGCGACGTAGATAAACCAGGAGGGGTAGTGGACGATCCAGCTTGCGATGCGCTCAAGCAGCCAGACGGCGCGGCCGACGGGACTTCGGGGCATGGGTTTTTTGCGCGCGGATTCGCCAGGTTTGATTTCCTGGCCGGCGTATTCGGGACGGCGGACAAAGTTTGTGAGCGAGGTGCCGACGGCGACCAGCATGACGCCGAGGATTCCGGCCAAAAGCCAGCGTTCGTCGTCGTATTGTAGCCACATGCGGGCGGTGGCAGCGGCGACGAGCAGCAGGGCTTTGATTTCGTCCATGAAGAAATCGAGGTAAGCGCCGACGTTGGAGGTCATGCCTTTTAAGCGCGCGAGTTGTCCGTCGGCGCAGTCGAAAAGGTAGGAGATTTGCAGGGCAATGGCGGCAGCGAGCATGCCTAGTGGCGTGAGCCAGAGGGCGAGGAGTACGGCGGCGATGAAAAAAACGCCGACGCCGAGAAAGCTGACCTGGTTGGGAGTGATGGGCGTGCGTTTGAGTGCGTAGACAAGCACAGCAGCCATGGGGCGGGCAACGTAGGTATTCCAGAAAATGTCTTGTTGCTTGCGCGACGAGATATAGATGTCGCGCACTTCGGCAAAAAGGCTTGTCATGTGTGCACAGCTCGGGTGGGGAATTATTGTTCGAACCAGGACGTCATGGTTTCTTCGATCAGGCGGAGGTTTTCGCCGTCCCAGGTCCAGAGGTGCTGTGCGCCGCGGCCAAGGAGGTCGGCCAGAGCGAAGCCTTCTTCATGGACCCAGTATTGAAGATTGGGATCGCGTTCGAATTCCCACTCCTGGGGGATGTTCTGGTGCCATGCGCTCCAGAGTTCGTAGTGCAGGAACAGGTCGTCGTCTTCATCGCGCGAGTCGTCTTCGCCCCAGGCGAGCCATTCTTCTTTGAGGAGGACGAGGGCGACCGGGTTGTCCATGTCGATTAGTTCCTGAGCGGCGGCCATGCCGGCTTCGTCGGTGAGGAATAGAAAGGCGCGTTCGGAGAGCGGAGGTTGGCCGGGGGAAAGCTCTTCGACGGCTTTGGCTTCGACAAATTTGATGAATTCGATCAGTTGTCCGCCGGAGACGCGTCGTTGTTGATTGGCCAGCGGGCTTAAATCATCGCGGGTTGGAAGGGGTTTGGTGCGGCGTTGGTAGGTGAATTCGCGCAGCTCTTTGAGCCAGGCCTGTGCCTGGGGGCTGAGGGGATTGTTGCTGTCGGACATTGAGGGAACCTGTGGGGAAGAGAAGGGAGCGAGGGCTGCTGGCGCGCCGGAGCGCGCCGGGTGTTGGATTTAGCCGAGAATTTCGTGGGAGCCAAGTAGGATGGCGTTTTGTGCTTGCATGGCCTGCAATGCGGCGGGTGCGTCTTCGGGGTAGACGGGGCTGATGGCGTCGGTGATGACGTAGGTTTTGTAGCCGAGCTTGAGCGCGTCCAGGGCGGAGGCTTTGACGCAATATTCGGTGGCGATGCCGACAATGTAGAGTTCGGTGACGCCTTTTTCGCGCAAGAACTCGTCGAGGTTCTTGCTGGTGGCTTCAAAGGCTGAATAGCCTGAATCGGTGTTGGGATCGGTGCCTTTTAAAAATTCGTGATGGATTTTGTGGTGTTCGAGCAGGGTGTCGTATTCGGCGCCGAAGGTGGATTCCACGCAGTGCGGCGGCCATTTTTCGAAGTGCACGGTTTCTTCCGGGTGCCAGTCGCGCGAAGCGACGACGAGGGGGAATTTCTCTGCAAGCTGGTTGATGGTTGGGATGATGGCGTCACCAAGTTCGGTGGCGAGGGTTCCGCCGGGCGTAAAATCGTTTTGGACGTCGACGATTAAGAGTGCTTTCATCGTTGAATATTCTCCGTCTGGGCGTTTTTTAAAACGCGTTCACGCAGCGTGTAGAGTTCGCTGCTCAAGCCGACTTTGTAGATGTGGGGAAATTGGAAGCGTTTGTGTTCTTCGGGAAGCAGGGCCAGGCGTTGTCGGGCATACTGGCGGCTTTGCGTGGCTGTGGAAAGCGCGTGGGGATTGGATTCGAGGATCTGGCCGTTGACGACGACCGGGCTGAGTAGTTTTTCGAAGTGAAAACCGGAAAGGTCGACGCTTTTTCTTGGGTCAAAAGGATGGTGCATGACTCCGGGTGCGGTTTCGTTTTCTTGGACGATTGCATCGGCGTAGAAATGGCCGTCCTGGTAGACGCGCAGGACTTGTTTGATGCCCGGGAAATTCACTTTTTCGTAGTTTTCGGAAATTTTGATGCGTGGTTTGTCGTCGACTTCGCAAAGTTTGTAGACGCCGCCGAGTGCGGGATCATCGAATGCGGTGACAAGTTGTGTGCCGACGCCGAAGATATCGATCGGGGCGTTTTGCTCGGTGAGCAAGCTTTTGATGAGGTGTTCGTCGAGGCTGTTGGTTGCGGCGATTTTTACGTAGTGCAGGCCGGCGTCATCGAGTTGTTTGCGGGCTTTTTTGGCAAGGTAGGCGAGGTCGCCGCTGTCGAGCCGGATGCCGAGCAGGCGTTTGCCGCGGGCTTCGAGTTCTTTTGCGACGGTGATCGCGTGAGGGACGCCGCTCTGAAGGGTGTCGTAGGTATCGACAAGCAGGAGACATTTGTCGGGGTAGTGCTCGGCGTAGGTGCGGAAGGCGGTGAGTTCGTCGTCGAAGCTTTGAATCCATGCGTGGGCCTGGGTGCCGGAAACTTCGAGGTCGAAGTGCAGGGCGGCCAGTGCGTTGGAGGTGCCGTCGAATCCGCCGACGATGGCGGCACGGCTGGCGTGGAGTCCGCCGAACGCCTGGGCGCGGCGCAGTCCAAAATCGAGCAGGGTGCGGTCGCCGGAGACCTGGCGGATGCGCGCTGCTTTGGTGGCGACGAGTGAGGAGTAGTTCAAAATATTGAGCAGGAGGGTTTCGATAATTTGTGTTTCGAGCAGCGTTCCGCGTACGCGCAGGAGCGGTTCGAAGGGAAATACGACTTCGCCTTCGCGGGGGGCGTAGATTTCGCCGGAAAATCGAAATTCTGCCAGATATTTCAGGAAGACTTCCTTGAAGCCAAGGCTGCGCAGGTAGTCGATTTCGGTCGGGCCAAAACGCAGATCTGCTAAGAGTGTGAGGAAATCTGTGAGGCCAGCGAACAGGACATAGCCGCTATTGAAGGGATTGGAGCGGTAAAAATAGTCGAAACAGGCGTGCTGGTGTGCTTTTCCGGTGAGAAAATAGCCTTGAGCCATCGTGAGCTCGTAGAGATCGGTGTAGAGGGCGATGTGTTCGAGCAGGGGACGGGGTTCTGTTTTCATCTGGCAATCACCGTGTCGAAGGGTGGCAGTTATGTTGTGGCGGCATATAGCTGATTCGTGAAGTTCGGACAAGAATCGGCAGAGATTACGGCGCCGTTATCTTGCTAAAAGCGTGGTTTTTTTCACGTGTTTAGAGCGAGGGCTTGCTGTGTTAAGAGATTCGGGGCAATCGTAGCGGTGGGTACTTTGTGCGTGAACAAACGGGCTGAACAGGTTAGGATGCGGTTGCTGTCGGGTGTTGTAGGAGCATTGTGTGTATGATGATACAAATATGAAACTCCTGCCAAATTTTCCTTTCTGCAGTCATTTTTAGATAGCTATGGCGATATTTTCTGAGGGTACGACGGTTGCGGGCCGTTTTGTCATCGTTGAGCGCATTGGCGAGGGCGGGATGGGGGCGGTGTACCGCGCGGTGCAGACGTCACTGGCTCGAGAGGTGGCGCTGAAGGTGCTGCATTCGCAGGTTGCTTTTACGCCCAGGGCGCGCCGCCGTTTTGGGCGTGAGGCGCGTGCGGTTGCGCGGCTGAATCATCCTCATATTGCGAGTGTGTATGATTTTGGCACGGATCATGACGATCAGTCGTTGTGGCTTGCGATGGAGCTGGTGGCGGGGAGCAGCCTGACGGGGTTGAAGCGGGAATCGCTGGATGTGCTGCGGATTTTGTCGCTGACGGATCAAATCTTGAGTGCGCTGGCGGCGGCGCATGCGCGCGGGATTATTCATCGCGATTTGAAGCCGTCGAATATTTTGCTGACGCATGATGATGAGGGGCGTGAGATCATCAAGCTGGTGGATTTTGGTTTGGCGGCCACCCAGGACGGCGAAGTTGGATTGGAGAATGCGCCGGGGGGAATTGGCGATGAACCCAGTGACAGTGTGGGCGACGAGTCCAGTGACGGTGCGCAGAGCCGTGTGATCATGGGGACGCCGCGTTATATGGCGCCGGAGCTTTTTCGGCGTCAGCCGGTTGATCCGCGTGTCGATCTGTATGCGCTGGGCATCATTTTGTACGAGATTTTTGCGGGACGTGCGCCGTATCCGGGCGATGATCCGCGTGAGATTATGCGGGGGCATTTGCGTGAGCCGGTTCCGCAGCTTCGAGCGCGTGAGGGGGAAATGCCGGCGGAGCTTGAGCGCCATATCTATAAGATGTTGGCCAAAGATCCGGCGGAGCGTTTTCAAACTGCGGCGGAGGTGCGTGAAGCGCTGCAGGCGATCATCGGCGAGTATAGTTTTGTGCCGTGGATGGTGACGGGGCCGCAGATCGGGGAGTGGGGTTCGCTCAGTCGGCCGGGTAATTTGTCGATGTCGGCCGGACTTTTTAGTGGTTATGGCGGTCAGACGATTCCGCCTTTTATGGGGGGCGGAAGTTCGCGGATGGGCGGGATGCCGGTGCAGGCGCCGCTGGTGGGGCGTGAGTCGGCGCGGCGCGCTCTGGAGGGATATATTCGTGCCGGGGCCGCGCAGGGGCATGGCAGCATTGTGTTTGTGGAGGGCGAGGCCGGGGTCGGGAAATCGCGTTTGATGGACTGGATTCGCGTTCGTGTAGAGGAAACGGGCGTGATGAAGGTGGCGCAGGGGAGTTATTCGCGCAATGTGAGCGGTTTTCAGGGGATTCGCTCGATTCTGGAGGATATTTTAGGGACGCGGGATTCGACGTACGAGGATATGCCGTATCTGGTAGGCGCGCGGCTCAAGAAGTGGAATTTCTCGGCGGAAGAGATCGATCTCTGCGTAAAATTGATGCAGCCGGGCGGGGATCTTGCGGTTTTTGAGGTGGCGGGGCCGGCGAGTGAACGGCGGTTGGGGAGTCAGGAGCGGGCGTTTGCGATGGTGGAGCGCGTTTTGCGCGAGGCGTGCCGGATCAAGCCGTGGCTTTTGATTTTGGAGGATATTCACTGGGCGGGAGATGCGACGTTGTCATTTTTGCAGCATCTTGCGGTGGGGATGCATCTGGATCCGATGGCGTTGATGCTGGTCGCGACGGTGCGCAGTGAGGAGCTCGATGAAGTTCCGGAGATGCGTTATGCGCTGGAGCGGCTCGGGCGGTTTGGGACGGAGAATTTTGCACGGATTCGGCTGGAGCGCTTGAGTGAGACGGAGGCGACGGCGCTGGTGAGAAAGCTTGCGCCTCTGGAGGATGAAGTTGCGCGGCAGATTGCCAGGCGTTCGGCGGGAAATCCGCTGCATGTGATGCAGATTTTTCGGTATCTGCAGGAGAGCGGCAAGCTGAGCTATCACGACGGCGGCTGGAAGCTGGCGGAGGGCGTGAACGTTGAGCAGGAGATTCCGGAAGAACTGGGCGATATGTTGCGGTATCGAATCGGTCAGTTGAGTACGCGTTATCAGGGGGCGGATGCGCTGAAGGCGACGCTGGAGCGGGCGGCGATTCTGGGGCAGAGATTTGATTATCGATTGCTGCATTATTTTCTGGCGGCAGAGTCGGGTCAGCCCTGGCTTGAGACCTTGGATGCGAGTCTGGAAACGCTGGTGAAGGGCGGATTTTTGCGGGAGATCGGGCATAGCGGCGAAGATCTGCTGGAGTTTGATCATGTCGTGATGCGCGATGTGGTTTTGCAGGGGATGGAAGGTCGTCGCAGTTTGATGAGTCTTCATAAGCTGGCGGCCAGGGCGAAGCGTTCGTTTTATGGCAAGCGATCAAGCGAAGTTGCGTTGCAGATTGTGGAGCATTATCGGCGCGCGCGTGATCCGTCGGGTGTGTATGCGTTTACGGTCAAGGCGGCGCGTGCGGCGCTGGAGATGTCGGATTTTCAGGCGGCGATGGCGCTGTATCGCGATGCGAAGGAGCTGGCGGATGCTGGCAATTTGTCGTCGGATTTGAGTTCGCTCGACGATGTTTCAGGTGTTTTGAATGCGGAAGAAGTTGCGCTGGAACTGGCGCATCTGGAGCGCAGACTTGGCGAGTATGAGTCGGCGCGTCAGCATTATCGCAAGTTGTTGAATCATGATCAGCGCTCGGTGGCGTTGTGGTCGCGCTGGGGGCTGGGCGATGTGGCGCAGCGTCTCGGGGAGTTGGAAGAAGCCGTGGGCTGGTACGAAATTGCGCAGCGTGAGGCAGAAGATGCGGCGAAGTCGGCCAACGATCCGGAAGAGGCGTCGGTATGTGTGCTGGTGGCGGCTTTTGCGCTGGCGGGACTCGGGGCGGTGGCGCGGCTGCGTGGAGAGCTTGTGCGCGGCGAGTTGCTTTTGAGTGAGGCGTTGGAGCGTGCGCAGAGTTTGTCGCAGCGGACGTTGGAGGCGGAGGCGCTGCGGCAGTTGACGAATATTGTCTGGCGGCTGGGCGACGCCAACAAGGCAGAAATCTTTTATCGGCGCGCGGCGATCCTGGAAGAAAGTTTCGGAGATCAGGAGACGCTGGCGCGCGGGTTGTTGTATTCGGCGGAGTTTTTGCGTGAAGCCGGGCAGCGCGCGCGGGCTCAGACGCAGGCGGAGCAGGCGCGCGGGATTTTTGAGTCGCTGGGCAAGCGTCATGATGAGGCGCATTGTTTGCTTTCGCTGGGGTATCTGGCGTGGTCGCGCGGTGATTTTAAGACGGCGGCGACGTTTTATCGTCAGGCCTATCGTTACTATGAGGCGTTTGGAGATCGACGCGGGATCGCGAATTGTAATCTGCATCTTGCGCAACTGGCGTTGAGTGTGCAGCGCTACAAAGAGACGCAGACGCTGGCGAACGAGGCGTTTGAGGGATTTCGGGCCATGGGAGATCGATGCGGGATCGCGGAAATTGTGCAGATCCATGGTCGGATCGATCTGGCGGTCGCTCGTCATGTGCAGGGGCGGGAAAAGTTTGCGCGTGCGGTTGTTTTGTTGCAGGAAATTGGCGACGTGCGGCGGGTGCAGACGGCCCTTGCATTTGAAACGCTGGCGATGGAATTGATCGTGTCCGACAAGGCCGATCGCGACTCGGAGAGTCTTCGTGCCGAGGTGGATGCGCGGATTGAAAAGGCGATTTCGGAAGTGCCTGACCTGGCGCTTGCCGAGGAAGGTCTTGCTACGGCCTTTGACAAACTCAGCGCGCTGCTCAATCCTCGCCGGCCGGATCTGGCGATGCAGCTGGATGAGATTGCGGAAGAGATCTGGCAGCGTCTGGGACGTGCGGCGCGTGTGGTACCGGCATGACGCGTTTTATGTTGAATCATTGAATCATTCCTTACACTTAGACAACGGCTAAATCTATGAAGCTGGACCTGATCGAAGATCAATTGATTCCTTATGTTTTGACGACGGGGACGAATGCGGAACATTTGCATCTGGAAGTGGATATCGGTCGTCCTATCGAGTTGTTGCGTGTTGAGGATGAGGAAAATGCGGAGTTTTGCCGTATTTTGAATCGTAGCAATCAGGTGGCTTTCGGCGGCAAGGAAAGCATGGGGATGCCGTTGTGGGTCATGCTGGATTGCGCGATTTTGCCGTCGGCGGTGGTCGGTTTCATGTTGCCGCGCGCGTATATTCGCCGTGAGCTGGCGGATTTGCTGGAGCTCGATGACGATTATGACGGGATGGTGCCGGTTTCGGAGTATTGCGCGTGTCCGACGGTTGAGGCGGATTGCGTGAGCGGGTTTTCGCTGCACAGCCAGTTGAGTGGGCAGGGGCTGGCGACGCGGACTAAGGCGCTGGCGCTGGCTGTTTTCGGGGCGCGGACACAGGTGGGCGTGACGCAGTTTTTCAATCCGGCGATTCGTGTGCATGTGCGTTTTGGTTCGATGGAAATCACGATCCATCGTCCGACGGTGCATACCTATCCAGAGGATAGTTTTGTGTATCGGCTGGATTTGCCGCCCAGGGATGTGCTTTTGAATATGGCGCGTGGCGCGGATGTTTTTGGATGGAGCGAGATTCCGGAAGGCGTGCGTTGGAAGTTCGATCCGGACAGTGAAATTTCGCAGGGAAGGCTGGCCGCGCACTTAAAAGCGGGTGGCCGGGCCTGGATTATTGCGCCGGGCTGGCGTGCGACCGATGATGGTTGTGAGCTCAGTCTGGTGCTGGGGTAGCCAATGCAGCAAATGCTGAAAAACGGAGAATATGAGTAGTTTTTTACTGAAACAACAGGCCCAGGATCTGCTCGATGCGGAGCTGGGCACGATTTATAAGTCGGCGCCGATGCGGGTGGCGCTGGTGTATCCTTCGCCGTACCGCGTGGCGATGAGTTCGCTCGGGTTTCAGACGATTTATCGTACGTTGAATGAGCGCGAGGATGTTGTCTGCGAACGTAGTTTTTTGCCGGACGATCCGGGCGCGTATCGACGTTTTCAGACGCCTCTTTTTACCTATGAATCACAAACGCCGGTGGGGGATTTTGATGTCGTGGCGTTTTCGATTTCCTATGAACTCGAAGTGCTGGGGATTCTGGAGTGCCTGGAGTTGGCAGGCATTCCGATGCGGGCCAGCGAGCGCGAAGGTGCGTGGCCGCTGGTGATTATTGGTGGTCCGCTGACGTTTTCGAATCCGCTGCCGGCCGCGCCGTTTTGCGATGTCATGGTGATGGGCGAAGGCGAGGAACTGATCCATGTGTTGTTGGATTGGTGGCGGGATGGGAAGGAGCGCGATCAGTTTCTGGCCGATGCGGCGTTGTTGCCGGGCATGTATGTGCCGTCGATTCACGGGGAGGTTTTCCGCCCGATTGCGCAGGTCAATACGGATTGTTTGCCGGCGTATAGTCCGATTATTACGCCGAACACCGAATTTGCGAACATGCATCTGGTGGAGAATGGGCGGGGATGTCATCGGGGCTGTTCGTTTTGCGTGATGCGGCGCACGACCAATAGCGGAATGCGGCCGGTTTCGCCGGAAAAGGTGCTGGCGACGATTCCGGATTATGCAAAGCGCGTGGGATTGGTGGGTGCGGCGACGAGCGATCATCCACAGATTTTTGATATTTTGCGGCCGATTGTGAAGTCGGGCCGGGAAGTAGGGCTGTCGAGTTTGCGTGCAGACCGGATGACGCAGGAGTTTGTCGAGCTTCTGGCCGAGAGCGGGGCGCGGACGTTGACGGTGGCAAGTGATGGCACGAGCCAGCGGATGCGCGATTTTGCGATGAAGGGCATCAAGGAAAAGCATTTGCGCAAATGCGCGGAGCTGGTGCGCGATAACAAAATGCGCTTGCTCAAGCTGTATATGGTTTTTGCGTATCCGGGCGAAACGATGGACGACATCGATGAGATGATCGAGTTCGTCAAGGAGCTGAGCACGATTTGCAAGGTTGCGCTGGGGATGAGTCCGCTGGTGGCCAAGAAGAACACGCCACTGGATGGTGTGCCGTTTGAAGATCCGAAGATCATTGAAGCGAAAATGAAGCGGATTACGCGTGCGCTTGGGAAGACTGTTGATATTCGCTCGACGTCGACGCGCTGGGGTTGGGTGGATTACGCGGTGGCGCAGGGCGGCTGGGATATGGCGGAGGCGGCGATGGAGGCGTACCAGAACGGGGGCAGTTATGGTGCGTGGCGCTCGGCGATTTTGACGCACCGCAAGGGGACGACACCGCTGGTGAAGCCGCCCGATGAGCGGCTGAGGGCGGGCGCTATGTTACCGCCCGAGTTGGGCCGGCGGTCCTAAATCGACGATCGCTTTGCCGGAACCCGGCGGTCCTAAATCGACGATCGCTTTGCCGGAACCCTCGGGACGACCTTGTAGG
>JBEBUW010000040.1:0-34223 GCA_040393065.1 Lujinxingia vulgaris | reverse complement strand
GCTCTTCCCGGGAACTGATGAGGGAAGGGCTTCCGACTTGCTATATTTGTTATCGAAAGATCGGGGCAAAAAGTTGCCTGTTTTATTTTTTTATTTTCGCGCAGGCAGAAAGTGTAGTGTATGCGCCGTGAACGGGGAGCGATCAGGCGTGCGTACTATCCCCACGCGCGTGATGATTCCACTTCGGCATAGTGTTCCTATAAACCGCAACATACGCTACAAACACAATAACATGTGCTGTTTTCGTGGTGGCAGCGCTCTGATCGCACAAAACCGCATCTCTTTCCTTATTGTACAATGGAAGTCTTGATGAAATCTCTGCCCTGGAAAATCTCCCGTACGGCGTCAATGCTCGCCCTGCTTGCGTTGTTTTCTCATATCTCCCTGGGATGCTCCGATCCGGTCGCCAGCCCGCACTCCAACAATAGTCAGGCGGATTCAGATACTGGCCTGGTGGATACCTCCGATAATAACGATACCGGCCCCATCGAATGCCAGACGCAGTGCGCCGAAACGCAGTACTGCGACACATCGGTGGGTGTTTGCCGCGCCAAAATCTGCGAACCTGACACCACCCTGTGCCAGTTCGACAACCTGTTGCGCTGCAACGCGCTTGGCAGTGAGTTTGTGCTGGAACAGACCTGCCGCGCCGGCGGCTGTGTTGAGAACAGCCATTGTTTAGATCCGTGCGAGGGCGGCGAAATCTGCGGCGCCGCCAACGAACTCTGCTGCCAGGGCGATACGCCCGTATGTAACGCCCGCGGTCTGTGCGCGCCGGATTGCGGCGAAGACCGGATGTTGTGCGGCCCGAACTCGGATTTCTGCTGTGACAGCGGTGAGCTATGCATTTTTGAAGAATGCCGCCCGATCGGAAAAGAATGCACGCGATTTACGGATTGCGACTTTGGCGAATACTGTGAGCACGGCATTGGCCGCTGCTTGCCCGATAATTTTCCGGCAGGCATTGAGTGCCGGGAAGAGGTCGAATTCGACGACCTGGCCATCCAGGTAAAATGGGCCAACGAGGAATACGAAATCATCTCGATTCCTGTCGTCGGTGACGTCACCGGCGATGGTGTGCCGAACATTGTGATCAACGCAGCGGGCCCCGGAGCCAGCAGCACCTGGCCACAAGGAAACATCATCATTCTCGATGGTCGCACCGGCGAAGAAATCCGGCGCATTCCCCACGATCCCGACAACAACCAGTACGGCACCCATGCACGCGCCAACATTGCGCTGGGCGATGTCGATGGCGACGGCATCCTGGATATCATTTATCCTGGCCGCCTTGTTTCCAGCCGCAGCCATATCATCGCGGCCAACGGCCAGGGCGAGACGCTTTGGCTTGCGCACAACGGGGCCGGCGAGAGGATTACGATGACGGTCGAGAACGGTGCGCTGTCGGTCGCGCGCTTCGATAGCGATCCGCGCGCCAAAGTGATCATGGGCGCATCGCTCATTCATCATGACGGCACCGTTTTGTGGAATCACAACGGCAACGGCGGCCTGGTTGGAAGCAACGGAGGTTACAACGGCGGTGTGGGCATTGTGGCCGACCTGGATGGCGACGGAAAACCTGAAATCGTCACCGGCCGTCAGGCCTGGAAAGTCGACTGGCAAGAAACCGCCGCGCCCGATGCATTGCCCGAGGTGAACGTCGAGCTGTTCTGGGAGCACGGCACTGCCACAAACGATGGCTACGCGGCCGTTGCCGACTTCGATGGCGACGGAAAACCCGAGGTGGTCCTGGTTTCCAACGGCAGCGTCCGCATTCTCGAAGGAGATTCCGGCCTTCTGTGGTGCTCGCCGGACCCGCTGGGAATCGCATGCCAGGAAGACGAAACCCTGCGCACGCAGCCTTTCGAGTTGCCGGGAGCGCGTTCCAGCAACCGCGGCGGTCCCCCGACCATTGCAGACTTCGACCGCGACGGCCGCCCGGAAATCGGCATTGCCGGCGGATATTTTTATACGGTTTTTGACATCAACCGCGACGGCGAAGTCATCGAAAAAGAAGAAGGCGCACCCGAGCCAGGCCCCGGCCAGATTTTCGTGCGCTGGAAGCAGGCCACGCAGGACAACTCATCGAATGCAACCGGCTCGTCGGTTTTTGACTTCCAGGGCGACGGTGCTGCTGAAGTCGTCTACACCGACGAATGCCACATGCGCGTCTACTCCGGCGCCGACGGCCAGGTGCTCTACGAAATCGAAAACAGCACCGGCACGATCCTCGAGTACCCGCTGGTCGTCGACGTGGACGGCGACGGCCGCTCGGAAATTCTCGTCGTCGCCAACACGATCAACGTGGGAACGAACTGCAAAATGGCCGGATACACGCCGCGAAAAGGCATCTATACCTACGAAGATCCGAACGACAAATGGGTGCGCACGCGCTCCATCTGGAATCAACACGCCTACAACATCAACAACATCAACGACGACGGCAGCCTCCCCTTCCCGGCCCTGCCCTCCTGGCACGATCACAACTCGTTCCGCAACAACCGCCAGGGCGAAGTGCCGATGAACGCGCCCAACCCCACGGTCGCCGCGCTGACCGCCACGACCCTGACCTGCCCGCCCGTGATGACCATTCGCGCCACGATCAGCAACCCGGGAACACGCGCCATTGCAGCCGGCATGCCCGTCTCGCTCTACGTAAAAGAAGAACTCACGCTTCGCCTGATTTCGACCTTGCCCACACCCGCCGTACTTCTTCCCGGCTCCGAAATCGTGCTCGAATTCCCCTACGCAGCAAGCCCCGCAGATTATAACGTCCCCTTGAACTTCCGCGTCATTGCCAACGATGACGGTACCGGCAACGGCACCGAATTCGACTGCAACCCCGACAGCGCCTCGCGCGACATCGACGGACTTGTCTGCCGTATCAACGGCTGATCCCGCACCCTCTCTCCCTTCCGACAACGCGTTGACGTGCTTTCGAGCACCTCAACGCGCTCAATCAACACGCAAAAGTGCTTTCGAGCACTTCAACGCGTTCAATGAGCGCAAAAAAATGGGTTGATGCACCGCTTCAAGCTCAATGAGCACAAAACCAGTGCGTCAACCCACTTCAACGCGTTCAATGAGCGCAAAAAAATGGGTTGATGCACCGCTTCAAGCTCAATGAGCACAAAACCAGTGCGTCAACCCATTTCAACGCGCTCGTTCACGCTACACCAATGCGTCAGGGCACTTTTGCGCAGCGTGAAACCAGAACATGTAAAAAATCAGGTATTCAGGAAGGGCTCCAGCAGGCTGACCCAGCGCTGATCTTCGGGCGTATCAAAGCTTCGTACGCCGAACAGCATCGCAATCGTATTGTTGTCGGCATCATAAACTTCAAGCGAGGTCACGATACCTTCCGTCGTCGGCTTGCGCACAATCCAGGTCGATGCAATCGCACCATCGCGCAGATGCAGGTTAAAATCCGGATCGAGCACGTTGTACCATTCGCCCACGCGGACAAGTTTCTTGATCGGGCCACTGTGGATCTGAATGCAGCCGGCATTCGGCACGAAGACCATGATCGGCAACTCTGCGTCGCGTGCGGCCTCGAGCAGTTTCACCAGCGAATCATTCGCAATTTTCTCGGTGTAGCCCTGCGGCGCAAGGCGAAGCGCCTGGCTACGCGTCACACCATATTTCTGGATCATGTTGAAGAAATCGTGCGTGTCCTGCAGTGCTTTCCAGGCTTCCTGGAAACCTTCGACATCGATTTCCGAGTCCGGCGTTTCCGCCACAGGCGCAGCCGGTGCATCGACTTCCAGATACGGCGTCTGATCTTCGCTGCGCAGGCTGTTTACGATTTCGTAGTACGCCTCCACATTGCTCTGATCGGTCAGATACACTTTGAGCATCGCGACACCTTCGTTGTCGAACATCTGCAGGCTGCGACGCGTTCCACGTGCGCCATCTTCTTCGACTGCGAAAGCAAATTTCCACCGATCCATGAACAGACGCAGGTCGATCAGATCATTGTTGATCAATCCCATCGGTCCCATGATGCGCACGTTCAAAAACTCGCCGTGCTTTTCATGTACCGCGTCATCATTGCGCGTAAGCGACATGACCGTGCCCAGCTTGTTCAGCTGGCCGAACAGATCTTTCCACTTATTGATCTTCAGACGCGTCACAGTTTTTCCGCACTGCGTGGCGAGCAATTCTGCTTCGCTGACAGAAAGTTCGCGGGCAGCATTGCGGATACGCAGTTTCGGATCGGCTTCCTTCAACGCGGCCCACTGGCTGGCGAGTTCTTCAACTTTTTGATGACTATGAACTTGAGTGTCTTGCATCATGCTTCTCCTTAGATTTTTAAAATGATCCGTTATGCTGAAATGATCGACTCAAAATCCCCTTTGTCGCCTTCTGCGCTCAATACAACGGGTCGTCCCGTTGTGGGGTGCTGTATTGTGATTGCATCCCACCCAAAGGCCTGACGCAGTTTATCCGGCTGAAAAACTTCTGCCGGAGTCCCTTCTGTAAACAAACGGCCGGCGCGCAAAACCACCACATGATCGGCGTATTGTGCGGCCAGGTTCAGGTCATGAAAAACGCCCAACACACCAATATTATTGGTCGTCAGATGCGCAGCGCCTCCCATCAATGCCTGTGCAAACGCCATATCGAGATGCGCGGTTGGTTCATCGAGCAATAAATACATCGGCGTTTGCGTACCGTTTGGCCATATCTGCGCCAGTGCACGCGCAAAATGCACGCGCTGGCGCTCACCGCCCGACAACGTCGCGAAATCGCGCTCTTCCAGATGCGAAATCCGCGAATAGGCCATGGCGCGCCGTGCGATGTCGATGTCTTCCGGTCGTTCCATGCCGGAATTATGCGGAGCGCGTCCCATCAACACGACATCCAGGGCCTTGAACGGAAAGTTCAGCGACGAATCCTGCGGCAAAACCGCTCGAACCCGGGCCATTTTCGCGATGGGAATTTCGCGCAACTCATGCGGACCGATGCCGACACGGCCGCCGGACGGTCGAACTTCACCGGCCAGTGCTCGCAGCAACGTTGATTTTCCGGCGCCGCTTGGACCCACCACAGCCGTGACCTGACCGGGCGACACCCGCAAATTCACGCCATCCAGAATGACTTTGCCGCCCTGCTTGATCTGTAGATTTTCCGTCCACAACCCCGGACGATAGCTCGAAGATGATGTCATTTTCAGAGCCTCCATTTGTTGCGGTTTCTAAGCAAAAGCCAGACAAAGAACGGCGCGCCGAGCAATGCGGTGATCACGCCAATCGGAATTTCCGCCGGCGCGGCAAGCGTGCGAGCAATCAGATCGGCGCCGACCATGAGCAGAGCGCCGAGCAGTGCCGAGCCCGGCAACACAAAACGATGTTCGGCTCCTGCAAAAAGACGAAGCAAGTGCGGAACAACCAGGCCCACAAAACCGATGATGCCGGCCGAGCCGACGCCTGCGCCGACCATCAAAGCCGCCGTGATCACAATCCGGCGCTTCAGCCGATTCACGTCCGTTCCCAGATGAAAAGCCTCTGCCTCGCCGAGCAACAACACATTCAACGCATGCGCGCTTCGCCACAGCACGATCAGTCCCACGATCACGAACGGTGCCAGCGTCGAAACGGACGTCCAGTTCGCTCCGGACAAACTGCCCAGCGACCACATCGTCAAATCGCGCAACTGCGCGTCGTCGGCCAGATAACTCATCAGCCCGATCAAGGCGCCGCAAAAAGCATTGACCGCGATGCCGGCCAGCAACATCGTTGCCACGTCCGTTCGGCCATTGCGCGTCGCCAGCCGAAAAACCAGCATCGTGGCGGCCAGCCCGCCAATAAACCCGGCAATCGGGATGGACCATACGCCGAGAAAAACTTGCAAAGCCGCCGTGCCGCTCAGCATCGAGCCCATTACCAGCGTCAGCGCAACACCAACCGCGGCACCGCTTGAAACGCCAATCAGGGCAGGATCGGCCAGTGGATTTCTGTACACGCTTTGCAAACAGGCCCCGGCTACGGCCAGGCTGCTGCCGATCAGAATCGCAAAAAGAATTCGAGGCAGACGAATCGACATCAGCACATAGCTGTGCACCACCTCCGGATCTGCGGAACTCAACCCGATCGCTTTCGACATAACCGCCAGAACCTCAAGCGGCGAAATTTTCACCGCGCCGGCCCCGAGTGAAACAATGATCAAAATAAGCAGAACGACAGCAAGCGCATTGAGATAAACAGGATGTCTCAGAGCGCTTACGCCTCCCGTGCCGATTTTGCCTTTGGCTAACATCAACGCTCTCCAACGCTGTCTTTGGAACCATCTGCAGCATGGAGCTGTGTGGCAACTTCGACCAGCGCACTGCCAAAACGAGGCCCGAGCCCGAGCAGCTTGGCGTCATCAATGGTAATCAGGCGGCGCTCACGTCCGGCCGGTGTTTGCTCAAGGCCGTTGAGCTTCCAGAGTTCCTCAACGCCCAGACTTTCCACACCTTTTTCGGCCATCAACAACACGTCCGGTTGTGCCGCGATCAACCCTTCCGGACTGAGAGGCTTGAAGCCATCGAAATCTACCGCATTGACGCCCCCGGCCAGCTCGATCATCGAGTCGGCGCTAGTATTTTTGCCGCCGACAAGAAGCGTGTTGGCGCCGCGTGCATACAAAAACAGCACGCGCGGCTGAACACTGGAGCTGGCAGCAATTTCTCTGGCCCGCTCGTAGTCTGTGCGCATCGTTGCGATCACGGATTCCGCCTGGTCCTTTCGTCCGAGCACCTCGGCGACCTTTTCAATGCGCTGTCTGGCACCTTCAAAGTCACGGGGATCTTCAAAAACCTGCAAATCAATGCCGGCGGCGCGCACCTGAGACACGGCGTTGTCAGGTCCGACGCCTTCCACGCCCAGAACGACCGTCGGCGT
The DNA here is from genome assembly GCA_040393065.1 of Lujinxingia vulgaris. Lineage (GTDB taxonomy): Bacteria > Myxococcota_A > Bradymonadia > Bradymonadales > Bradymonadaceae > JACCWM01. The sequence continues at coordinate 27,339 of JBEBUW010000040.1, read as the reverse complement.
CAGCGACAAAATGCCTTCCGCACCAATGCTGCGGAACATGCCGACGCGCGTTAACTCCTCAACTTCGGCCGGATAGGAACTCGTCAAATCGACGCCAACCACCTCGTCACCCGCACCCAGTGCGAAGGCGATCTCCGTGATCGCGCCGCCCAGCGTGATAATTCGCTGCGACTTTTTCTCCTCGGCCGGCGCACTTTCCGCTGCACTCGCGTCTTGCTCAGCTGGATTCGTCCCCCCACGCTCACAGGCCATACTGCCCAGAACCATTCCTACAATTGTCAGACCAACGATTAGCTTAGAGCGCATTTGAAACATCCTGATGTGTGTTCCTGACGACTTTCAAACCGGAGAAATACAAAAACTTCCCAAAAGACCGCGGCCAGCTCTCCAAACAATCGGTATTCACCATGGCCACGCGCTAGATATTGAAAAGCATTATCAAACAGAATTGTCAATTGAAAATCAGTTTCAATATCATTCTTGACAGCCCCCTCCGAAAAACTTATCAATCGCTCGATGTAATTGAAATCCAATTTCAATATCAGTCCAAAGTGTGAATCATGTTTTATAAAAAAGTACATCGGCCGAACGCGAATCAACTTCGGCCCGCTCTGATGAGTTCTCTGATTGCAATCGTCTTGCTTTCTTCCACATCCCTGCAAGCTAGCGAGCCAATTGAAATTACAATCGATGAAGTGCCCGACGATGCTGCCATTGAAATCGTCGAGAGCGCGCTACCGCATGAACAAAGCTCGGATATCGACGAAAAAGCCGTGCAATTAAACGAGATCGTCGTAACGGGCTCGCGTACCGAACAGCAGGCCTGGCAATCCGTAACGGCTGTAGAAGTCATGCGCCGCGAGGAAATCGAAGCCAGCGGAGCTCGCACGGTCGCCGAACTGCTGGCCCAGAACTCCGGCATTGAGCTGGTTCACAGCGTGGGTGGTGTCGGCGCGAGCATGCAAGGACTTGATCCGAAATATACACTGATTCTGGTCAACGGCCGGCGCACCATCGGAAGAATTTCCGGCGTGGTCAATCTGGAGCGTTTTGATGTTGCCGATATCGAACGCATTGAAATCGTCAAAGGCGCCGGTTCTGCCCTTTATGGATCGGATGCGATGGGCGGCGTCATTAATATCGTCTTAAAAAAGAACACGCGTCCCTTGCAGGCCGATCTCAGCGCTTCGTATGGTTCGCGCAATGCCCTGAATTTCGATGGACGCGTTGGATTGCTGCGCGACACCTGGGATTTTTCGCTCAGCGGCGGGCACACCAGCAGCGATGGATTCAGCCTGGATGGTTCCGACGATCCTACGACCGGCGCATCCCATGACGACTACCACGTGAGCAGCGAAGGTAGCCTGAAAATCAGCAATTCTACGCGCTTGCATGCCCGCGCAAACTATCTCTTTCGCGATCAGGCTCGCGTCGACAAGGGCGTTTCGCGTGCTGTTTTTGATCGCAAAAACCGCTTTGAAGAAGCCGGTGTCTCGCTTGAGAGTCAAACCAACCTGGCGGAAACGACAAAACTCAAAATCGGAGCCACACATTCGACCTTCCGCAATCAGTTTTTCTACGACCAGCGCCTCTCCGACGCTCTGGACGTCTACGAAGACAGCCGGGAAGATCTGACCGAAGTCGATGCGCAGTTCGATCACCTCCTTGCCGATACCCATCTGCTTACCCTCGGCATCGAAGCCGCGCGCCATGCTTACACGTCCGTTCGCCTGCGTGACGATGGCGGCGAGCGATTGCGCATTGCTGCTTTTGCGCAGGATGAGTGGGAAGTGCTCGAGAAAATGCCTTTGACCGTTGTCCCCAGTGCGCGGATCGAGCTCGATTCCAAGTTTGGCGCGCACTTTACACCACGGCTTTCCGCACGATTTCAGCCCTGGGAAACCGGCGTCCTGCGCGCCAGCATCGGACGTGGCTATCGCGCTCCAAGTTTTCAGGAAATGTATCTGGATTTTGACAACCCGGCGGTCGGCTACCGCATCGACGGGAACCCCGATTTGCAGCCAGAAGTCTCGACTTCTATCCAGCTTGGCGCCGAATGGAAAGCCACCTCCTGGGCCACGCTCAGCGCCAATCTCTTCTACAACGCTATCGACGATTTGATCGCTACCAGCACAGTCCTTGGCACAAGCGCCAATGAACCCATGCGCTTTGTGTACAGCAATATCGAGCAGGCGCGCACACAGGGCGTAGAGACACAACTTCAGCTCCAACCTGTGCGCATTTTGCAAATCGATCTCGGCTACACGTTTACGGATACCTACGACGTCCAGCTCGAACGTGCCCTGCCCGACCGTTCACGCCACCGGGCGACACTCGGTCTGCAACTGCGCGATCTCCCCGGAAATCTCGAAGCCAGCGCACGCGGCGCACTCGTTGGCCCCCGTCCGTACTACACGACCGACGCCACGCAAGAGGACGAGTATTTGACCGAACACTCGCCGACCTACTTCGACCTGGAAGCAAGAATTGGCTGGCGCATCAATCGTAACTTTACCGCTTTCACCCGCGGAACCAACCTGCTGAATCAGGGAGACGTCCGCTTTTTACCCATCCCTCCGAGAACGGTAATGTTCGGAGTTAATGCAACCTATTAAGTTAATAATGAGGCAAAAATGTTGAACCAGATCAAAAAATCATCATCCCGCTCCATGTTTTTACTGCTGTCCATCACACTGGCCTGCGGCCTGTTTGCTGCCGGTTGCGCCAACGATCTTGACGACTCCGACAAAGGCAACAACAGCGCCAACAACACGAGCGTGAACAACAGCCAGCCTGAGCCGGATGCATCGACCCCGGATGATTCCGGCAACACGGAAGAAACCTACGCCAACATCGTGCATGAGAAATCTGCGGAAGGCTGGACGCACACGACAGTCGACAGCTCGGATGCCGAGAAATGGATCTACCTGCAGCTTTCCACCGGCGCGCAAACCGACGTCAGTGATCCCGCCACGGCTACCAACTGGGATCTGGCATTCCGCCGCTTCAGCATTCTGGTAAACGGTGGTGTAAGCGGCCCCTCCAACGTAGAAATTGCTCACGTAGAAGGCGTCAGCTTCGAGAGCATCACGCAGGTTCCGGCCGACACGGAATTCCGCACCGACGTTGAAGGCGAACCCGATGAACGTGGCCAGAATCCGGGCCTGGCCTTCCAGATCGACGAAACCTGGTACGATTACAACGGTGCGACCCACGAGCTGACCCCGCGCGACCGCATCTATTTCATCCACGCCTCGAGCGGCGAATATTACAAGCTTCAATTCCTGGATTACTACGACCAGGCCGGAACTTCTGGATTTGTGCAGTTCAAATGGCAAGAAATCGACGCTCCTGAAGACACCGAAACCCCGGAAGAGCCCGAAACCCCGGAAGAGCCCGATACTTTCCCGGTTCTTACCAGCACGTTTGACGCTTCAAGTTCGGAAGCATTTGTCTACGTACAACTGAAAACCAACGAAGAAGTGGCCGTGGAAGATGCAGCCGCCTCGGAAGACTGGGATATCGCCTTTCAAAAAACCACCAGCCTGGTTAACGGCGGTGTCAGCGGCCCCGGCAATGTCGCCATTGCTCACGTAGACGAAGTCGATTTTGCCGAAGTGACCAAAGATTCTGCCGACAACTTCCGCACCGATGACGAAGCCGCCGGCGATGCATTCAAAGCCGACAGCAACTGGTACGCGTACGACATGAGCACTCACACGCTCAGCCCACGCGATCGCGTGTACATCGTCCAGAGCGCCTCCGGCGAATTCTTCAAGCTCCAGTTCCTGAGCTACTACAACGATGCAGAGCCGCCCGCGGCCGGTCACATCACGATCAAGACTCAGCAACTCGACTGATCGTAACATCTAAAACGCCCCTGCGCGTTGCACAAAAAAGCCTTCTGCATGCATGATTTTTGTGCCTGCAGAAGGCTTTTTCTTGTTACTTCACGCTCTCCATGACTTTTACCAGACAGGCCGCATCTGCATTCGTCTGGCTCAAAGTCTTATCGGCGCGACATGAAAATCCGCAAAATATACCAGAACATCATCGCAATGGCCGAAAACAATGCCAGCGCAGCCGCTACGTGCTGATCCGTCCGATAATGATGCAAAACATTCGATGTGTAATACACCACATAACCAGCCGCCAGGCCGACCATCAGAATCGAAAAGCCAAGCCCCAGGCTAAATCCGAAAATAATGCTACCGAAAATCGCAACCATGGCCAGGGCACTGAAGACCACCAGACCGGTGCGCAACATCGAGAAATCACGCTTGGTCAAAAGCACAAAGCCGGTCAAAACACTAAAAACCGACAGCGTCGTAATCGCTGCTCCCGGCAAAACTTCCGGCGACGAAAAATACGCCGCGATATACAACATCGGTAAAAATACAACCGAATAACTCACCACTCCCAGCGCAAGCCCGAGAACCTGGATCGGAGTCGACTCCACATTCTGAGCACACCAGTCCGCCGCCATACCCGTGCCGATAAATAATCCCATCACAACCAGCCACGATATTCTGGTGCCCGTCATCAGCATGATCAGCTGCGGAGCAAACGGCGACTGCACCAACGCAGTCGTCAAAATCACAAAGAGCAAAATTGCACCGCCCAGCAGCAAATACGTGCGACGCATAAAGGCCAGCCGCGCTTCCAGATTTGCATTCGCGGCGGTGGCGGCCACCCCGCCCCTCATACCCGCTCCATCCTGCTCAACACTTGCTGCCCATGAATTGTCGTAATCATGTTGTGACATAACCATTTCCTCGATGAAAAATGATGAAATACAAACGATTGAAAAGACGCTTGATACCCCCCGCCCCACTCCTGCAGGGTCCGCCTTGTCTTCGCGAAGACGAATGCTTTATAGAGACCCTGCAAAACAGTGCCGGGAAACTTACCTGTCTGAGTCTGCCCGCGCAAGCATCCGGTCTTTGCCCGGCACTTTATCGATGTCCTCCTCACTTTGCCTCCCGCTTTCTCCCCCCTCTTTTGTAGTCGTTCTGCCATCATGCTGTCTGAAATCCGTACCACTCTGAAACTCGCACTTCCGATCATGGGCGCTCAATTTTTGAGCATCGTCATGGTTTTCATCGACAACGTCATGGTCGGACGCCTGGGCCGAGAAGCGCTGGGCGGCCTGGCGCTGGCCGGCGGGTTTTACTCCTTTATTTTCATCATCATCATTGGCCTGGTAGGCGCGCTTTCGCCGCTAGTCTCGCAGGCACACGGCGCACGCAATTACAGACAGGCCGGCAACTACACTCGCCAGGCTCTCTTGCTTTCGGTTTTTCTGACGATCGTGCTGGCTATTTTACTTTCGCAAGCAGAGTCCATTCTCCTGCTACTTGGCCAGCGGCCGGACTTAAGCGCGATCGCCGCGACCTATCTCACAGCCATGATCTGGACCGTGCCCGCGCAGCTTGGATTTCTCGTCCTGCGCAATTTCTCCGAAGGCACCGGCGACACCCTGCCCTCGCTGTTGATCGCGCTGGGCATTGCACTTTTGAACTTCCCGCTCAACTACACCCTGGTCTTCGGCAACTGGGGATTTCCCGCGCTGGGCGTTGCCGGCGCCGGCTACACCACGGCATTTCTCAACTGGCTGAGCCTGATTGCGCTGGTTGGCTATATCGCAACCCGTCAGCGCTATCGCCGTTACGCGCTGTTTTCCTTGCCCGTCAAACCGGACTTCAAAGCCATCAAAGAACTCATCGTCCTTGGTTTGCCCCTTGGCGGCGCGGTCGCCATGGAAATGGGATTTTTCATCACCACAACGTTTTTGATGGGTCATCTGGGCGACACCCAACTTGCCGCCCACCAGGTCGCGCTCAACGCAACGTCCATGGTTTTCATGGTTCCACTGGGCTTATCCTTTGCCGTTAGCATCCGTATCGGACAATTGCTCGGCCAACACGATCGCCACGGCGCGCGCCGCGCCTGGCTTGCCAGCATCATTATCGTCGCCGTCAGTCAGGCACTCACCGCAAGTATTTTTCTGCTCTTTCCAGAAAAAATCATCGCTCTGTACGGTCAAGAAGGCGACGTCGTCCTCATAGCCGTCCAACTTCTGATGATCGCCGGCCTGTTTCAGTTCTTCGACGGCTTTCAGGTCGTCGGCATGGGCGCCTTGCGCGGCCTTCGCGAAGCCAATTTTGCGCTGCTCGCCACAAGCGTCTCGTTCTGGCTCATCGGTGCGTCCGTCGTTGCCTACGCCTACACACATCAGGCTCCGCGCGGCATCTGGCTGGGACTGCTAACCGGTCTGGCGGTCGCAAGTATCGCCCACCACACGCGCGCCTGGTTCGTTTTCAAAAACGACAAAACGCTGATTTCCCAAACCGTTGCAAACCATTAAAACAGTTCTACCCGATAGCTCTGACATCCTGAATTTACACAAGAAACATCGCGATCGTGCTTCCTGAGCAATTTATTCATCAGTTCGTAACTTATTATAGAAGAGCAACAACAAGGCAGAGCCCCGGGATAAAATCATTTCTTTGCTAAAAACCATCTTCAAGGAGGTATTTCGTGAGTTCGGAGACTTCAAACGCTTCACAAACCCGAAACAGTATCCATCCTAAAACCTCTCTTGGAGCCGTGCATTATGCTGTTTTAGATCTCGAAAAACAGGCGCGCTTTTACCGCGACAGCATGGGTTTTTACATCCTGGAACAGACACAAGATCGTGCCGTTCTCGGCAGTCTTACGTCCGAACTGCTCTATCTGACGCAAGCCTCGGATACCATCCGCAAACCGCCTTTTACAACCGGCCTGTACCACACTGCCTTTGCGGTTCCCTCGCGCCAGGACCTCGCCTACCTTTTACAGCGCCTGATCACGACGCAAACGCCAATGACCGGCATGTCCGATCACTACACGCATCTTGCCCTGTATCTGAACGATCCCGAAGGCAACGGCATCGAACTGATGTGGGATTTTCCGCGCGAGAAATGGCAACCGCTCATGGAACAAATCCGCCAGGAAGGTCCAGAAGCCATGCTCCAGCTACGTGCCCCTATTCATACCGCGGAGCTACTCGCCGACATCGAAAATTCGCCCGCCGAATGGCCCGGCCTGCCGCCCAACTCGCGGGTAGGACACGTCCATCTCCAGGTCGCAGACATCGCAAAAACCAAACATTTCTACAACGAAGTCCTCGGCTTCGACCTCATGATCGATGGCCCCCGGATGAACATGGCCTTCTTCGGCGCCAACGGCTACCACCACCACATCGGCACCAATGCCTGGCGCACCAAAGGCGCCGCGCCTGCCCCTGAAAACTCCGCCGGCCTGCGGTATTTCACGATCGTACTCCCCGACAACCCTGCTCTCCAACAAGTACTCGACCGACTTCAAAACGCACAGATCCCCACCCAACAAATTGCCAAAGGCGTGCTGGTCCGTGACCCGGCCCACATCGGAATCCTCCTCACAACCGCATAAAACCGAGCCCCGGCCGAGGCTCACGACTACTTCTTTCTTCCCAAAAACCGCACAACATTTGCCACCCCGCGGTGTGCCGCGCCTTCGGCCAACTCAATTTCCAGCTCTTCTACATACTCCACGTCCAACGCCTGAAAGTCCTGCTTCAGAATCTCGGCCGTAAAAAGCATTTCAATCGCTTGCGGCCCGCCACTGGTCCGCCCCAACAGGCGCTGCTCAGGCGTATATCCTTCCAAAATCAACAGCCCCTGGCGATCCAACAACTCCACGGCCTTTGCATGAATCAGCTCGCGCTCTTTCGCAGGCGCATGGATATAAATCAAAACCACCGCATCAAAACGCTGCTCGGTCGCAAAATTTTCGATCGACGACAGCACGGTTTCCACCCGCACGCCCCGGCTTTCGGCCAGCTTTTGAATTTTCTCAATCCCCACTTCCGACTGCTCAACCGCTGTTACCTGATAGCCCTGCTCGGCCAACCAGACGGCGTTCCTCCCCTCGCCTTCTCCCAGGCACACGATTCTTTTTCCGGCCGCAACGCGCGACGGAACACTCTCGGCCAGAAATGCATTGGGCTCGGTTCCAAAACGATAGGCCCCGTCACGATACATCTGATCCCAAAACTCTTTGCTCATTGCCTTCACCTCACAAAAATCTATCGGTTCACCTAAACTTTCTCACCCCATAAACACCTGACGGTGCCTGCATCGCAGCGCATTCACAAAACATGACGCACCAGCAAAATCGAGGATGCCGCCAGCAACAATGCCCAGACGGTAACTCGGAACAGACGTTGCGGCAAAAGATGATGCGTCCGATCTCCCACCGCGATTCCCAGCACAAGCATCGGCAACAAAAGCAACGTAATTTTCAGCGTCTCCCCAGTCAGCTCGCCGGCCAACTGAAAATTGATGACCAGAACTCCATTCAATATCAGCCAGAGCGATGCCAGCGTCGTGCGAAAAGTCGCTTTGTTCGTCAGCTCCCGATTGGCAACGTAAACGATCAGCGGCCCACCCGATCCAAACATCCCGTGAACTGCGCCGCCCGCACCTAACAACAAAAACGACTGCCAGCCCGCAAGCTGCGCTTTCGACACCACGCCGCGCCACTCTTTCACAAGTTCATACAACGCCATCATCGCCACAAAGCTACTAAAGACCACCAGCAATCCGGCCGGGCTCCCCAGGCGATACAAACTCATCCCCGCAATCATACCCACCGCCACTGCCGGCAAGATTTTGCGCAAAATATACTGGTGCTTCAGCTCTCGATAATAGCGCAGCAAAATCCACAACGATAACAGAACGTTCAACGGTACAAACGCCGGCAATAGCACGTTGAGAGCCACTAGATTCGCGCCCAGTGTCACCGTCAAGATCGTCGAGCCAAAGCCAACCGTTGTTTCCGTAACAAACGCAAAAAACACGATCACCATCAACAGAGCGATCACCGGCAGCGTCAACATTTCGCAAACTCGTCCATCACCATCCCTTGAAAAAATCCGCCCTTTCATCCAAACACAAAAAAACCGTTATCTCTATGAAAGATAACGGTTTTTTTGAAAGTCGGGGCGAGAGGATTCGAACCTCCGACCCCTTGCACCCCATGCAAGTGCGCTACCAGGCTGCGCTACGCCCCGACAGTTTGCTTTTCTTGGTAGTGGCCAAATTATTTGCTCCCTGCCAAGGACTCGCAACCTAGTCGGAGGCTTTCGAGATGTCAAGATGATTTCTTCGCACATAAATTTACGACCCAATTTCTATAAGGGTTGAACTTTTGCCGCCTAGCGTTCATGATGCGCAGCACACGGCATGAGCCGTTTGCACGGAATTTCTTCCAGGAAATAAGCGCCGTACGTATGAGTGCATTATCCAATAAAATCGTGGCAATCGCGAATCAGAAAGGGGGCGTTGGCAAAACGACAACCTCTGTGAACCTGGCGGCCTGTCTGGCCGGGCTGGGCTGCAAGATCTTGTTGATCGATTTAGATCCGCAGGGAAACGCGAGCAGCGGTGTCGGTATCGATCGGAATCAGTGCGATTCTTCCATTTACGATGGGTTGCTGAATGCCCGCTCGATGGACGAGCTGATTATCGAAGTCAATACGCCAGGCCTGAGCCTCATCCCGAGCACCACAGATCTGGCCGGCGCAGAAATCGAACTGGTCGATCATCCTCAGCGCGAGTATCGCCTGCGTGAAGCGCTGCAAACGATGACGCAACAATTTGATTTCATCCTGCTAGATTGTCCGCCAAGTCTCGGGCTGTTGACGGTCAACGCCCTGGTGGCAGCAGACAGTGTTCTGGTGCCAATTCAGACAGAATATTACGCACTTGAAGGCCTGGGGCATCTTCTGCATACCATTGGCCTGATCCATGAGCACTTAAATCCGGCTCTGTCGATCGAAGGCATTTTGCTGACGATGTACGACGGGCGCACCAACTTGAGTGATCAAGTCGCCACAGAAGTTACCACTCACTTTGGAGAACTCGTATTTGAAACGGTCATTCCTCGCAATGTGCGTCTGGGCGAAGCACCTTCGTTCGGCCAACCGATTACCGAGTATGACAACGCGTCGCGTGGTGCTGTTTCTTATCGAGAACTCTCTCTTGAATTTTTGGCTCGTAACGGATTTCAGGCCGACACAGCCGTTTAGGTTTAGGATCCGAAAAACAGGGTACGGAAAATGACCAGTTCCGATGGCCGCCGACAGGTTCTCGGCAAGGGCTTAAGCGCCCTGATCCCCAAAAATCCTTCCGGCAGCGAACAACGTGAATATATCCGCCTTTCGCTCGATCGAATCGACGTAGCCAGCGCTCAGCCTCGCACGCATTTCGATACCCATGCGCTGCAAGACCTCGCCACAAGTATCACCGAATCCGGATTGATTCAGCCGCTGGTCGTTCGCGAAAAAAACGGTCGCTATGAGCTAATCGCCGGCGAACGGCGTTTTCGCGCCTGTCGCCTGGCCGGATTGACCGATGTTCCCGTCGTCATCAAAGACGTGAGCGATGTCCAGGCCTATACACTGGCCCTGATCGAAAACATCCAGCGCGAAGATCTCAACGCCCTAGAAGAAGCCCTGGCGCTTGAAAAACTCCTGACGGATTCTGGCCTGACACAGAGCGAACTGGCTCAAAAAGTCGGCAAATCCAGAGCTGCCGTCGCAAACTCCGTCCGTCTTTTGCAGCTGCCTGCCGCTGTTCAAGCACACGTGGCAGCCGGCACTCTCTCTGCCGGTCACGCCCGCGCCCTCATCGGACTCGAAGAAGCCGACGCCACAGAACTCGCCAATCGCGTCATCGAAGAAAACTGGTCCGTACGTGAAACCGAACACCTGGCCCGAGAGATCAAGAACGGCATTGCCCTGATCTCAACCTTTGATGAAAAAGAAGACGAGTCAGCGGACGAAACGCCCTCGGCCCGCGAACCACGCCCTTCGCCCTACCGAGACGACGCCCAGATCCGCTTCATGACCGACCGCCTGCAGCACACCATCGGCGCAAAAGTTCGCATCAAAGATCGTCGCGGCAAAGGACGCATCGAAATCTACTACGATGATTACGACAGCCTGCAGTCTGTACTCGAATCGCTGGGATTGCCCGGCGGTGAGGAATAGTTAAGAGCCACCAGCGGTAATAATGCCCGTCAGTCCTTTCCCCTGAACACTGACAGCGTAATTTTACCGTATAGGGGTAACTTTCTCTATTCTTGAATGAGTTATTTATGCAGTTAAAAGTAGCATCTCAGGAGACGCTCAATTCTGTCGGGCTGCTGATCATGAGAATCTGGATCGGCGGCGCAATGTTGTTGGCCCATGGCTGGCCCAAGGTGGCGACCTTTTCGGACAGGCTCCAAACCTTTCCCGATCCCCTGGGAATTGGTAGCCCGACCAGCCTGGTAGCGGCGATTCTTGCCGAAGTGGGCTGTGCTCTCTTGATCGTAATCGGCCTGGGCACGCGCCTGGCGGCAGTTCCCCTGCTTTTTACGATGCTCATGGCTGCCTTCGTCATCCATGGCGATGATCCCTGGTCCAAGAAGGAATTTGCGCTCTTGTATGCAGTGCCTTGCCTGATGTTCATCATCACCGGCCCGGGACGTTTCTCGCTCGATCGCATTCTATTCAAAAAATAATTCCCGCCCCGGATCGTCGTCGTTTCCGCTCACGGAAAATAGTCGTCCTCCTGGCGACTACGCGGCCCCAGAAATATCCTGTCCATCGTCACCCTGGCTTGCGGAAATCCCACATGGATCAGCGCTGCATGTCGTTCATGATGAAATCCATGACGGCCTGCAGCGCCCGGGTTTACCCACAGCACGGCGCCGACCTTGGAGACCACCGGAATATGACTGTGCCCGACCACAATCACATCCGGAAGCCGACGTCTCAATAACTCACGCGCTGCCTGATTAGGACTCTTGTGTGAGCCCGCAATGTGAAGTATTGCAAACCGGCGCGTGTTTACTTCTACAATTTGCTCAAGTGGCAAAAACCGCAACGGTCCACCGTCAATGTTTCCGCGAACCGCAGCAACCGGCGCGATGCTCTCCAGCTCATGAAGAACATCCTCCGTACCAATATCCCCTGCGTGAATAATCACATCGACATTGGCAAAAAGTTCATGAAACCGAGGATCTAACCAGCCATGTGTATCGGAAATCAACCCGATGGTGGCCGGACGATCAAAGTTATAAGTTTGCATAGTTGAAATGAATCGCTGTTTGAATCAATCAATTGTTCGAAAAGGAGTAGATGTATGCAAAATGCACGGAAATTAGCAGTACTTTTGGCTCTTGGCGCAAGCATCGGTATCACCGGTTTCGCAGGCGACGCCCACGCACAGTCCGCACGCAGCACCTCGCTGGCACAGAACCAGCTCATTCTTGATCGCACGGATGTTCTGACATTTCCACAGCTTTCGGTGGAATACACCAACCTGCTGGCGCTGGATTATGGAGCATTCGCCCAGGCTGGCAGCGGCCTGGCCCTGCTCGGCAACGAACGCCTTGCCTTTGGCCTCGGAATCGCCCAGGGAAATGTTCTGGGTGATCGCGTCACCACACCCATCAATACCCACCCCAACCTGGGTGGCGTCGATAACCTGCTCGGCGCCGGCTATCCCACCCCGCACACAATCGTCGATCTGTTCTTCGGCATGGATATCGGCAGCGGACTCTTCGGCGCTCACCTTGCAATTGGCCACGGCGGCGATTCGTTCACGCCGACGATCGATTCCAACCTGGACGATAACTCCAACGGACAGACCTTTGTGCGTGCCGATGTCGGATTTTCCCTGCAAGGCAATTTCCGCCTCGATACAGCGCTTCGCCTGATGTTCAATTCGGCCGACAATACTCTCGACGGCGACACAGTCCGCGACGGCTCCGTATTCCAGGCCGGCGTGAATGCACGCGCCTATACACCACTGGCCGCCGGAATCGACCTCGGCCTGCTGGGCGACATTCAAATCACCACCGGCGGCAATACGACCTATCGCGACGCCCCTCTGGACGATATCGAAAGCAGCGCCACCAACTTCTCCATCGCCGCTGGAGCCGGCCCGGTCTACACCATCGATGGCGTCACCACGCTGGCCGGCTATGGTATTCTTGGATTTGCCACCACGTCCGAAGATCCCGACGAAAACGTAGATAACAACGCCACATCTTCCTACCACCTGATCCTGCCCGGTGTGGCCGTCGCGGCCGATATTCACCTGACCGACTGGCTCTATTTCCGAACCGGCGCGCAATATCTCTTCTTGATCAACTCCGAAACCGAAGAACAAAATACCAATACTGCCAATGACGACACGATTACCCGCGACCGCAACTCGGGCTTTGGCTGGAGCGCTGGCCTCGGACTCAAAGTCGGCAATTTTGCCCTGGATGGCACCCTGCAACACGGCTTCTTGACCTCCGGCCCGAACTTCATCGGCGGCCAGGCCCCCGGCCTGTTCTCCATGGTTTCAGCCTCCTACGCATTCTAATTGCTGCGCATAGACCTCCCTCCTTTCGCCTCCCTTCTGTGAGGCTGCCGGCCTGAGTTTCACTAGAAGCTCAGGCCGATTTCTTTTGTCCAGATTGTTACGTTACCCGCCGAGCATTTTCCAAATTGACACGGCTCTGCGAACCAAGGACACTGTTCGACAAACATCTGTATGTTTGCCGGGTGTGCCGTCGGCACCAGACGTTTCCGCATGACACTTCGCGGATACACTTCTGAGCGCTGTCACCCTCCGTAATTTTTTGCTGTGCTTATCTTGAATTCATTCACGAAAGCAGTGCTCTATTGGAGGATCACAATGACGCTATGGATGGCACTTGGATTGATGGTAGGACTCTTTGGCATTGTACACGTCGTCTTCATCCGCGAGGAAAGCTCTCCCGACAAATTAAACAGCCAGGCCCTACAACGCCTGGCCCAGGAATTATCGCTCGAGTTCACGTTTCAAAAAATCACGCACCCTACCCTGAAACTCCCCAACCTCTCCGGCCGACTAACTGGATCGCTCCACGGCTTTCAAATTTCCGCCTACGAGGAACCAACCCATAACAGCGAACCCATCCCCTTCCGAAGCGTCTACCAGATTGATACCCGAGGCCACACACTCTCCCCCGCGCTCCTGCTCTACCGCCAGAGTCCTCCCTCCCATGTCGGCAAAATCTTAGGCGGAGAAGACATCGAAGTTGGACTGTCCAGCATCGATCAGGCCTTTGTCATTCGCGATGCTTGCCCCAAAAGCGCCCGGGCCATGTTCGCACGCCCCGGTGTCGCCGAAGCCTTTCTGCACCTTACAACACTCACCCCCGGCATCTTTTTCGAGAACCACAAACTCACCCTGACCTATGCAGCCAGCCGCCTGCAGCCTGAACAAGCCCGTGCCAGTATTCATGCACTGCTATACTGTGCACAGCTGCTGTGCGAAACCGACAGCCTTAGCGACCGCCACGATGCCCGCACAAGCAGCCGCAAAATCAATCAGGGCGCCTCGCCGACCTGGCAAGCTGCGCCCTGATTGATTAAAAGCCGTTACCGCAAATCAATAACAAACTTATTTGATTTCGAACAACTCGACATCAAACACCAGCATACCAGCCGGAGCGCCCGGGCGTCCCTGGTATGCAAGCTCTTCGGGAATCCAGAAGCGACGCTTCTCGCCGACCACCATCAGCTGCAAACCTTCCGTCCAACCTGCAATCACACGGTTCAACGGAAACGAAATCGTCTCGCCACGCTCTACCGAGCTATCAAAGCGCTTTCCGTCCGTGGTCCAACCCGTGTAATGCACGTTCACCGTGCTGGTTGCCGTCGGATGCTCCGTTCCCGTTCCAGCTTTCAGCACTTTGGAAGCAAGACCGCTTGCGGTTTTTTCAGCATCGGCCGGAGGAGCTGCCACGTCTGCCGGCGCTGCCAGGGGATCGTTATTTTGTGCATCATCTGATTTTGCCACGGTTTCCTCCTCTTTCGCTTCAGTATTTTCAGGCGTAGTTTCCGTTTCTGTTTCAGCTTTTGCAGCGCTCTGCTCTGCCTCTTGCTTCGGCGCTGTCTCAGACTTGCAGGCACCTGCCAGCAAGCTGACTGCGATCAGCGAGCCCAGCAACCACATCGACATTTTCTTCATTGCCATCTCCTTTGATCAAAAAAATCAAGGCGGCGACCTCCTTTGTAGCCTCTGAAAAGCTACATGGAAAATCGCCGCCTGACCTATCTTACTCAAACTTCAACAAAAACTCAGGCGTCCTGCTTCTGCGAATACTGCTTCACAAGCTCTTCCTGAACGTTGCGCGGAACTGGCATGTACTTCAGGAATTCCATCGAGAATTCAGCCTTACCCTGCGTCGAGGAACGCAGATCGTTGGAATATCCAAACATCTCGCTCAGCGGAACTTCTGCCGTGATTACCGTGTAACCCTGACGCGTACGAGAACCCGTAATCACACCACGACGCTTGTTGATACCGCCGAGAACGGCACCGGAGAAATCTTCCGGAGTCTCAACTTCAACGGCCATGACCGGCTCAAGAATCGTCGGGTTGGCTTTGCGATACGCTTCACGGAAAGCGGCGCGAGAAGCAATACGGAACGCCATATCCGAGGAGTCAACGGCGTGAGCAGAACCGTCGTTGATGCATGCTTTCACGTTCACAACCGGGAAACCAATCAGCGAACCTTCTTCCATCGCATCCTGGAAGCCCTTATCACAGGCACCGTGGAATTCCTTCGGAATCGTACCGCCAACGATCTGGTTGATGAACTGATAGTTCTCACCTTCGTCAGCCGGGGCCAGCCAACCTGCCACGCGCGCAAACTGACCCGATCCACCGGTCTGCTTTTTGTGCGTGTAGTTGAACTCAGCTTTGGTCGACAGCGTCTCACGATACGCAACCTGCGGAGCACCTACGCCAACGTCTACGCCGTATTCACGACGGATACGCTCGATGTACACATCCAGGTGAAGCTCACCCATGCCGCCGATGATCGTCTGGCCGGATTCCGGATCGCGCGAAACGCGGAACGTCGGGTCTTCTTTCGAGAAGCGGTTCAGAGCCTTCGAGAAGTTCGACAGACCTTCTTTCTTTTTCGGCTCAACAGCATACGTGATAACCGGCTCAGGCACGTGCATCGAGGTCATCGTTGCCTGGATGGTGCCATCCGTGAACGTATCGCCGGAAGCGCAGTCAATACCGAACAGTGCAACAATATCACCCGCTCCAATGCTCTCGATATCGACCATGTCGTTCGAGTTCATACGGACCAGACGACCAACCTTGTGCTTGTTGTCGTTGTTGTTGTTGTAAATCGTGTCGCCCTTGGTCAGGGTTCCCTGATAAATGCGGCAGTACGTCAGCTGACCATAACGTCCGTCTTCCAGTTTGAACGCAAGCATAACGAGCGGTTTCTTCGGATCCGTTTCCAGATCGAAACGCGTTTCGGCTTCGTCACGAAGCAGCGCGCTGTACGTACGATCCAGCGGGCTCGGCAGATAGTAGGTCACTGCATCCAACAGAGGCTGTACGCCCTTGTTGCGATACGCCGAACCACAGAATACCGGCGTAATCTCGCGAGAAATCGTGGCGCGACGAATGACGGGCTTCATGATTTCCGGCGTAACTTCTTCGCCCTCGAGGTACATATTGGCGATGTTGTCGTCCAGATCGGCCAGAGCCTCAACCAGCTTCGTGCGCTGTTCTTCAACGATATCTACCAGATCCGCAGGAACGGCTTCGATGCGCAGATCTTCACCGCTGTCGCCATCAAAGTAGTACGCTTTGCGCTCGACCAGGTCGACAACGCCCTGAAACTTATCTTCCAGACCGATCGGATGCTGCATCATGACCGAGTTGTGACCAAGCTGCTCACGAAGCTGCTCGCAAACACCGAGCGGATCAGCGCCGGAACGGTCGCATTTGTTCACGAATGCCAGGCGAGGCACGTTGTAGCGACGCATCTGACGGTCGACGGTGATGGACTGGGATTGAACGCCGGCTACCGAGCACAGAACAAGGATAGCGCCGTCAAGCACGCGAAGTGCACGCTCTACTTCAATCGTAAAGTCAACGTGGCCAGGCGTATCAATAACGTTGATCGCGTACTTGCCCCATTCACAGAACGTGGCAGCCGACTGAATCGTAATACCTTTTTCACGCTCAAGTTCCATGTGGTCCATCTTGGCGCCGACGCCGTCTTTACCGCGGACGTCGTGGATCGCATGGATCTTTCCGGTATAGAAGAGGATACGCTCTGACAGGGTGGTTTTACCCGAGTCGATGTGCGCCGAGATTCCGATATTGCGAAGCATTGATAGGTCGTTAGACATTTTCTTACTCAGATTTGGATTGATTGCTAAAGCATGACTTGTGGTGCGCGTTGCCCCTACACGAATTTCCTGCCGGTGTCACGCAGGGACATAACTTTTTTGATATTTCCGTGCGCTCCGACCGCCGCTGGTAGCATGAATGCATCGATTTCGCAATCCGCAAACAAAAGAGTCTGCATTGCTATCAGATTCACCATCGCCACACGATGACATCCACACGCTCGTTTTCTCCAGCACAGCGCTGGCGTGCGCATGAAGCCAACGGCCAACATCGCCACGAAAGCACAATGAACTTACAGTAAAAATTTCCTGCATCTGGACAATTTCCTTGTCCCGGTATTGCGCCGGATAATGAAACAGACGGCTCCACAGAAAATTTCCAGGCCCCCTGGGCTTTGCATTGGATTTGCAACGGAGCCGCCTCAGCAGCTCCGTTGCAGGTCGGAACGTCGATTCTCAGTGATTGATTTCGACACGCACCAATTCGCTGCCAAAAAACACGTAATCTCCGTGCTCCATCGGCTGCTCATTGCGCAGACGTACAAATGTACCGTTTTTACTGTCCAGATCTGACAGTATAATCTGGCCCTGCTCATTAAGGTGGATGCGCGTATTCTGGCGAGAAATGTGGCGATCGTCTGCAAACAGGATATCGGCGCCTTCGCGACCGATCACCAGATCATTTTGATCGGAGCAATACGCACTGCCCGCCCTGCCACCAGCAATGACATGGACGACCCGCAGACGATAATTTCTCGCCGGGCTGACATACATCAAAGTCTGATCTTGCGCCGGATATTCTTGCGGCGCATCAATGCGCTCCACATAGAAAATCTGATCGCCGACCTTAAAGAAATCTCCGGACTCCAACACCTGCGGCTCACGAATTCGAACGTACGTGCCGTTGGTGCTGTTCTCATCACGAAGATAAAGTTTGTTATCGCGATACGAAAAGCTTGCGTGCCGCGGACTTAAGTATTCATCTTCCGGAAAAAGAATCGCGCCTGTCGTGCGACCGGCCACGTGCTCCGTCGCATTCAGGTGATAACTTAAGCCTTCAAGCCCTTCGCCCTTAATCAGAATCAACTTGGCACGACCCGGGGCCTGCATCGCTCCAAAAAACAGCGTTTCGTTATCGACCCTCTGGCCGTCCTCGCCATAACTTGCTCCGCAACGGCCACAATAATGGTGGCCTTCCGGAACAACCGTTTTACAATTCCCGCAAACGCGTGCGCTGGACATGTTGAACTCCTGAGAAAATAATTCAAAGACGCCGGTAGACTACGGCCAACAACCTACAAAATCAAGCAACGACATCACGGCTTTTCGACCTGCTGTGCCCTTTCCGCAACTGGCTGCTCAAAATTCCGCACGACTGCGCGGGCCTGCTCCGTATCGATTTTGCGAAGCGCATTCAGAACCGCAAGCTGAATCAGCCGATTCTCCGCTGTAAGTTTCGACTGCAAAGCATCGACCGCATTTTCTGCGCGAATTTTTCCGAGCGCCGCAAAGGTCGCCAGTCGCACACTCATAAACTCATCGTCGGCATACGGCAAAAGCTTTTCGACAACCTCCAGCACCTGCTGTTCCCCCAGAACGGCGCGCAAACCACTCGCCTCTTGCGAAAATTCAAGGACACGGCCGAGCGATGCAATCGCTGCTGCGCGCACGCTGTAATGCGAATCGTCCAGAGCCGCCATCTGCAGCGCAAATGCCGCACGCGCCCTCTCACTCTCTGCTTCCGATGAGCCTGTTACAAAATTCGCCAGGGCCTCAACCGCCGCCGCGCGCACCGCCGGTGATGTATCTTCAACATGCGCCGCTACCAGCGCATAATCCACGCTGGTTCCCAAGATTCCGAGCAGACCAGGCAACGCCGGTTCCACCGATGCATGCTGCCTTGCAGCACCAGCCCGCGCCCGCAATGCACCTCCCAGCTCCTGCACAATTTCGCCCAGAACCTGACCGCGCGCTGCCGCCAGCTCCGCATTTTTGGCCTGCACTGCCGTCACCACGCCCAGGCCCGGACCACGCGTCGTCACATCATACAGATCGCCAGGGATCAGCCGCGCGATTTCCTCACCGGCCTCCAACTTTTTCGAAGCAACCTGGACAATGGTTTCTCGATGCGCACGCAAGAAATCCGCCGGCTCACCGACCACCACAAGCTGTTCACCCCGCACCAGCTCCTGCAAAAGCGCGTGCGCCGCAATCGTGCCCTGCCTCATATTGACATGCCGCACGTCTTGAACCGGCAATTTCTGCAACGCTGCCGATTGCACAAGCTCCTTGCCTGCGGCCACTTTCACCAGTGCCTGGCCCGCATGCCGGCGTAGCTCTTCATGTTCCGACCAGTACAGATCCAGCAACACTTCCACCGCTGCACGATTCCCGGTGTGAACACCCAGATTCGCAAGACTTGCCACGGCGATCTCTGCCAGCTGCGCCTGACCACCCCGTAGGCCACTGCGCGCCACTTTTCCGAGCAACACGCTCGCCTTCGACACATTGCCAGCCGATGCCCTATCCGCTTGATTTCCCGTCTGTCCGAGCGCCCAGGCTACGGCCGGCAAAACCGGATCGGCAAAACCACCCTGCTCGCCATCCGCCAGTGTTTGTAACAATGTCGCCGATGCTTCCACAGAACCGATTCGTCCCAGACTGATCGCTGCCAGGACTTTTTGATTCGGCGCTTCTCCTGACTTCAAAATCTTCGAAAGCCCATCGACCGCAACCTTGCCGCCCGTAAATCCGAGCGCCCACGTCGCCACTTCACGGATCCCCGCCTCCGCTGTCTTCACATCCGTGGCCGCCCGCAACAACGCGTCGCTAGCGCGCAAATCTCCGATCTTTGCCGCCGCAATCGCCGCCGGCACACGCAGCGTCTCTGCCGGATCTTCGACCAGCCGCCCGATCATCGATGCCGCACCGGCCGCCTTCATATCGCCCAGCATTGTCAACGCAGCAACGCGCTGGCTCACATCCCGATCCTGCAAGGCATCGAGCAGCACCGGCTGCGCACGTCCCGCAATCTCGTCCAACTGCCGAAGCGCCGCCTCACGCGTAGCACCGCGCCCATACCGCGCCTGCTCCACATAAGGCGTCGTCATCCGCCCATAAACTTCGATCAGCAAATTCCGAAAAACCGGCCGCGGCGGCGAGCGAAACAACAACGGATGCAGCTCGGCCTCGAGCTCATCCAGGCGCCCACGCGCCGCACTCAAGTTCATCGCCTTGCGCGCCGTCATCACCACCAGCGCGTCATCCGGCGATTGCCGCATCACCGTGCGATACAACCGCTCCGCCTCGCGCACATCGCCCTGCTTCAGCATAATTTCCGCAAGCTGTACGTACAGATTGTACGCGCGCGCATCCAGCTCCAGCGCCGTTCTGTAATGCTTCGCCGCCTCCTCCAGATCGTGCATGCTCAAATACACATCCCCCAGCCGCGCATGTGCTGCAGCGTCGTCTGGATTTTCCTCCAGCGCTCGCGACGCATACTGTACCGCCTTCTGATCGTCGTCTAAACGCAACGAAAGATCCGCCATCCGATGATAAAAATCACGCGATAGCTGCGGCAACGCCTCGGCCAACTGCTCCAACACCGCAATCGCCGCCTCAAAATCACCGCGCAACGTATAGATCTTTTCCAGCGCTAAAAGCGCTTCACTGCCCGACTTTCCAGCCTCTCGCTCAAGCGCCAGAATCCGCTGATAAATCGCCTCCGCCTCGCTGATCTCCTGCAATTTCATGTGCGATTCCGCCAGGAAATACCCGGCCCGCACACCTTCCTCATTGTTTGCCGACGCTCCCGCAAAATCCGCAGCAAACTCACGCATTTTCATGCGCAACAAATTCTGCCGCGCATAAATATCGATGATCCGCGCACGCGCCTCACTGGCAGCCGCCGGCTGCGTCGCGCGAGCCAGCAGCTCCATCCACGTCTCAACCGCCGGATCCCAGCGCCGCGCACGCTCATAAGCCTGCGCCAGCCCACGCCGCAACCGCACATCGTTCGGCGCAAGCTCCACGGCCTTCACAAAATACCCGATCCCCTGATCGACCATGCCGCGATCGACCAGCACTTCGCCCAGCCGCGCATTGCCCTGCGCCTTACCAAGCTCCGAATCGATCAGCTTCTTCCAGGTCTCCACCGCCTTTTCACGATCTCCGGCCTGAAAATAAAACTCCCCCAGACTCAAAATATACGCCTCGTTCTTAGGCTCCTGGCGCACCAGCTTCTCATAAATCGCCTGCGCTTTCTCCGGCATATCGTAGCGAATATACTGATCCGCCAGCTGAACCTGCACATGCCCTTCCCGCGCAAATCGCCGACCAATCTCTTCCAACGTCTTTACGCCACGCGTACGATCCGCCATCCGAAACAAATGCCGCGCCAGATCAAACTGATACTGATAACGCGTCGGCGCGATCCGAATCAGCGCCTCATACGCCGTAACAATCGCCTTATCATCCCCGCGCCGCTCCAAAATCCGAATCGACTTGATCCGTGGATCCACCGAACGCGAATTCTTCGCCGCCGCACGCCCGTACGTCGCCAGCGCCTCATCCACGCGCCCGACTTCCTGATACATATCGCCGAGCAGCATCAACTCATCAAAACTTCCCTTGCTCCAGCGCGCCGCCACCGTATCCACATATTCATGCAGACGATCTTCGCGCCGATACAGGTTCACAATCAGGCCCTGCACCTCACGCGCCAGCCAGCTATCACTGCGCACCAGCCGCAACACCTGATTGTACGTATCGAGCGCCTTATCGGTCTGGCCCATCTGCGCATACACGTCCGCCATATCGCGCAACGTCGTCGCGCGCGTGCTCTGATTGCCGCCCGCCAGCTTCAGCACCGCCTCATACTGCAATATCGCCTTATCAAACCGCTTATACTGCACCAGCGCCTGCGCATACTCCATCCGCAGATATTCATTGCGCGGCTCCAGCGCGACCAGCCGGTCAAAATACTTCTCCGCCCGCTCAAAATCCCGCTGCGCAAACGACAGATCTGCAAGCTGACGCAATATCTCCTGCTGATTATCACGGTTTTTCTCCAGCTCCAGCGCCTGCTCAAAATCCGCCGTCGCTTCGCTGCGCTTGCCCATCAGCATCAAAACTTTGCCGCGACTCAACCACGCCAGCGGCAACTTCGGCGACAACTCCACCGCCTTCGCATACTCCGCCAACGCCTCCTCATAATCCCCACGCGTTCGCAAAAAATGCCCCAGCACCAGCCGCAAATTCGCCCGTTCCGGCTGCCGCCCAACCTTGCCGCGATACTCCTCGATCAACTGATCCAGCCCGCGCCCACGCCCCGCATATTCCAGCACCCGCTGAAACGCCATCCCCTCGCTCGGATTGCCCTCCAGCATCTCCTTATACCGCCGCAAAATCTCCTGCTGGCGATCCGCCCCGCCCTCCACACTCCAGTCCTGCGCCCGCGCATCCTGCACCGGCACCATGCCACCGGCGACCGTCCCCACCAACACCCCACCAGCCATCAGAACCCGCAAAACCCGCGCACGCATCACCATAACCATTTCCCTTTTCTTCGCCTCTACCTTTCCTTCGTAACAATTCGCGCCTTCGCGCGAGACACGCCCTTAAGCCGTTACCCACTCCACCTCATACCGATTCTTCTTCAAAAACTCCCGCAACATATTCCCCACCTGCTCCACTTCCCCCACGCGCCAGCGCGTCTTGCACACCACCTCGCGATGCCCCGTCGCAAATGCAACCACGATCCTACTCGTTCGCAATCCCCCGGCCAGCTCAATCTCGATCTTTTGAATCTCCCGCAACGGCACGCTCTCTTCCTGGAACGTGCCGTACAAGGTACGCGTCTGATACACGAGCGCGCGCGCTTCTCCATCAAAAATCCAGCGCTCATGACGCAAAAACCGCAAAATCCCCAGCAGCATGCTCACAAACCCGGCCACCGCCAGAAGCGACACCCAGAAAATCCCCTGCGCCCCCTGCTGCGCCGCATATTTGCCAAAATAATCCGGCAAAAAGAACACCGAAATCCCTACCATCATCACCGGCCACGCAATCCCCCAGCGCTCCAGCGCCCATACCAGTCGTCCCCAGGCCGTAGGCCCCACCTCAAGCCGTCCTTCTTCTTGCAGGCTGTAGAATAATTTCACGTAATCTCTCGTTGGAAGCGATTCCAATGTGTGCTGGCTTCCCGAAGGAGTTTGAAGCCAATCATTACACAGGCAACCACGATTTCCTCTTAAGTATTTACCCCGTTCCGTGTATGAAAGGGGCCCATTTCAGCCGCCCAGCCTAACACGGCTACTCTCCGGTTGAATAGCTGCCCGCCTCTGTATCTTTCGACCCCCGGCTTGCTTGATGTACGCACCAAGACGCAGAAAACAGCGCTCAGTGATGCCCTTCCGAATCACCTTCTGGAGCCTCGTCGTCCTGATTGCCACCGCACTCTACCTGCACAGCTCACCAGTTTTTCTCGACGGCGCCAACGTTGCCAGCGAAGGCGTCGAAATCACCCGCGAAGCCAACGCCGATGTTGTCATCGTCATCGACTACGACGTCATCCGCCAGAGCGGCCCCGGCTTTGAAAACCGCGACTGGAGCGCCACCTGGATCAACATGATCGAGCAAGAAATCGGCCCGGTCACCATCGCCACACCGCGCTCCCTCTCCCAGAGCAGCCTGACCTCCGCGCGCGTCGTCATCCTCACATCCAGCGTCACTTCGCAAATCACCAACAGCCTCCTGGACACACTGCGCCCCTGGGTCTTAAGCGGCAACCTGCTCATCGTCGACCAGCCCGAAGGCCGCCTGCGCGAAGTCTTCTCCGCCAACGGCCGCGCCGGCAAACGACGCGGCCAGGCCATCAGCTTCGCACGCGATCTGGCCGCTCCCTACCAGCAACAAATCCAGCAAATGCCGCTGTCCACCTCCTACATCGGCTCCACCGCTCCGCGCGAAGGCGCCCAGACCCTGCTCGCCATCGACGGCGCACCTGTTATTTACGCCGCATCCATCGGCCAGGGCACCGTCGTCACCATCGACTTTGACCTCGGCGAACAACTCGTCGCCCTGCAACAGGGACGCCCCAACAACAAATACGAAGTCCGTGCACCTGCCTCATCCGATACGCCCAAAAACCCGCGCACCCAGGACCTCGTGCTCGACAAACGCATGATCGGCCAGGCCACGCCCTACGCCGATCTGCTCGAGCGCTTCCTCGTCTACGGCGTCATCATGCGCTACGCGCCCCTGCCCATGTTCTGGGCATTTCCCGGCGGCGCAAACGGCTCCGTCATCCTCGTCCACGAAGACTCCGAACTCGGCGACGGCGGCGGCTGGATGCTCGATTACGAAACCAACTTCAGCGCCGTCTCCACACTCCTGACCTCCGTCGATTCCGGCCTCACCCAGGTAGGCGCCGAAGCCATCCACAAAAAAGGCGGCGAAATCGGCCTGCTCTGGCGCCTGGAAGACAGCCCCGCCGAACTCCGCGAATCCGTCGGACTGGGCGCCTTCAAACCTGCCGCACGCCCCGTCGAGCTCGCGGCCCAACTCAAAACCCTCAAAGAAGTCCTCCCCGTGGGATACGTCCGCTCCCTGCGCACCGCCGACGGCTGGTGGAGCCCGCGCTGGTCCGCTCCCTTCGAAGCCATGGCCGCCAACGACATCCGCGTCGACTCCAGCTACGCCACCGCATCCTCCGGCTTTGCCTTCGGCACCGGTTTGCCCTTCCAGGTCTTCAACACCGACGGCATCCCCTTAGGCGTCCGCGAACTCCCCATCGTCGTGCCCGCCCAACCCGTCGATGGCCCCGAATTCGAAGAACTCCTCCAGATCAGCGCTGATGGCCACCACCAGGCACTCACCATCTCCATCGATCCAGCCCTCTTCGCAGACTTCCCCGACGCCGAACGCTTCGAGCGCTGGCTCGCCATGTTCGATGCCGTCCAGCACACCGATCACCAGATGACCAGCATCACCCGATTCGACAGCTTCCAGCGCTCACGCCGCGCCGGCACCATCAAAAGCCGCCTCGTCGAAAACGCCCCGCTCCCCGAAAACGTCCGCTCCGCCCAGACCGCCCCCACACACCAGGGCAGCGTTTTGCGCATCAACATCGAAGCCAAAGCCCGCAACATGCACCTGGTCGTCCCGCACCGAATCGGCTCCAAACAATTCCTCATCGCCAGGCAGGGCGCCAACCGCGTGCGCGGCGAACTCATCTCTGCCGATCTGGCTGCCGAAAAAACTTCCATGATCGGCATCGAACTCCAACGCCTCCCGCTCGACCACGGCTTCAACTCGATCGACGTCTACTACCGATAATGTTTCCGCATCCCCTTCCTTATCTATACGCTCAAGAAAACTATGCGACGTGAACAATCCAGTCTGGGAAGCCTCAAATGGGACATCGGCCTGGTCGCCCTGGTGGTCCTGATCCTGTTCGGTCTGTCCACACTTCGCGAACCCACCGTCCAACCCGCCGTCGAAAACACCCTGTCCGGCAGCCGACCACCCGACCGCGCCGAAGGCGACATCCTGCTGCTCTTGCCCAACACCCCCGCCGCCGAAGCCACCAACTTCACCGAACTCGACTGCAGCTACGGATGGTTCAATAGCCTCTGGCAAGAATTCGGCAGCTTCGCCACCGCTCTGGCACGCCAGCTCAGCCCCGAAATCTTGGCCGGACGCAGCGTCGTCATCGTCCCGCGCCGCGTCGCCGAAAGCATGCCCCAGGCCGGCATCAACGCCCTGCTCAACTTCGCCCGAAGCGGCGGACAGGTCGTGGTGGAATCCCCCTCCGAAGGCTGGGAAATGCTCACCCGCGTTTCCACCGCCGGACGCTCCGTCCACGCCACCCGCATCACCTCCGTCGAAGGCATGGGCGTACACGGCCCCACCCGCGAACACCTCGTCGACGTCCCGCTCACCGGCCGCCTCCTCCCCACCGCGCCCGCGCCCGCCTATCCATTTGGCCCCGTCCTGCTCGAAATCGAAGAACAACCCGGACTGCTCGTCCACGAACAAGGCCAGGGCCTCGTCTATACCCTGCTCATCGACTTCGGATGCACCGTCACCGCCATGCACCAGGGCTTGCCCAGCCGCGACATGATGTTCGGACAACCCGAAGCCCCTGACCAACTCCCCACCGAAGCACGCGTCGCCCACGAGCGCATGCTCCGCTCCCACGTGCCCTACGCCGACCTCTTAAAACACGCTCTGTTCCAGCGCTTCTCCATCTCGCGCCCCACGCCGCGCCTGTGGCCCTTCCCCGCCACCCACGCCGGCGCGCTGCTTGTCGGCCACTCCACCACCGACATGACCCGCGCCGCGCTTGGCTACGCCGACTGGGCCCGCAAACAACAGGGCGTCTCCACCATCTTCGTCGCCCCCGACCGACTCACCCCCACCCAGGCCAAAGTCGCTCGCCAGACCGGCGCCGATATCGCCCTGCTCTGGGTCAACGGAACCCTGCGCGAACCCGCCGTCGAAACCATCGGCCTGGGCGCCATCCGCCCCGTCGCCCGCGAACTCTCGCTCCTCCAACAAATCAACCTGCTCCAGGCCAATCTTGGCCCGAACAACAACATCCGCATCGCCCGCACCGAAGGCACCATCTGGCACAATGACTGGAGCACCACCTTCAAACAACTCGCTGCAGCCTCCATCCGCCTCGACCACAGCTTCGGCCCCTCAAGCTCCGAAAACTTCGGCTACCTCTTTGGCACCGGCATGCCCTTTTACCCCATCGACGAACGCGGCCTGCCCCTGCCCCTGCTCGAGCAACCCTTCGTCCTGAACGGCGCAAGCCTCTCCCCACAACGCCTCAAACGCATGCTCGTCAACAGCGAAAGCCACTTTCACCAGGCCCTCTCCATCAACCTGCCCGCCGACGCCATGCGACGCGAACCCGCCCCCGGCATCCTCCTCGGCTTCCGCGACGCCTTCGACATGGCCCGCACCCACAACCACTGGATCACCACCAACGCCGACTTCATCGACTTCCTCTCCGCACGCCGCCAGTCCGTCCTCACCAGCCAGTGGAACCC
>JBEBUW010000039.1:0-35044 GCA_040393065.1 Lujinxingia vulgaris | reverse complement strand
GGAGGCGCATGAGCAGGCGGCAAAAAAAGAAGAAAAATTTTGCAGTGACGAGGCTCAAGTGCGCAAAAATTCTGGCAGAAAATTTCTGAATTTACAGAAATTTCTAGAATTTTCATGTCTTTTCAAGAAATGTTCTGTCCTGGCCGGCCGGTCCTGTAAATTTCTACATTTCTAGCATTTCCGGCCGCGCCAGAATTTTCTGCAGAAAACGCCAGGACACTAGAAAAACGTAGCAAACCCGGATTAGCTCAATGGCTCCCCACCAACTGAAAACCTCCCGCACACACTGGCCAAACCGACCGAATCGCGTTCAGAAAATTTTGACCAGCCTTCCAGGGTAAAATTGGCCAGGAACTATCCCTGCCCTGGCTAGAATGATTACAACGTTAGCCCGCCACATTATTCACCCCTTCTTACGCATGCGTTTCATGCGCGATCTACAAATGAATATCGCTCGTGCACCCGTTCAACGCGCGATATTCATTTGTAGACTGCCTCTGCACTCGGATGCGCACACATTCTACAAGATTTTAAAAACGTAGATCGCGTGTGCACCGGGTGCGCATACGACTTTTCAGGATAGGAAGCGTCTGTCCCCGGGTACATGCGCAACATTCATTTATATAGCGTGTCTGTCCCCGGGTACATGCGCAACATTCATTTCTATAGCGTGTCTGTCCCCGGATACATGCGCGATATTCATTTGTAGATCGTGTCTGTCCCCGGGGACGTGGGCGACATATATCGGTACGCTAACGTCTGCACCGCTTACACAGGCGATCTACAAATGAATATCGCGCGATCCCCCGGGTGCAGATGCGATTTGCATCCAATTGGATAACGAGTTTCAGCCGCGCGTTCGGCGCACGAGAAAATTGGTCAGCCCTGGCCAGCGCACAGCCAGTTCCAGCGCTCCGGCCGCCAGGGCTGGTTGCAGAGAAAGTTGCTGCAGGCCCTGCCCGAGCCGCAAGCGCATTTCGAAGTTGCGGCGCCACTGCCATTCCCAGGCACGCGTTGGGATTTTGGGATATTTTTGCAAGATCAGTTCTCCGAGCAGCATGCCGGACTCCAGCGCCATGGCCTGTCCGTCGCCCACAAGTGGTGCGATCATGGACGCGGCATCGCCAATAAAGAGCACGCCTTCGCGGTGGCGTTCTTTGAGGGTAAGCGAAATCTGCGCGACAGCTTGCGTAGGCGTTTCTTCAGGGACGAGTGCGCGCAGCCGCCGGGCCAGGTGCGAGTTTTGCGCGCTCAAAAGTTCGGAAATCTGCGACCAACGCGGTGTTTTGAGCCCTCTCAACAGCCGGTTGTCAAACAGCGTGCACACGTTGACCGTGCCGGATTCGACAAAGTTGAGCCCGCAGTAGCCGCCCTCAAAGGTGTGGATTTCCACGCAATTGCGCAGCGATTCTTGCAGAGCATCGCCGGCTGCGTTTTTTTGTGGCCGATGATGTTGCTTGAACGCCACAAGCTGCGACGTGGATGGAGAATTCATCGGTCGGTGAAGTGCATGATCGAGATGTGTGCGGCGCCCGTAGGCGGCGACGACGAGCCGGGATTGGACGGTCAGGTTTTCGGTGACTCTTGAGTTCGGGTGCGGCCGAAATCGCACGCCGGTTGTGAAGGCTCCGGATTTTGAACGTTCCACCGAGCGCACGTTTGCCCCGCATAGCGTCTGCGCGCCGTGGCGGCCGGCCGCCTCAAACAAACAGGCGTCCAGTACGCGGCGGCTCACGCCGAGCGCTGGCGCAGGCAACGCCACATCGAGCAGGCTTTTCAGAGAACGGCGCGGCGGCACAGAAAAACGCGCATGGTGAATCTCCGCCGGGTCGTGAACGCGCAAATCCTCCAGGCACTCCAGCTCTTCCAGCAGGCGGCTTGATTCGGGCGACAAAAACTCGCCGCATAATTTGTCGCGCGGAAAAAACGATTTTTCCAGCAACACCACGTCGCGGCCGGCCCGGGCCAGGGTAGCGGCCAGCGCGGAGCCGGCCAGGCCGCCGCCCAGAATCGCGATTTCGCAGTGTCGGATCCTCACCGTTTTGCCCGCCGGATGATTACCTGCCAGCGGAAAGGCGCGCGCCAGATGATTTGTGGCTCGGGCAAATCGGCGCGCGCAATCAGGGAGCGGAGCTCCGTGCGTGTGAAGGCGCGCAACACGGACAGCGGCCCGTCGTGTCGGATCAGTCGGTTTTTGGAGACCATCGGCAACAGCACATGACTGCCCGCAAAATTCAGCGGATGGCGGTGCAAATCGTTGATGACGATGCCCAGCACGGAGAGCTCGAACATTTTGCGCAGCGCGCGGATGGCGTCGGCATCACTCAAATGGTGGAGCATGAGCGCGGCGTGTACGACGTCGAAGGGGTGCTGGTTTTCGAGCGCGAAAAGGTTTTGCTGCTGGATATGGATGTTGGGGTAATCGAGCGAGCGTTGCCGCGCATGTTCGATGGTGGTGGGCGTGAGATCGATGCCGTGGATATCGATGGCGAGGTTTTGTGCGGCTGCCCAGCGGCTGAGGACGCGCGGGGTGTCGGCGCTGCCGGTGCCGACATCGAGCAGTCGAAAACGGCGCTGTTCGGGGCGCATTTGCAGCAGGGAAGCCACGCCGTCCAGGCTCGGTTCGTAGCCGCGGAAAATACGATTGATCCGCTCCAGACCGTCAAGCGTTTCGCGCAATTCTGCGCCCTGAATGCTGAGATCGTCCATCAATTCTTGCCGGGAGCTGCGCACTGAAAAATCAGGAAACATCGAAAATACTGTCATTGGATCGTCATCGTTTGTGTTGGTTTTTTGAGTGGTTTCTTCAGGCAACTTCGCGAAGTACCGCGCCTTCCATCGTCAATCCCGGCCCAAAACCAAGCATGACCATGGGAGCGCCGCGGTGAGGCTGGTGAAACATTTCTTCGAGAACAAAGAGAATAGTAGCGCTCGACATATTGCCAAAATAACGAAGGATCCGGCGGGCTACGGCGACATGCTCGTCGTGAAGCCGGATGGCGTCGCACACGGCGTCGAGGATTTTCGGGCCGCCCGGATGCACCGCCCAGCGTTCGACATCGGGCAGATGGAGCGCGGCGCGATCGCACAGCGCGCGTACAAATCCAGCCGCTTCGGCCTGCACGCGCCGGGGCACTTCAGTGTCCAGATACATCGAAAATCCGTGATCAGAAATGCGCCAGCTCATTTTGGCCAGGCTATCGTTTCCGAGCGCGCAGTGGGTGGCCTCGATATCCGCCAGGCCGCCCGCAAAACGTCCGGGGCGCGCATAAACCGCGGCCGCCGAGCCGTCGCCGAACAGGCAATTGCTGACGAGATTCTGGATCGAAATTTCGTTCTGAAAATGCAGGCTGCACAGCTCGACATGGACCTGCAAAACCACCGCGTCCGGCTCCGCCCGTACAATCTGATCGGCCATGCGCAGGCCGTTGAACGCTGCGTAACAGCCCATAAATCCGATCACCGTGCGCTGGACCGTTGGCCGCAATCCCAGCCGTTCGATCAGCAGGATATCCGGCCCGGGTGCAAAGAATCCGGTGCATGTTACAAAAATGATATGCGTCACATCCCCGGCCTGCGCGCCAGCTTGTCGCAAGGCGCGCCGGGCGGATTCCGCCGCCAGATCTACACTCGTGCGCTCGTACATCATCATGCGTCGCGCCGTGGGAACCGCCGGCGCGAGCGCCCAGTTTTGCGGAAAAAACGTAAATTTCTCCGGCTCCTCGAACATAAAATCCCGAATCGGGCTGAACCTCCTCTCCACCCCACAACTCGCCACGATCTGCTCCAGATACAACAGCGCGCGGTCGCGTTCGTCGTCGCTGGCGGCGGCCTCGATCATCTGGCTCATAAAAGCCTGCGCATGTGTTTGACTGTTGGAATACGCAGGCAACGACGTGCCCAGTCCGTACAAACGTGTCGTCGAGAGTTCGTTGAGCATGGATTCTCCGCACGAAAAGCGGTCGCATTTCAAGGGGGTGTGGCCTTCGGGAATTTCCCAAAAGTGAGGCCCCTGTACGCAGAGTCAATTTTCGTTGCAGAGCGCACGTGCCGCGGTTTCCAGCGTGCAAAACCGGTAATCGTTGCGGACGCGGGCAAAAACATGACGGTACACATCGCGTTTTTGCTCCCAGGGAATCGCCAGGTCTGGCTGGATTCCGATCAGATCTTCAACGCCCGGATCCTGACTGTCCATGAAGTCGATGGCGTGAAATTCCAGGTTGAAAATATCCGGCTGCGCGCGGCGAAGCAGCGGATATACGGCATCGAAGCCGCGTTTTTTCAGCAGATGCAGACTGGTGCCGATGACCGGAAAGCGCGCGCCGGGGATGACCAGGACCGGGATTTCCAGCAGACCTGGCGCGGCGTCTGTGCCTGGTTGCAGGCGTTGTGCGCGCCAGAATTTATCGGGTTCTGGCACATAGGGCTGCAGCGGCGACAGCAGCGTTTGTGGGCGCGTCATCTGGCTGCGGCTCGGGCGGCCGCGCACGGCGAGCCAGCTCATTACGGCGCCTTTGGCCAGGTAGTAGGGTGGGCAGGGGAAGACCGAGGAATCGTAGAGGTAGCCGCGTTCTCGGCAGATTTTCAGCAGGTTTTCGTCGAGATTGTAGCCTGGCGTGCGAAAACCGACCGGCGGTCGGCCGGTGATCGCGGCGATTTCGTCTTCGCAGCGCGAAAATTCAGCGCGTTGCACGTTTTCGGGCAGCGAACGCAGATTATAAGGATGCGAAAACGTGTGATTGGCCAGCTCATGCCCGTCGTTGTGCGCTTCTTGCAAAAGCGCGCGGTGGGTGGGATGCGCTGTGTCGCGGCCGATCACAAATAGAGTGGACGGGATGTTTTCGGACGCAAAAAAATCCAGCAGGCGCCGCACGCCGAGGGTGTAGGCCGCATCCGCGCTGTCGTCAGAAGATGCAGGCAGGCCATGAATTGCGCGGTAACAATCCAGCCCGTCGAGATCTACGGAAACACAGGCACAAAAAATTGCGGACACTTTCAGGCTCAGCGGTCGGTAATGCGGATAACCCAGACCAGGCGTCCGATGTTTTTGAGGACGTTGGGCACGCGGCGCACGAGGTTGATCGAGGGCTTACGTTTTTCCACGACATGGAACGGGATTTCCAGCATGCGGAAGTTCATGCGCTCGGCGCGGATGACGAATTCCGAGGCGAACAGGTCTTTATCGACCACGCAGCGATTGACGACTTCCAGCATTCGCTCGCGGCGAAACGCTTTCAGGCCATGGGTGTCGGTGCCGTGGAAGCCCAGGAAAATCCGGAACATCGAGTTGAGCACAAGCGTTGCAGCTTTGCGAAACAACGGCCGTTGATCGAGCGAACGATCCAGCGCCTTGCTGCCGACGACCAGGTCGTAGCCTTCGTTTTCGATCTTATCGAGGGCGCGTGCATAGAAATCCGGATCGCAGAGATCGATTTCGTCGCAAAGAACGATGTCGCCCTTTGCTTCCAGAATGCCGCGCCGCATGGCCAGACCGTAGTTGGGTTCGGTGGAGTGGATCAAACGGAGCTGGGGATATTGCTTGAGGAGTTCCTGAGCCACCGCAACGGTTTGATCGGTCGAGCCGTTTTCACTCAAGATCAGCTCGTAGCTGCGATCTTTGAGTCGCTCATCGGCCGCCATTTTCTGCGTCAGATCTGCCACCGAAGCCGACAAAATCCCTTCTTCATTGTAAATAGGAATGACAATGGAAAGCTCGACGGCGGCTTCCGCGTTTTGATTGTTTTTCGTTGCCATGTGGACTGCAATTCCCAAAAGTAAGCGACTTAAAATCAGTGGAATTTTTATGCTGCACTCTCTCTAGAGTGCGTAGGCTGACTGCGATATCTCAAAATATCTCAAAATATCTCATCACATCTCAAAACAAGAGCAGCCAGCGGTAAATCACATACAGCAGGAGCATGTTCACAACAACCAGCACAAAGCTCATGGCTGCAAAAACCATCATCATTTGTGGAGAATCTGCCTGAATCGCAAACCACAGCGGAATCATGGCCGGCATGACCATCACCGAGCCGGCCAGTACGACGACCGGTTTGCTCAGTTTTAGCTTTTTCTGCTCCGCCGGCGCTGGTTCGGAAGGTTTTTCGGTGGACGTTTCGCGCGGCGCTTCGTTCGGAGAGGATTCGTTGATGTCGTTCACAAGTTCTCTTTATGTAAGTATAGCGGATGGGGCTCAAAACGGCGGGAGCATAACGACTCCGCCACGTTCGGGCAATCCCATGAAAACAGGATGAGAGCAATGAAACACTCACACCCAGAAGGCATGAACACGGGCAAAAATTCTCACGACGAGGAAAACGCCGGCGACAGCGAACAGGAAAATCCCTGGACGGTCGAAAAAGTCATCGACCAGGCCGTGGTCTATCTGGCCAGACGCGATCATGCGGAAGGGGAATTGCGCGAAAAGCTGCGCAAAAAAGGTATTGAACATGCGTTGATCGACGAAGCTTACGTCGATATGCGCGAGCGCGGGTATCTCGATGATGCGCGATTTGCCGAAATTCAGGGCGCGATTTTAGCGCGCAGAGGCTGGGGGCCGATGCAGATTTCGCAGCGTTTGGGCGCGCGGGGCGTCAGCAAGGCGGTGATCCGTGAGGCGCTGGACGAACTCGAACGTGAAAACGAGACAGACTGGGACGAATTGTGCTACGCAAGGCTGGTTGCGAAGTTCGGCGCGAATGTGTCCGAATTTACGCAGAAACAACGCGAAAAAGCGTATCGGTATCTGCTGCATCGCGGGTTTTCGAGCGATACGATTCGCCGCGTTCTCTTTCGGTAGTTTTCTGTACATCCCTCCGCGTTTGGCAGCGTTTCTTCGCTGCACTTTCTCAGGCAAATCGTCGTATTTATGTCCACCACAACCATCGGATTTTTGATCGCGCTGGCTTCGGCTCTCTGCTGGGCAAGTCTGGATATTTCTCGCAAGCATCTTGGCCGCAACATGACGGCGACCGCTGCTGTCGCCGCATTGATGATTTTTCACGCCTCGTTCGTGTTTCCAACGCTGTTGGTCGGTGAACTGGTGCAGGCGGATGAATCTTCGCCCAAGCTGGTGCAGATTTTTTTGTCGGGTTTTCCTGAGATCGGAGCCGGCTATTTTGTACCCGCCATCATATCGATCGTGCTGAATCTGGCGGCAAACTTTTTATTTTTGCGGGCCGTGCAAGTATCGCCGCTCAGTCTGACGACGCCGTACCTTGCGTTTACGCCGGTGTTTACGGCGCTGGTGGCCCTGGTGACGCTGGGGGAAATTCCTTCGGTATGGGGCTGGCTGGGGATCGTGATTGTATGCGCGGGTGCCTTCAGCATGAATCCGGGCGACAGCAAAGACGGGATTCTGGCGCCGCTCAAGGCGTTGTGGACCGAGCGCGGCAGTTTTTACATGTTGATCGTTTCGCTGATCTGGAGTCTGACGCCGGTTTTGGACAAAACCTCGGCCGGTTTGAGCAGTCCGATGTGGCACACGATGTTTCTGGCGGGCGGCGTCGGCCTGATTTTCATGGTCGGGCGGCTGATCCATGACGGCGGCCCGCGCAAATTGTGGGCAGAAGTCTGTGCGATTCCGCAATTTGTGGCTTTGAGCGCGGTGTTCGCGGTGGGCGCGATGACTTTGCAACTGGCTTCGTACGATTATATCGACGTGGCGTATATGGAAACGGTCAAGCGCGCGATTGGTGTGACGGGCGCGATTCTGGCGGGATATTTTATGTTCGGCGAACGTAATATCGGCCGTCGCCTGATCAGTGCCGCGATCATGTGCGTTGGCGTTGCCCTGATTTTGATGGGTGGTTGAGCGCAGACCGGCCAAGTTTTAGATAGGCTGCTTCATGATGAAGATGGTGTAGAGCGAATAAATGATGATCAAAACCAGGATCATCAGCACCAGACTGAGCGCCATGACGACGGTGATGGGGGCGATGATCGGTTCTTTGATCAGACGTCGGATCCATCCCTGGTCGGTTGTGTTGTCGTCGTGATTTTTGTGCGCGTTGAGCAGATCGACGTCGGTATCGTAGGGCGGATTTTGGTCTTCGAAGGTATGTTGCGCGCCGGCCGTGGGCTGGTAAGGCACCGGATCTGGCGAGTTTTGTTGGATCACCTGTTTGATGACTTCGAGGCGGTTGCGCACCTGCAAAGCGTCGACCGGGCGTTGTTTGGGGTTTTTGGCGAGTAGTTCGTTGGTGAGTTCGATGAGCTCTTCGGGGACGCTGTTGCCGACGATTTCGGCCAGATTGGGCAGAGAAAGCTGCCTGTGCGCGCGCATAAGCTCGAGATCGTTGTCGGCTTTGAAGGGCGCGTGACCGGTCAAAGCCGTAAACAACAAGACTCCCATACTATACAGATCGCTTTTGGGCGTGGGGCGCTCTCCATCGACCAGCTCCGGCGCGATGATGCCGGGCGTGCCTGCGACCTGGCCGCCCTTGGTCAGATTGGCATCGCCAGACAGCAATTTGGCGACGCCAAAATCCAGTAGTTTTACGTGCAGTCGGCCATCTCGCATGCGGATCAGCATGATGTTATCGAACTTCAGATCGCGGTGGATGATCCCGCGCGCATGCGTTTCGATCAGTGCGTTGCTGGTCTGGGCCAGCACGTCGACGATTTCCGCGAGCGTAAGCTGGGTATATTTCAGTGCTTCACGAAAGGTCATGCCATCGATCAGCTCCATGACAAGGTACGTCAGGCCGGTCGGGTCTTGAGCCGAGTCGATCAGGGTAACGATATTGGGATGCGAAAGTGAGGCGACGAGTTCAACTTCGAGCGAAAATCGCTTGATGAGCGCCGGATCTCCAGACAGCGTTGGCTTGAGGACTTTGAGCGCGACCTGACGCTCGATTCCAAGCTGGGTCGCCACGAAAATAATGCCCATCCCCCCGCTGTTGAGAACGCGTTCCAGCCGATAACGGCCATTGAGAACACGTCCTACCAACGTTTGCGGCACATCTAGAGGTTTTGTTTCGCGTCGTGCTCGCCGTGGCGCTTCATCGAGCTGACTCACCATGAAATGGACTCCCGATCACCGTTTTAAGTAACTTCAGGCACATTACCAGGTACAGTGCATTGGTCTGAGTTACTACACGGTTTGCGACGCAATTGCGAGATCGAGTTGTTTGAGCGCGCGCGGGCGCTTACTCCATGGGCAGTGCTTCGTAGCGTTCGCTGCCACGTAAAATGGCCGCGGCGCCTGTCGAAGATGGCATTTTATCGCTACTCAGGATGCAAACCTGGCCGCCCAGCGCGAGTACTTGCTCGGCCAGTTCGTCGAGCAGATCGACGACTTGCAAGTCCGCGTTGGAGCCGTTTTCTTTGAGAAAGGTCACGGCGCCGCTGTTCCAGTCGATCTGTCCCCAGAGATGTTGTTCAGCGTCGATCATCAGCATATGAACGCGGCCTTCGAGGACCAGGCGGGCGATGTTGGCGATGTCCATCTCGGCGTTGCCCAGGCCATAGGCTCGTTCCCACAAGGCGAGCACGCTGTCGTACTGACGTGCGATTTCTTTTTCGATGATGGGCCAGGCGCGTTGATGGATTTCGGCATGATTTAGATACTGGATATTTCCCTCGATGCCTTGTTCAGCCAGGTTGGGCAGGTTGGTGACGGCGCGATACAGCGGATGTAGATAATCTACTCCTGCCAGGACGACCGGCCCGTTTTTGCCGCGCAGATAATCGAGAACGGCGTTATCGACCTGGCTGAAATATTCGCGAATCCAGGCTTTTTGTTCTTCTTTGCTGCCGCCGCCGCTGCTCTGAAACACGGGCGAAGGGTTGCTTCGCGAAGCGCCGCTGCCGCGAAAGCGCGAGGCGGTGCCTCGAAAACTGGTGCCGACGCGCTCACCTTCGATATCGAGCAGCAGGGCGTCCTGTAGATTGTCGGGAAGCGTTTCGAGGTCGATCGGGCGAACCCCCGCGGCGGTGCCTTCCCACAGATTCACCTCGTTTTGGCCGACCGCTAAAATCCAGTATTGC
This sequence comes from Lujinxingia vulgaris, assembly GCA_040393065.1. Lineage (GTDB taxonomy): Bacteria > Myxococcota_A > Bradymonadia > Bradymonadales > Bradymonadaceae > JACCWM01. Next base: position 25,054 of record JBEBUW010000039.1, on the reverse strand, counting down.
TGGGGCGTGGAGAGATATTTCATCAGCGGGCGCGTGTGAAAGTTCGGCGCGACGACCGACAGCGGGCTGAAAGCCGTGGGCAGGCGATAGATTCTCTCAAAATCGGGCGCGATGAAAACGGCGAGTCCTTTGTCCATTTCGAGCCAGAAGGCGGCGTCTTCGACGTGTTCGTAGAGTCTGTCCAACAGGGGCATATAGAGTTCGGTGTCGTAGCGGCCGCTTTCTTTGAATTGTGTGGCGGCCTGATCTACCAGACTACGAAACTGTAATCGAATCGCTTTTTTAACCCGGTTTTGATACTCAATCGGCATATAAATCGAAATTGCCGGCTGCGTATCTGCCTCGATTAACTCTAAAATCTCTGCTCGACTGAATGCGTCCATGGAAATCCTTTTGTTTTCAATGGTTTTTGTCGGAAACGGGATCCGGATCACGCAGGTATACCGACCGCGACATGAACAAGAAGATGGTCACGCATCGCGGTAAGTATAATTGCGCAAGGCATTGAAAAGGCGTGGGATTTCAGGATTGGAGGAGTTCAGCCTGATAGAATGTATGGAGGGGCTGGATGAGTTCGTCGACGTTTCCGGCCAGAATTTCATCGAGTCGATGCGTGGTAAAACCGATGCGATGATCGGTTACGCGTGATTGCGGGAAATTGTAGGTGCGGATGCGCTCGGAGCGGTCGCCGCTGCCGACCTGGTCGCGGCGTTCGCTTTCGAGTTCTTTGCGCTGAATTTCGCGTTCGCGCTCAAAAAGTCGTGCGCGCAGCTCTTTTAAGGCTTTGGCACGGTTTTTGTGCTGACTCTTTTCGTCCTGACAGATGACGACCAGGCCGGTGGGGATGTGCGTGGCGCGCACGGCCGAGTCGGTCGTGTTGACGTGCTGACCGCCGGAACCGCTGGCGCGGTAGACATCGATTTTGATGTCTTTGTCCTGGCAATCGACTTCGAATTCGTCGGCTTCCGGCAAAATCGCCACGGTGACGGCTGAAGTATGGATGCGTCCCTGACTTTCGGTGTCGGGGACGCGCTGCACGCGGTGCGTACCGGCTTCGTATTTTAGGTGGCTGTAGACGTCATTGCCTTCGATGAGGGCGATGACTTCTTTGATGCCGCCGCGATCGGTTTCGTTGAGTCGCGAAATATCGATGCGCCAGCCCTGACGTTCGGCGTAGCGTGAATACATGCGAAACAGATCGGCGGCAAACAAAGCAGCTTCGTCGCCGCCGGTACCGGCGCGGATCTCAAGATAGATGTTTTTTTCGTCAAGCGGATCTTTGGGCAACAGCAGCACGCGCAGGCGCTGTTCGAGCTCAGCCTGTTCGGCTTTGAGCTCTTCTGCTTCTGCGCGCGCCATTTGCCGGATTTCTTCGTCCGAATCGCCGAGCATTTCTCGGTTGGCCTCAAGCTGTTCACCGACCTCGCTGTAGCGCGCGTAGGTGGTGACCAGCTCCTGGATATGCGCGTGTTCTTTGGCGATTTTCCGAAAGCTATCCGGATCGGCCATGATCTGCGGATCTGCCAGCTGGCTGTTGAGCTCGTTGTAGCGCTGCTCAACTTCTTTGAGCTTGTCGAACATGAGAATTAGCCACTCATCGAGGCGAGGAACGCTTCGTTGTTTTCGGTTTTTCCGAGTTTATCGAGCAGGAACTCCATCGAGTCGACGACGTTCAGCGGATGCAAGAGCTGGCGCAAAATCCAGACGCGGTTGAGCTGATTGTCGGCCATGAGCAGCTCTTCTTTCCGGGTGCCGGAGCGGTTGATGTCCAGGCAGGGGAAGATTCGCTTTTCCATGAGCTTGCGATCCAGATGCAGCTCGCTGTTACCGGTTCCCTTGAACTCTTCGAAGATGACTTCGTCCATGCGGCTGCCGGTATCGATCAGCGCGGTGGCGATGATGGTCAGGCTGCCGCCTTCTTCGATGTTACGCGCGGCGCCGAAGAAGCGCTTGGGTTTGTGCAGTGCGTTGGAGTCGACACCACCGGAGAGGATTTTGCCGGATGGCGGAACGACCGTGTTGTAGGCGCGGGCAAGGCGGGTGATCGAGTCGAGAAGGATCACGACGTCGCGCTTGTGCTCGACCAGGCGTTTGGCCTTTTCAATGACCATTTCGGCGACCTGAACGTGGCGCTGTGCGGGTTCGTCGAAGGTCGAGGAAACGACTTCGCCGTTTACGGAGCGTTGCATGTCGGTGACTTCTTCCGGGCGCTCGTCGATCAGAAGGACGATGAGGGCGATTTCCGGGTGGTTTTCGCCGATGGCGTTGGCGATATCCTGCAGAAGAACGGTTTTACCGGTACGCGGCGGAGCGACGATCAGGGCGCGCTGGCCTTTTCCGATCGGCGTCAGCAGATCGAGAATGCGCAGGCTGAATTGTTCGCGGCGCGTTTCGAGTTTGAGGCGCTCCTGCGGATAGAGCGGCGTCAGGTTGTCGAAGAGCACTTTGTCGCGGACGGCTTCGGGTTCTTCGAAGTTAACGTGCTCGACTTTGAGCAGTGCGAAGTAGCGCTCGTTTTCTTTGGGCGGACGGATCTGACCGCTGACGGTGTCGCCGGTACGCAGGTTGAAGCGACGGATCTGGCTGGGCGAGACGTAGATGTCGTCGGGGCCGGGCAGATAGTTGTAGTCCGGTGCGCGCAGGAAGCCGAAACCGTCCGGGAGGATTTCCAGCACGCCTTCACCGAAGATGGAGCCTTCTTTTTCGGTCTGCGCCTGGAGCAGAGCGAAGATCAGCTCTTGCTTGCGCATGTTATTTGCGCCTTCAATTCCTGCTTCTTTAGCGATTTGAGTTAGTTGTGCGATCTTTTTTTCTTTTAATTCTTTGAGATTCATTCAAGAACTCCTTGCGAGTTTTAAGGAAGGCAAAGCAAGTGTGCGGCAAGCTAGAGGGGGATATTTGCCGTTCAATGGCAATGATCTGAGGCAGGTTTATAGAACGAAGAGTTGTTTGGGGGGTTACATATAAGGAAGATGTTTGGCTGGCTGCCGGTGCGATGTCTGTAAGAGATCGTTGGTAACGAACTCAATCCACCGAAGATTTTTCAAACGTTTTCTGTGGCAACCATTCACAGAGTTTGTCTGTAAAAAGGCTGTTGAGCAATCTAAGAAAACAGTATTGCAACGTAAGAAAGAGGAGTTTGTTACAGATCGAACAACGGCAGGAATCATGAAGATGGTTCAAGCAATCGGAGCGCGCGTTATTGATAGACAGGAAGAACCTTGAGGAGCTAAAAACAAAGCGCGTTTCTGGTTCGCCGGACTCTACAGTGCGGTCGGAAGGGAATCAACCTGAAAAAGGCTTTTTTGCAACTTCTCGTGATTGCACAGGAGAATACCGCTGAATGAAACAGAATATTCCAGAATAATTGGAATCATTCTAAGGGCGGGTGTGTCTTCGGGTTAAAACAACAAAAGGCTCCGAGACGATGGCTGTTGCGTCGTCTCGGGGCCTTTTGTTGTTTTCTGGGAGCGCTCTGGAGTGTTGGGGGGACAATAGTCGCTTCTCCCTGATGATGCTGGAGATAAGGATTGCATAAGCTGTGCCATCGGTGTTGTTTGTTTTGGTTTTGAGGTGTATGTTGTTGATTTTGTTGGGTTGTTTTGGTTTTCGTGTGTGCTGTGCATGGCTTTTGCTTACGTCAGACGTCAAATTCACGACATAGATGTCCTGGTGGGACAAAGATGTCCCACCATTTTAATTGTTTTTCGGTGACTTGAAGCGGAGGCTCATTGCTTGACATCTATTCTTGTACGAGCATAAGCTTGCGCGGCCAGAACACTTTGGAAAAACGAGTATGTTTTACCCGTTACCCGGCATTTTATCATAGAAAACCGTTAGATCGTTGATACGAGTCAGGAGCACCAAACGATGTCCGATAAGACCAAAGATCCATCCGAAGGCGAGATTTCTGAAGAACTTGAGGAAGTTGAGGCCAGTGCCGAAAACAAGGAAGAAGCCGAGAAGAGCGATGCTAACGACGCCAGTGGAGTGGATGGTGACGCGGATGTCGTAAAGGCAAAAGGCACGAAGAAAAAATCTGCCGATAAGACAGAAAAGTCTGCCAAAAAACCATCGGCTGCTCCGCAGGAAGCTGTCAGCGGCTTCGAAGCTAAGCGTGCTGCGATTGAAGGTATTTTCAATCCGGGCAAAGCCGACCTCGATGTATCCAGCCTGAGAGAAGTGAGCTCTGAGTACGATGTAACGCCGAAGAGCGGCACCGTGAAATCGGTTGCGTTTATTGGCGGTTTGCTCGTTATTTTGCTCGGCTCGATGGTTGTTACCGGCCGAACGGGCGATGTAATCAGCGTTATTCGCGGTGATTATCTCGAGAAAAAGATTGCCGAGACGCGGCTTGCCGAGGAGCAGCATCGTCAGGCGCAGCTTGACGCGCTCGATCTGTATGGAACGCTGATTTTGTCCGGCCAGCCCTGGGATGCGTTGATTCGTTTGAACGGTCAGGTTCAGTACGGTCAGACCAGCAGCGGCGAGTGGCGTGAATTGCGTCTGGGTGCATCGACACCGTTTCAGAACCTGAAGGTCAAAGAAACGCAGACTTTTGAAGTCAGCGCGGCTGGCCACCATCCCCAGACTTATGAAGTTACCCAGGGAATGTGGGAGCAGGTTTCGGGCACGATGGATTACCGTTATAATTTGACGGCAAGTCTTACGCCGGCTTCGGAGCGCGATCATCAGGAATTCAACCTGCGGATGGAAAGCGATCTGGAGAACGACTACGAAGGCGTTATCAAAATCACGACCGTGCCGGCTGGTGCGAAGGTAATTTTCAATAACAATCCGCTGCTCGACAAAGACGGCAATGAGTTGGTTACGCCGGTTACCTTTGATCGGAACTGGGTACGCAATGAGGCTGGCAAGCTCGAGGAGCAGTTGGCTCGCGTCGATACGCCGCCCGATAACGGCCACAAGATTCAGCTGCAATTCCCGGATGACGAGTCGATGCCGAAATACGTGACGCAGTTGCAACGTCGTATGTGGACTTGCGAGTGGAAAGACGAAGACGAAGTCAAAAAGCTTGGCGCCAATGCAACGCTTTTGCATCAGTGCAATTACACCTGGAATCTGGATATGGATTTCAATGCACTTAAGCAGTACATCGAAGCGCGTGAGGCCGAAGAACAGCGCATTCTCGAGCAGGCCAAAGAGCTGCAGGCAGGCTCGGCAGAAGCGGCTGGCAGTGAAAAAGGCTGATTTTCGATAAGATTTTAGTTTTTGGCCAGACGTTTCATCGTTTCTCAAACAGGCGGCAGACTTTTCGAAAGTTTGCCGCCTGTGTTTTTTGGTTTTCTGCTGTGTCCAGGCGTTCTGTCGGGACGGACTGGAGAGCAGACGGCGAGGAAATGATTGCCGGGAAAACTTTGTTGAAACAATGTGTTGTTGAACGCACAAAATCTACGCTCAGGAAGGCTTAGAAAGTGAGCTTTTCGGCGCGATTGTCGTGACATCATGCCGCAAATATGGTAGCCTTCCGCGGCTTTGACAGGCTGCTTTGAAGGATTTGAAGAACCGTCAAATGCGGACTTATTACCTTACAGTAGTGCCCATGTCGTGTGGATTCGATGGATCGGTTTTTCGGTGAGCGAATCCACCACAAATGCATTTCCATGAAGAAGAAATGTATTCGAAAAGGGCTGTTATCAGGGTTAAAACTTCTATGGATCACGAACACGATATTCTGGCGTCCGGGCAGTCTCCTTCGGAAGAAGAAACAGGCAAGACTTCCCAGGTTGACGATTATACTTCTGACAGTATTCAGGTTCTCGAAGGCCTCGACGCCGTGCGCAAGCGTCCGGGAATGTATATTGGCGATACGGACGATGGTTCCGGTCTTCATCACATGGTTTATGAAGCCGTAGACAACTCCATCGACGAAGCACTCGCCGGATATTGCGACAAAATTACGATTACGATTCATAGCGATGAATCGGTTTCCATCGAGGATAACGGCCGCGGAATTCCCGTGGATATCCATAAGGGCCAGGGTCGAAGTGCGGCCGAAGTCATCATGACGGTGCTGCATGCCGGCGGAAAGTTCGACCAGAACTCTTATAAGGTTTCTGGCGGTCTGCACGGCGTGGGTGTGTCGGTTGTGAACGCGCTCTCGCAGTGGCTGCGCATGGAAATTCGACGTGGTGGCGAAGTCTGGCAGATGGAATTTCGCCGCGGTGTGCCCGTTGAGCCGCTCAAAGTCATTGGTAAGGCCAAAACGACCGGAACGAAAATTACGTTTTTGCCGGATCCGGAGATCTTTACGATTACGACGTTCTCCTTTGATGTGCTTTCGCAGCGTTTGCGCGAATTGTCGTATCTGAATGCGGGCGTTCGCATCGAAATTATCGATGAGCGTGAAAACAAGCATCATGACTTCAGTTATGAAGGCGGAATTACGTCCTTCGTGGTTGACCTCAACAAGAACAAAATGCCGTTGCATGCTGATCCGATTCATATCTTCAAGGAATTTCCTGCGGAAGGTATTACGATCGAGGTCGCGATGCAGTGGAATGATTCGTATAACGAGAATATTTTCTGTTATACGAACACGATTCGAAACCGCGATGGAGGAAGCCATCTTTCTGGTCTTCGTGGCGCGCTGACTCGTACGGTGAACGCTTACGGTGTCAGCAACGGTATGCTCAAAGAGCAAATTACCGGTGAGGATATTCGTGAGGGGATTGCGGCCGTGCTTTCGGTGAAGATGCCGGATCCGAAATTCTCCAGCCAGACCAAAGACCGCCTGGTTTCCAATGAGGTCAAGGGCTATGTGGAGTCTGCGGTCAACGAAAAACTTTCGCAGTTTCTGGAAGAGAATCCGCAAACAGCGCGCGCGATTGTGGAAAAAGCCGTGGCGGCTGCCCGTGCGCGTGATGCGGCGCGACGTGCGCGTGAGATTTCGCGTAAATCCGCGCTGACGATTTCGGCGTTGCCCGGAAAGCTGGCGGATTGTCAGTCGCGTGATCCGAAAGTCAGCGAACTGTATATCGTCGAAGGTGATTCCGCCGGTGGCTCTGCCAAGCAGGGCCGTGATCGCAAGTTCCAGGCGATTTTGCCGTTGCGCGGAAAAATCCTGAACGTAGAGCGCGTGCGTTTTGACCGTATGTTGGCCAGTGCCGAGATCAATACACTGATTTCTGCGCTGGGCTGCAGCATTGGTGAAGAACATTTTGATATTGAAAAGCTGCGTTATCACAACATCGTTTTGATGACGGACGCCGACGTCGACGGAAGCCATATCCGTACGCTTTTGTTGACGTTTTTCTATCGTCAGATGCCTGAGATTATTGAGCGCGGCTATCTTTATATTGCGCAGCCGCCTTTGTATGCGGTCAAGCGCGGACGCAACCTCGAGTATCTGAAAGATGAGCGAGCGTTGAGCGAGCTCTTGATTGAAACCGCCAAGAGAACGTTGACGGTGTATGGCGAGGCCAATCCCGATGAACGTCTTGCCGGCGATGAACTTGGTGAGTTTATCGATGATATGTTCCGTTATCGCTCGATTCTTGAGCGGATGGGACGTCGCATTGATGATCGCATCGTCGATCAGCTCGTACAGGCGGGGCTTTCCAGTGAAGATCTGGCGGACCGCGCTGTTCTGGAAGAAAAAATTGCGCTTGCGTTGGAGCGCCTCAAAACGAAGTTTTCGACGATTGCATGGCGTAGCGGTGAAATCGAAGAGGACGATGAGAACAGCGATCTGTTCAAGGTACAATGGATGAGTCGCGTGGCGGGAACTTCGATTCAAACCATGTTGACGCGCAATTTTACCAGCAACAGTGATTACCTCGAATTGCGTCGCATTTGGGATCGGTTCAGCAAATTTGGCGAGCGCGTTGTCGTGGATGATGGCAAGACGCCTCTGTCGTATACGACGATTGAGGAGGTTTTGACGCAGATCGTGGAGCTTGGTAAGAAAGGTCAAACGATTCAGCGCTATAAGGGTCTGGGCGAAATGAACCCGGATCAGCTCTGGGAAACGACGATGGATCCCAATTCACGTACGCTGCTGCAGGTGCGTGTTGAGGATGCCGTTGAGGCGGATGCATTGTTTACGGTTCTCATGGGAGATCAGGTCGAGCCACGTCGTGAATTTATCGAGTCCCATGCGTTGGAAGTTCGCCATCTCGATATTTAATTTCAGGGCGTTGTTTCGCTATCTGAAGGGCGTTTTAAACCGCGAGTTCCTTTCATGTCTAAGCTGCAGCTCTTGCATGGTTCTGCGATTCAAGATGGGCTGGCTTCTGATTCGGACGTCGAATACTTTCGTTACGAATTGAACAGATTCGGCGTCGGCGCACTGCTGACGCTGGGTCTGCTCTGTTTGTTGGGCGCGTTTGGAGCCTGGTTTTTTACTCGCCTGGGCGAGTTACCCTGGAAGCTGGCGTTTGGTGCGCTGATTGTGGGCGGGCTTGTGCTGTGTTCGATGGCCTCGTACTGGGTTAATTTTGTACGAGATAGCTTTGTGGCGACCGGTTCCGGTGCGTTGTGGATCGGCGGCAAAGATCGAGCGTGGCGCATTGACTGGTCTTTGCTCAACGCGCGCACGCTGGGGCTGCACAATCTGGATCTTTCGCCGCTGAAAGGGATTTTGCCCATCGAAGTTGGCGGCCAGAATATCAAACTTCCGCTGTTCAATGCGTTTGCGTATCTGCTTGATCTGCAGAATTTCATGTTCTTTGTGCTGAATGCTATCAAAGAGAACGGTTCTGATCGCAGCGGTGAATACGCGGAGGCAGAAAGCGAATACGAGGATGAATCCGCGGAAAATACGGGTGAATATTCACTCGAAAACGAGGAATAACGATGAAGACTCGACTGGAAAACCTTGTGCAACGCGTTGAAAAAACGATTTTTGAGCAAGGTGAGCATTTGATCGAGTTTCGTCGCAATTTACACGCTCATCCTGAACTCAGTCGGCACGAATTTGAGACGACCGCGAAGCTGCGTACGCGGCTGGAAAAGCTCGGGCTGGAAGTTCATGTTCGTCCGGAAGGCAATGGTCTGTATACAGATCTGGTGCCACCGGGATTTGATGAGGCGTGTCATCCGACGATTGCAATTCGGGCTGATATTGATGCGTTGCCGATTCTGGAACTGAATGATGTGCCGTACGCGTCGAAAAACCGTGGCGTGATGCATGCCTGCGGGCACGATGTGCATACGGCGACGGTGTTTGGTTCGTGTCTGGGATTGTTGGCTGTGCGCGATCAACTGCCGGGCCGGATTCGGCTGATTTTTCAGCATGCTGAAGAGGCGGTGCCTGGTGGCGCTCTGGAGATGATCGAGTTTGGCGCGATTAAAAACGTCGACGGTATCCTGGCGTTGCACTGTGATCCGGAGTTGGATTACGGGCGAATCGGCGTGCGCACGGGTGCGTTTACGGCGGCGCTGGATCGTTTTGATTTCACGATTTCGGGCACGGGCGGACACGGCGCGCGGCCGCATCAGTCGGTCGATCCGATTTTTGCGGCGACGCAGCTTGCGAGCACGTTGTATCAGGCTTTCGGGCGTAGTTTTGACGCGCGGATTCCGATTGTTTTGACGATTGGTATGATTCAGGGCGGCTCGGCGCCCAATGTCATTCCGGAACAAGTGACGTTGGCAGGGACGGTGCGTTCGATTTCGCGAGAACATCGTGAGCAGGTTGAACCGTTATTGCGCCGTATTGCTGGCGGAATTTGTACGATTCATAACGCGAGTTGTGAGCTTGCGCTTGAGTTTGGCGCGCCCGGGATTTTCAATGATGCTGAAATTACCCGGGTTTATCGCGAGGTTGGCAGCGAAATTCTCGGTGCGGAAAATATCTACGAAATTCCGCTTCCCAGCATGGGTGGTGAGGATTTCTCGTATTATCTGGAGCACGTTCCGGGCGCGATGTTCAGGCTGGGTACTGCGCGTAGCGGCGCGCGTTATGCGCTGCATTCGCCTCGGTTTGATATCGATGAGCGCGCCATCAAAACAGGCGCGCAGATTCTGGCTGTTTCTGCGATCCGCTTGCTTGAACAACACGCTGCCAGACGCAGCGCGTAATTTCAGGTCTTAGTACAATTAAAAAGCTTCGATTCGGATCTGGCCCATCGGAACGCGGTTTTGTCCGTCATGCGCGGCGCGTGGTTCGACTTTCATGCGGTTGTTGGAGCGGAAGAAGCCGAAATTCATCGTGTAGGTGCCGACGGATGAGTAGCGCTCGATCGGAATGCTGTACTCGTCCTTGATGATATCACCGGGCAGCCATTGGCTGGTCGGGAATTCGCCGTTGACCGGGTCATGATCTCCGAGGATTCGGTTGCCGGGATAATCGATGTGGACGAAAATTTTCTGGTCGCCGGAAACCTTGCTCAAGACGCGGAAATACGTGGTGATTGTTAAAGTATCTCCCCATTTGTAGGTGGCGATTCCTTCGTCATCGAGTGGTTTGTTGAGATCGTAGCCAAGGAACTCAAGCTGTTTGTTGAACACCGCGTGTTGTTGTTTGCCATCTTGTTCAAATTGCACAGTGCGTTGGATGGTTGCGGGATCTTCCACAATGGCTTCGGATACAAAACTCTGGTTTTCTTCGCCTTCTTTGTGTTGATTGCTGACCAAGATCAGGCGGCTGGAGCGAGCGTCGAGCACGGCCAGGTTTTGTCGAGGATTGGTGGCAGCGCGCACTTCGGAGTTGATGGCTGCAAGGCGTGTGCGGGGAATGACGGCGAAGAAACGCTGCGGGTCTTTGAATTTCGTTAAAAACTCGGTTGTGTTGGAAATTCGCGGGCGGTTCTCGAGGTAAACAGAGTTTTCGCTGGCGGGAATCTGATAGCGGACTAGCTCTTCGCCGGGTTGCGCGTGTTCGATGAAAGTCTGATAAACGCCACGTTGCGAGAGGTGATGCGTCAGGCTCGGGACAAAATCAAAGGCGACTACGCCGGTAAAAATAGCAAAGGCAGCGGCGAGCAGCAGGCTGAATCCGGCTGGTTTTTCGATGAAACCGGCAATTTTTCCAGGAAGATTTGACTGGTTTCGTACTTCTTCGCGCTCACGGGCACGCTTTTCTGCGGCGGAAACTCGATTCATTTCTCCGGCATTTTCTGAAGTTTGAGCATCAAGCGTTCCATCGGCCTCGCCTGATTTTGCAGGCGTGGTGCGGCGTTGTTTCCACCAGTTTTTCAGGTTATTGGGTGCGGATTTTACATCACCAAACGTAAGGATAGCCCAGGAGATCACGCCGCCAAAATAGGTGAGGAGCAGCAGCGCGGTGGCGTATTTGATGGCTTTGAGTGTGCTTCCATAACTAAATGTATCGGGCAGTGCGAAGTCTTTTTGGAGCTGTAGGAAAAGTTCGATGAGGCGTGTCGGATAGCGCTCCAGATCTTTGCCAAGCATCATGATCGTGGCGACTGCGACAAATCCCATCGCCCCGAGCCAGAACGGGCGAAGACGTGATTTTTTCCAGAATTCGCGGTCGGTCATCGCAAGGCCGACGCCGGCCATCAGCGGAAAGTAGGCCGGGTAGTAATAATGGCCCTGGCTGGAGGCGAGTGCGACGAGGATGAGGGCGATGAAACTCCAGACCAGTAGTAGTCTTTGAATGGCGAGTTCGGGGCGGAGTAAATCTGCAATGGGTTCGCCGGATTCATCCTGGAGGCGTGTGGCGCGTGACAGATAACCAAGCGCAAGAGGCACAAGGGTTATCCAGGGCAGAAGGGCGAAGCCGATCTGGCGCAGCCACAGTGCAAAATACATGTGCTGGCTGGCATCGCTAGTGACGAAAAGGTGGTTTTCGAGCAGATAGGTCAAAACCGGGATTTTTCCGAGGACTTCGCCATTCTGGGTAAGGACCGGGTTTGCGTCGCTGTAGGCCAGGCTGACGGCCAGTGCGGTTACGGCGACGATTGCCAGGGCAATGGCGCCCGAGGTGCTGACCAGCGTGCGGACCACATCGGTTTTGCGTGCGATGAGTAAGGCGGCTAGCAATACAAATGCGGGAATCAGAAGGGCGACCCACTGGGCGACGTGGGGCAAAAACAGCGGTGCATTGTTGGCGGCTTCGGCGGCTGCTTCGGCAAGGGCGCTTTTGCTGCGTGTGATTCCCCAGATAAAAACGCCGGCGGCGGCTGCCAGGGAGGCTCCTCCCAAAAGAAGTTCAGTGCGGCCTACTTCATTGGGGGCGTCGGGATTTTCTCGCAGTTGCATGGCACGGCGATAGGGAATTTGCGAAAGCGCAAATCCGGCGATTACGCCCACGATCAAGTACAGACCAAAGATGCGTTGATCGAGAAATGCCAGTGCTGTGGCAAGGCCGAAAAGAGCGCCCCAGAGATGTTGTCTGGACCGGCTTTCTGCGTATAAAAGTTGCACAAACGCCATGATCGCGAGCGAAGTTGTGACCATGAACAGCATTTCGCTCGTCACAAGTTGCGCGCCCATATAGACGGCTGGCGTTGTCACCAGTGCAATGCCTGTCATCCATGCGGACCAGCCACCAAAATAGCGGCGCATCCACAGAAATCCAGTAGCGACCAGCAAAAACGCGGCGACAGCGAGTGGTAAGCGCGCGGAAAACTCAAGTTTGCCGATCTTGGGATTCTCGTCTGCGTTGGTGTTTGCGAGCGAAGCAGACATCAGCCAGGTTTTGAGAAGCGGCGTGGCAACCGGTTTGCCGTTGTAGGTGGGCACTGCCCAGTTGTAGCCTGGTTTGGTTGGATCTTGCGGATCAGCGACCGACTCGCCGCGTGTGCCGTATTGCTGGGCTACCTGAATCTGGCCGGCTTCCCAGGGCTCCCAGATTCCGACGCGTGACAAATTGCCAAACAATAGCAAAAAGCTGATGACGGCCAGAATTGCAGCAGAAATGGCAAATCCACGACGTGTTTCAAACCAGACAGCCCGGGATGGTCGGGCGCCTTCTTTATTTTCGTGCGACATCTATAAATCTCCGCGTCAACGGAGTCGTTGACGATTTTTAAGATTGAAAAGGCGGCAAACCTCTGCCTTTTTGGGGCGTCCGTCTGTAACACAACAAACGGGTCGCTTCAATTTCGATGGCATCGCTCAAGCAATGGGAATGCCTGTTAAAATGAGTCGTTTGCTGTATGAAGCAGGTTGTCAGAGGACTGACAGCAAATTGCTTGTGAGCAAGCCGAAAAAAAGTTCAATTCCCTCCAGAAAGTTATGTCGATGAAGTATATTGATCGGAAGAATTGGCCGAGAGCCAGCCAGTTTGAGTTTTTCCTTGGGTTTCAACAGCCGTTTTTTGATGTTTGTGCTCGAGTTGATGTGACCGGGCTGCGACAGCGGACGCGTCAGAACCAGGAATCGTTGTTTGCCAACATGTTGTATGAATCGATGGCGGCGCTGCATGAAGTGCCCGAGCTGCGGCAGCGGATTCGTGGAGATCAGGTGGTAGAGCACGAATTTGTGCATCCAAATTTTACGGTTTTGAATCAGGAAGACGTCGTAAATTTCTGCACGGCCCAGTATCAGCCGGATCGCAAGGCTTTTATGGAGGAAGTTGCCTGGCGGAGTGTGGCCACAAGAACGCAGAACGAGTTGTATATCGTAGAGGAAGCCGAGCGTGATGATCTGGTGTTTGTGACGTCGCTTCCCTGGCTGGATTTTCAGGCGATTCGACATCCGTTTGCAGGTACGGAGCCGCGCCATGGTGTTTTCATCGATTCAATTCCGCGTCTGGCCTGGGGAAAGTTTGTGGAAATGAATGGTCGTGTCACAACCAGCGTCCAGATTACGGTGCATCATAGTCTGGCGGATGGATTGCACGCAGCACGTTTTTTTGCGGCGCTGGAAGCGCGGACACAGCCTTTGTGAAATGGCTGCGATGTAGCCGCATGAGGTTTCGAGGTTGTAAGCTTGTGTGAGTCTGGAAAACGCTTGTGTTTCCCGGGTTCGTTTCTATACAACGAATTTGTAGGGTTCGCCTGGTGTTGGGTAAGCGGGCCAAAGATGATGCGCGTGGAGTCGATTCAATGGGAGTGCTGACATGAAAACCTGGAAAGCACGTTTTGTGCGTGTGATTGTTGGTCTGGCTGCTTCGATGTTGTTTACGACAGCGGCCTGGGCGCAGGAGTTTGATTTTAGGATCAATAATCGTGTGCAAGTTGGCAGTGGTCAGCCCTCGCTTGAAGTACGCTCGCCGAGCAGTGTGAAGGGGGCAAAGCTCGTTCTGGAGAGATCGGACGGGCATAAGCAGACGATTAAGCTGGGGAATTTGAACGTTGGCGAAACGCGGACCGTTCCGATCAAGCAGCCCAAAGGGACGTTTTCGTATACGGCGAAGATCGATGGGAAGGACATCGATAACGATACGATTTCGATGGAGTTTACCTTTGATGTGGCGTACGTCGATCCGGTGAAGATCCGGATTGATCGGGATTTGATCGATCTGGGGCAAGGGCGGATGCCGTTTGAAAGTACGCGTCCGTTAGATCGTGTGGAAATCGAGGTTTTCAACGAAAAGGGTGAGAAAATTATCGAGCGGACGCAGAAATACGAGGGCCAGGGAGGTCATCTGGTTGCGGAATGGAACGCGGTGGAAAACACCGGCGGCGTGCGCTTGATGATGTATGACGTGGACGGATTTTGGACGGGCGTGGTCATTGAGCCGTTTTCGGTGGTGATTCCTCATCAAACGGTTGTGTTTCATTTTGGCAAGGCGACCTGGGATAAGAGTGAAGAACCCAAGCTGGAAGCGACGCTGAAAGATATTCAGAAGGCGATGGCCGAGCATGCGCACAAGGGGCTGGATATGCGCCTGTATATCGCCGGTTATACCGATACGGTGGGCGGTGCGGAAAGCAATCTGAAGTTGAGCAGTGAGCGTGCGCGTGCGATCGGAAGCTGGTTTCGTAAAAAAGGCCTGAAAATTCCGGTGTATTCGCAAGGTTTTGGCGAGTCGGTTCTGGCGGTTCCGACGGCGGATGAAACGCCGGAAGAACGCAATCGTCGTGCGTTGTATATTCTTGCGGATTCGCCGCCGCCGACCTCGGGAGAAATTCCGCGTTCGGACTGGCAGCGTGTTCGCTAAACAGGGTTTTACGGTCTAAGTTCTTGACTTCAATGAGAATTGTCTGATGATCGTGGTGTTTTCCAGCGGCTTTTTATGCTGGAAAACACGGTTTTTTGAACGTCTGAATCAAGTAAACAGAGCGGTTTGCAGAGTTATGGCGTGGTTTGAAAACTCTACAAAACGCTCGCCAGTTAGTGGATATCCATGTTGAAATGCGTGAGTTTTGGAGTGAAGTCTACTCGATTGAAAGTGACTTTGTTGGCGCTGTGTGTGCTGATGGTGACGGCGTGTGAAGAGCCGAAAATCAGCGCGGAAGCGGCTGCACCTTTTGTGGCGGAGTGGTCTCAGGGTGTGGAATCAACATTGCTGGAGCAGGCGAGTGGCGTGGCGGGCTCACGTGCTTTGAAGGAGCGGCTGGAAGCGGCTGCGGCTGCGGAGCGCTCGAAGGTTTCGCGTGATGAGCCTCCGTTTGATGAGATTATCCACGGGATTTATGCGCAGCGTGATTTTAAGCCGGGTTTTGTGGAAGGCGGCCAATTAACGGAGCGCGGTGAGAAGGTCTGGGCGGCGATTCAGGATGTGGATACGCATTTGCTGGATCGTTCGAAATATCCGATCGAGAAAATTCAGGAGAAATTGCAGGAGCTTGAGGCCAAACGTCAGAGTTTTACGAGCTTTGATGGATTGAAGCCTACGGCCGAAGAAACGGCTTTTGTGCAGGAAGAATTGCAGCAAAAGTATGTTTCGGAATTTGAGCTGGTGCCTGAAAATCATCGGGTGATGACCACGACGTTGATGGAGTCGGATCGCGGCAAGCGTTTGCGCGATGCTTTGCACGAATATGAGCAGTTGAGTGCGAAGAAAGCGAAGATGGAAGTTGAGATTGAGCAGCTTCTGGCGCAGAGCCTGGTGCGTTATGCACGCGAGATGAAGTTTTTCCGCAATCAGGAAATCTTCATTCATCCGCGTCATGATGACTTTTATAATGAGCAGGAGATTCGCAGCCGGCGGCCTGATGAGGCCAAGGGGCCGTATGCGGCGGGTGTTTTGTGGCGCCGGGCGGCGGCGATTGCTGTGGAAATGTCTTCGGGGCCGCAGTTTTTGCACGGCAAAATCGGTGAGACGTTGCAGAATGCGCTGACGGGTGATGCCGCCCAGGTTCTGGCCGGGCTCTGGCCGGGGCAGCCGCAATATGCGGGGCTTTTGAAGGAGCATGCCCGGTATCAGAAAATCGTGGCAGCCGGCGGCTGGGAAAGTGTCAACGGGCCGAATACGTTGAATCCGGGAACGCGCTCGGATGTGGTGAAGGCGCTTAAGAAGCGCTTGCAAATCGAGGGTTATTATCCGGCCGATGCTGCGGTGGACAATCACTATGATGGCGTGCTGACGGAGGCGATTCGACAGTACCAGGCGACGCATCAGATGCCGGAAACGGGGCGGGTGAATGCGCTGTTCTGGCGTAGTTTGAATGTGTCGGCGGATCGTCGCACAGCGCAGATTGCGCTGAACATCAAGCGCTGGCGCGAGAGCAATCTGAAGCATGATTTGCCGGTTTATGGTTTTGTAAACATCCCGGATTTCACGGTTGAATTGTGGAGAAATCAGAAGCGCGAAATGCGTGTAGGAACGGTCGTTGGCGACAATCGTCTGGTGGAAGACGCGGAGACCGGCGAGAAAGTGCACGCGAATCGCACGCCGGTGCCGATGGCGGCTTATATCGACCGGATTATCTACAATCCGTACTGGAATACGCCGCCGCGTTTGCGGGCGCGGGATATTGATCCCAAGGTCAAAGCCAGCGTCGAAAAAGAGTACGCGGCCAAACTGGCGGCCTTGCAACGTCGTGGTCAGGCAGCACAGCCTGCGGCCGGTACGGCGGGTATTGGCGTGCCGGGTGCTGAAACAGCCGCGGCTGAGGGCATTGTGGGAACGCCCGCCAACGAAGAGCCGATCTTTACGAGTGGAGCCGGCGCTGATGGCGTGCGGTTTAATATGCGCGCTGTGCGTAATGTGAAGGTTGGAAGCGGTGGCGACGCATTGAGCGAAGAACAGCTTCAGGAAATGTTCCCGTATCTGAATCCGGAAACGGGCGAAGTCGATGTGAGCACGATCAAGCCGGATCACATTCCGAAATGGTTTGAGGAAAATCGCTATGAGGTCATGTTTCCGGGAAGAACCTGGGAGTATGTGCGTGCGCTGCCCGGGCCGGATAACTCGCTGGGACTGGTGAAGATTATTTTCCCGAACTACGACGATATTTATCTGCATGATACGCCGGCCAAAAGCCTGTTCACGCATGCGGTGCGTGGCTTCAGCAGTGGATGCATTCGGATGGAAGATCCGATGGGGATTGCGCGCTGGCTGCTCGATAACGATGGGCAGTGGGATGAGCGCAAGATCGATGCGACGCTGAAAAATGGCGATTATCTGCCGATTTTCCTGAAGCGCCGGGTTCCGATTTTCCTGGAATACTATACGGTGCGCGTGGACGATGATGGTCGGGCGAATTTCCTGGCAGATCTGTATCAATACGACAATCTCTAAGGGTAGAAATCCTGGTGGCAGCGAAAAAACAACGACTCGACGATTTGCTCGTCGAGCGTGAGCTGATCGAAGATCGTGCACGTGCACAGGCGCGGATTATGGCCGGTGATGTGCTGGTGAACGGACAGCGGGTCGATAAATCGGGCACGATGGTGCGGGCGGATGTGGCGCTCGAACTCAAGGGCGAGTCGCTGCCGTATGTGTCGCGTGGAGGTCTGAAGCTGGAGGCTGCGCTCAAGGCTTTTGCGTACGTGTGCACGGACAAGGTTGTGATCGATGTCGGCGCGTCCACGGGTGGGTTTACAGACTGCGTATTGCAGCACGGTGCCCGGCGCGTCTACGCCGTCGACGTCGGTTACGGGCAACTCGCCTGGAAGTTACGACAGGATGCGCGGGTTGTATGTATGGAGCGGCTGAATATCCGGCAGATGAAGCCGGATATGCTTGAGGAACGCTGCGATCTGGCGGTGATCGATTGTTCGTTTATTTCGCTGTCGCAGGTTTTGCCCAATACATTGACGTTTTTAAAACCGGGAGCGGATGTCATTGCGCTGGTCAAACCGCAGTTTGAGGTTGCGGCCGAGCACGTGGAACGCGGCGGTGTGGTGCGGGATCAGGAGCATCGTCGGGAAGCGATTGATGCGGTCGTGGAATTTGCGGCAACATTGGGGCTGCGGCTGGTGAATGCGATCGATTGTCCGGTGCATGGACCGGCCGGAAATATTGAGCACCTGGTGTGGCTTTCACGTAAAGAAATGGCCGTGTAAATGCGGCTGTAAGCAATGACGTACTTGACAATTTGGGGTGAAAAAACAATCTTGGTGCGGCCGGACTCCTGGTTTTCGATGTTGTGCAGGAGTGTGGATCTGGCTCGCGGTTACGGCCCGCCGCGCCACTTTCGATACGTTTTTTGTGCGGTTTGCGCATGAAAAACGTGCGTCGTGGTGCAGAATCCGCACCTTCACATTCAATTGAATAATTGGTTCAGGGAGTTCAGGCCTATGTCCAGCGCAGGAAATTTTGATTCGTCTCAGGAAGCCGTCACCAAATCGAAAGCTGCACCGCCGGAAGTGCGCACGCTAAAGCCTGCGGTGAGCGAGGAATCGTTGTTGCACCGCAAGTTGCGTTCTGGCGAGTTCTGGCGAGAGTTTCCGGCATTCGCGGATGTGGATGAGGAACAGTTCCTGGATTTTAAGTGGCAGATGAAAAACTCGTTGTACGGGGAAGATAAGCTGATCGAGTTGATCTCGGGTCTGGCGCCGGACGAGTTTGTAAAGGATGCGCAGCGTGGTTTTCACATGGCGCCGATGGCGGTGCGTGTGACGCCGTATTTGCTGAGCCTGATCGACTGGAAAGATCCGTGGAAAGATCCGATTCGTACGCAGTTCATTCCGGTTGCGTCGCGGTTGACGCAGGATCATCCGATGTTGACGCTGGATTCTCTGCATGAGCAGGCCGATGCGCCGGTTCCCGGGTTGACGCACCGCTATGCGGACAAGGCGCTGTTTTTGCCGCTTGATACCTGTCCGGTGTACTGCCGTTTCTGCACGCGCAGCTATGCTATTGGCGTGGATACGGACGTGGTGGAAAAGGTCAATCTGCGGATCGATCCCAAGCGTTGGGAAGAGGCTTTTGCGTATATCGAGTCTCGGCCTGAGCTTGAGGACATCGTGATCAGCGGCGGCGACGTCTACAATCTGGCGGCCAAGTATATCGAGGCAATTGGCGAGCGTTTGTTGCGGATGCCGAATATTCGGCGGATTCGGTTTGCCACCAAGGGGTTGGCCGTCATGCCGATGAAAGTATTGACGGACACGGCCTGGGTGGATGCGTTGACGCGGGTAGAAAAGCTCGGCCGCGAGCTTCACAAGTCGGTCGTGGTGCATACGCACTTCAACACGCCCAACGAGATTACGGAAATTTCGCGGCGCGCCCTGAATGTGTTGTTTGAGCGCGGTATTATCGTGCGCAACCAGTGTGTTTTGCAGCGCGGCGTGAATGATTCTGCGGAAACGATGCAGCTTCTGGTCAAGCGTCTGAGCGAGATCAATGTGCAGCCGTACTATGTCTATCAGCACGATATGGTGCAGGGCGTGGAAGATCTGCGGACCAGCGTGCAGACGAATATCGATATTGAGAAGCATGTGCGCGGCACGACGGCGGGCTTCAACACGCCGACCTTCGTGGTGGACGCGCCGGGTGGTGGCGGCAAGCGCGATGTTCATTCCTACGAATATTACAACCGCGAAACGGGTGTCAGCGTGTATTCGGCGCCTTCGGTCAAGCCGGGCAGCTATTTTCTGTACTTTGATCCGCTGCACAGCCTGAGCGAGAGCGTGCGCGAGGACTGGAAAGATCCGGTCAAGCGCGAGGAAATGAAGCAGGAAGCGCTGGAAGGCGCGCGACGCTATGGCGGTCGTGACAGCCGCTGAGCCTGGCTTTCTTTTGAGAAACTAGAAATACGCACTTCTCATCGCCCGAATCGCGGCGGTGGGAAGTGCGTATTTTTGAATGCCAGCCTGTGAACAGGGTTTTTTAGAGCCTTAGATTGAGAAGTCAAAACCAAGGAATGCGAACAGTCTGAGTTCGTCGATATCCCGATCTCCCAGCTCTGTTCCCGTGCTGCCGTTGGCGTACTGAGCACCGACGCCGACGTTAAAATCAAAGGGTGGAGCCAGGGGAATGACGTATTCGATGCCGCCTCCCACGTTGTAGCCCAGATCTACGTAATCAAAGGACAGTAACAAGCCACCCTCGGCAAAAAATGCTATCGGCGCCGAGGGCAAGCCAACGCGAAGCATTCCGTTAAGTGTAACCTCACTGTAGTTGAGCAAGGATTCCTCGTAGGAGTGACGAACGAAGTTGGCTTTTACACCGACCGATAAAACCTCGGGGCCAATTAGTGCGCGTGCGCCGATACCCCATGTTTTCAGAGATCGATCGATATCGATGTCGAGATCATTGCTTTCTACGTCTACCGACTCGACGCTGAACGGTATCCAGCGCCCATCCACACCCAGACGAACCAGCGCATCAGCCGAAGCCGGTACGGCAAAGGTCGACATGGCGATCAGGGCGGTAAAGAGTGCGAACAGAGTTTTTCTCACGATAAGACCTACTGTTAGTTAGGGTGTCATCGCCAATCTATTCTAACGACGTCAACCGACAGGGTTGAACACCTGACTGACGCAAGCAAGTTACCGGCTTTGAAAAGGCCAATAACATAGCAATGCTCTTAATAAGGTGAACAAGGTTGGCGGAGAACCTAATTATTTTGTTGAATCATTACGTCGATTGCGGCATCCAAAGGGGCTGTTTCCTTGGATTTACCAGCAAATCAGAAGATCAGCTGCCATGCAATATTTTATGATGAATAAGCCGCCGGGCTGCATTACGGCCCGGCGAGATTTTGAAGCGCGCCAGACGGTTTATGATCATGTGCCGCCGCATTTTCCGTCGCTGCCGCATGTCGGCAGGCTGGATTACAACACCGAAGGTCTGTTGCTGTTTACCGATGATGGGCGGCTGGCCCAGGCGCTTTTGAACCGGGAATTTGCGGCCGAGGCCGGCGCTCCCGATGTGATCGAGAAGGTCTATCACGTAAAAATCAAAGGGGTATTGCAGGACGACGATCCGCGCCTGGCGCTTCTGGCCGAGCCGCTGGAGCATAAAAACGGGCAGTTTACGCAGGCTGCGCGCTGGCGGATTGTGGAACGTCGCGAGCGCACGACCTGGATCGAGGTGATCATTTGCGAGGGGCGCAACCGCCAGGTGCGGCGTTTGTGCGAGCGCAGCGAACTGCAGATCCGCAAGCTGCGCCGGGTGAAACTCGGGCCGCTGGAGCTGGGAGAGCTGCGTTTGCGCTGGTGCCGACCGCTGGAAATGCCGGAAATCGCCGCTCTGTACGCGGCCGCGCTGCCGCACGACGAATTGCCGCAGTTCGAGCCGATCGACAACAGCCCGGAGGCGTATCAGCGAGCCCGGGCGGCGCGCCAATCGATTGATCAGTCTTGATTTGCCGCCTTTCTTGGTGCATGTAACGCGCGCGCGGCGCGTGCTCTGAATAGTATTCATCCAAGCGAAAGCGCGTGCTGCCGGGCCGGGTGTGCCGGCGCATTTCTCTTTTTCGACAGCCTCAAACCTGGAAATATCTGATGAGTTTGCCTGTATCGACCAGAAAAATTACTCGTGAAGTGGAACGCCGGCGTACTTTTGCGATCATTTCGCACCCGGACGCCGGAAAAACTACGCTGACCGAAAAGCTATTGCTGTACGGAGGCGCGATTCACCTGGCCGGTAGTGTGAAGTCCAGACGTGCCGCCAAGCATGCCGTCAGTGACTGGATGGAGCTGGAAAAACAGCGCGGCATCTCGGTCACGTCGTCTGTGATGCAGTTTCACTATCATGATTTTTCGGTCAACCTGCTCGATACGCCCGGTCACGCGGACTTCAGTGAGGACACGTATCGCACGCTGGCCGCTGCTGACAGCGCGGTCATGCTGATCGACTCCGGTAAGGGTGTGGAGCCGCAGACGGAGAAGCTGTTCAAGGTTTGTAGGATGCGCAAGCTGCCTATCTTTACCTTTGTGAACAAGATGGACCGCTTCGGGCGGCCGCCGCTGGAGTTGATGGAAGAGCTTGAGGACGTGCTGGGCATTCGTGCCTGTCCGATCAACTGGCCCATCGGGCAGGGTAAGGAGTTCAAGGGCGTGTACGATCGGCGCTTGAAGAAAATTATCCTGTTCGATTCCGAGGGTACGCACGGTGAATCGAGGGTCGAAGAGCGCATGGTCGATCTGGACGATCCGATGGTGGAACGCCTGCTGGGCACGACGCGTTATGAGCAGCTCGTGGAAGATCTGGAGCTGCTGGAGATTGCGGGCGATGCCTTCGATCTGGAGCGCGTGCGGGCCGGTGAGCTGACGCCGATGTTTTTCGGCAGCGCGATGACCAACTTCGGTGTGGGGCCGTTCCTGGATGCGTTTGTGGAAATGGCGCCTTCGCCGACGCAGGCGCAAACGGCTGCGAACCTCGATCCGACGCGCACGGATTTCTCCGGGTTTGTTTTCAAAATTCAGGCAAATATGAATCCGGCGCACCGTGACCGGCTGGCCTTTGTGCGCATCACCTCCGGGCGTTACGAGCGCGATATGCAGGCCCAGCTCGTGCGCGGCAACAAAGCCATCAAACTCGCCTATCCGCAGCAGTTTGTGGCCACGGAGCGCGAGGTCGTCGAGGAAGCGTATGCCGGCGACATCATCGGTCTGTACGATCCGGGCAATTTCCGGGTCGGCGACACGCTTTTTACGGGCAAACCGGTCGAGGAAACGAGCATTCCACGCTTTAGCCCGGAGCATTTCGCGGTCGTCGAGGTGCGCGATGCCTTGAAGCGCAAGCAGCTCAACAAGGGACTCGATCAGCTTTCTGAGGAAGGTACGATCCAGGTGTTCCGCCAGCCGCATCTGGGAGATCTGGATGCCATCGTGGGCGCCGTCGGTGTGCTGCAGTTTGAAGTGCTCAAATTCCGGCTGGAGCACGAATACAAAGTGGTCGTCAACCTGCGCCCGCTCGGGTTCCGTCATGCGCGCTGGGTGGATGGCGAAGGCTACGACGAGGGCGTGTTCAACCGGGCGGAGTACACCAAGGTGCTGATCGATCGCGACGGGCTGCCGATGGTTCTGTTCCGCAATGACTGGGCCTTAAATTATTGCAAGCAACAATACCCGGATCTGCGCTTTTTGCCGAACCCGCCGGGCACGCCGGGGCTGGAAGAGCTGCACGGCGAATTCAATTTCTGACGTTTTTTATGCAACAACCGCTTCATTTTGATCAGGTATGTCTATGGAATTACGGCGCAGATTTTCTTTGACGTCGTTGAGTGCGACGCATCGTAACCTGTTTGCTTACCTGATTCTGTTCGCAACGATGGCCATGTGGGCCTCGGCATTTTCGGGCATCCGCTACATGCTCGAATTTCTCTCGCCGATGTCCTTCACGGTGCTACGCATGCTGATCGCGGCCGCCACGATGTTGGTGGTGGGCGTGGCGTGCGGCGTGAAAATGCCGCGCCGTGAGGATTTGCCCGCTATTGTCTCGGCGGCAGTGCTGGGTTTTGCGGGTTATCACCTGCTTCTGAACCTGGGCTCCACGTATGTTTCGGCGGGTCAGGCGAGTTTTATCATCGCGACCACACCGGTGTGGACGGCGCTTTTAGCGGCAAGATTCTTGCGCGAAACGCTCACGATGCGCGTCGTGGGCGGGCTCGGCGTGAGTTTGCTCGGCGTGAGCATCATCAGCCTGGCCGGCGAGGGCGTGAGCGTGTCGGTGGGCGTAATTTTTGTGCTGCTGGCGGCGCTGTGTGATGCTGTCTACACGATTTTGAGTAAGTCCCTGCTGGAACGTTATCGGCCGATTGATTTTGCGGTGCACGCAACGTTGATCGGGTGCCTGCCGCTGCTGATGTACATGCCGTGGGCGTGGTCGGAGGTGGCGGCGCTGAGCCCGACGGCCTGGTGGGTGGTGATTTACCTGGGCGTGGTGCCGGTGAGTCTCGGGTACTGGCTGCACAATGTGGCGTTGTCCGTGCTGTCGGCGACGCGCACTTCGCAGATGATGCTGCTGGTGCCGGTGATGGCCGCGGCGATGGCGTGGGCGTGGCTCAGTGAGGAGCCGGAAATCCAGATGCTCGTCGGCGGCCCGATTATCTTGCTTGGCGTTTTGCTCGGCCATCTGCAGGGCGGGCGGCGGTCCTAAATCGACGATCGCTTTGCCAGACCCTCGGGACAGCCTATGAGGCCTATCCCTGCGGGTACGGCTTTGCGCTCCTCGATTTATGCCTCGCCGCAGGCGTTGGGGTGAAGACGCTGGCGCGTCTGGGCTACTGGCGTAGCTCTGGGGTGGCGGTGTTTGGGCGTCTGGGCTGCTGGCGCAGCTCTGGGGTGGCGGTGTTGGCGCGTCTGGGCTGCTTGCGCAGCTCTGGGGTGGTGCTGCTTGCGCAGCTCTGGGGTAGTGGTGCTGGCGCAGTTTAGGGTTGGGTTACGTGTTCCATGGCCAGAGGCCAATGAGGCGTCAACCAGTTTGTATTGTTGTTATTTTGGGGGGCTAATCACGGTTCATGTACTTTCATTGCCAGATCGACGGCCCCCGCAGCGCTTGCGCGCGGGTGAGAAAAGCCTTGCTAGCTAAGAAAGAGGACGGGCCAGTTTCTTCTCTATTTAGCCGGTCTGGCCAGGTGTTGTTGGGAGTTTTTTGTCCAGGAGTGAGCCGGGTGAAAGTCTGGCGGGCTGGCCGGAGCTTTTGTACTTCGGAACGTTTTCAGGAGAAAAATTCTGGCGTGGCAGGAAATGCTAGAAATGTAGAAATTTCCAGGACCGGCCGGCCCGGACAGAACAGTTCTTGAAAAGACATGAAAATTATAGAAATTTCTACATTTTCAGAATTTTCTATAATTTTCTGCCAGAATTTTTACGCACTTGAGCCTCGTCACTGCAAAAT
>JBEBUW010000038.1:0-36311 GCA_040393065.1 Lujinxingia vulgaris | reverse complement strand
GCCTTCGCACACGGAAGCTCGTCGCATGCGCCTCCCGGGAACTACGAGTGAAGGGCTTCCGACTTGCTATATTTGTTATCGGAAGATCGGGGCGTTTTGTTGCCTGTTATTTTGAAAATAAAAAAGATCGGTCAGGTCCAGAGGTTAATACGGGTGGTAGGCGCCGGAGGGCATTATTGGAATTGGTCGAAGATAAAGTCTTCGGTGGCGCGGTCCTCGGCGGAGGGGGCGTAGTCGGTGGGGGTGGTGCCGACGAGGAAGATTTCTTCGATGCCGCCGGAACGGGTGAGTTTGCCGGTGGCCGGGTCAATCTGAGCGGTGGTGAGGCCGGTAGTGGGGGGCTCGAACGGGACGGGGGCTTTATCTTTGAGGATGGTTTTCATGTAGTCGCCAAAGATCGGAGCCGCGATGGTGCCGCCGTACTCGCGGTTTCCGAGGGAGCGGTTGTCGCTGAAGCCGGCCCAGACGCCGGTGACGAGGTTCGGGGTGTAGCCGACGAACCAGGCGTCTTTGTAGTCGTTGGTGGATCCGGTTTTACCGGCGATGGGGTGGCCGAGGGAGCGCAGGCTGCTGGCGGTGCCGTTGCGGCGTTTGCCGGTGCTGTCGATGTAGCCGTCGACGGCGCTGATGAGCATGGAGGTGGTGAGGTAGGCGACCTCGGGGGCGATGACGGGTTGGGCCTCGGTTTTGAAGGTTTCGCGATCGCCGTTGGCGGATTCGACGCGGCGTAAAAACCTGGGTTCGGCGAGCAGGCCGCCGCTGGCGAAGGTGGCGTAGGTGTTGGTGAGTTCGATGGGGGGCATTTCGCTGGAGCCCATGACCATGGTGTAGTTGTCGACCAGGGGGCTTGTGACGCCGATTTTTTTGGCGAAGGCGATGGCTTTGGGAATGGTTACGTCGTCGAGTACGCGTACGGAGACCACGTTGCGGCTGGCAGCGAGTCCTTCGCGGGCGCGGATGGCGCCGCGCCACTGGCCGTCGGAGTTTTTGGGGGACCAGGTTTTGCCGGCGGGCATCTGGAAGACGGTCGGGCTGTCGAGATAGATGGTGGCCGGGGTGATGATTTTTTCTTCCAGGGCGGCGGCAAAGACGAGGGTTTTGAAGGAGGAACCGGTCTGGCGGCGTGCCTGGGTGGCGCTGTCGTACTGGTTGTGGGCGAAGCTGTAGCCGCCGACCATGGCGACGACTTCGCGGGTGTGGGGATTGATGGAAATCAGGGCGGCTTCGGCGCTGGGTTCGAAGCGCACGGTTTTGTAGCCGGCGTTTTCTGCGTCGGCGCGGTCGGCGGGGATGACACGCAGGACGTGGCCTTTTTGGAAGACGTCTTCGAGTTTTTTGGTGTCTTTGCCTTCGCCGAAGATACGCGTTCTGGGTTCAAGGATGAGCTGCATGTTTTTGTGGTTGCCGATCTGGACTTCGACGAGGTCTTTTTCGGGGTTCACGGTAGTGACGACGGCTTCGTAGACTTCGCCGGCATTCAGGCCGGATTTGGTCTGGTCGGCCTGCTTTTTGAGGAAGGCAGCGACGTCTTTTTCGGCGAGTTTTCGGCGTGGTCGGAAGTATTTCTGGCGAGCGTCGTAGTCGCGAAGGCCTTTGCGCAGGGCGGCTTCGGCGGCGCGCTGGCTGGGTAGATCCAGCGTGGTGTAGATGCGCAGGCCGCCGGTGTAGACCTGTTCTTCGCCGAAGCGGGCAATGAGTTGTTTGCGGACGTGTTCGGTGAAGTAGGGGGCTGCGCCGCGATGGGGGAAGACGGTGCTGCGGTCGGCGACTTTGATGGGGGCTTCTTCGGCTTCGCGGTAGGCGGCTTCTTCGATGAAGCCTTTGGACCAGAGTTGGTTGAGGACGTAGGAGCGGCGTCGTTTGGCGGCTTCGGGGTGTCGCAGTGGGGTGAGGCGTTCGGGGCTCTGGGTCATGCCGGCAAGCAGCGCGGCTTCGGGGAGATCGACATCGCGAATACTTTTGCCAAAGAGGGTCTGTGCGGCTTCTTCGACGCCGTTGTTGCCGTGGCCCAGATAAATTGTGTTCAGGTACATGTACAAAATATCTTGCTTGGTGAGGTTTCGCTCGAGTTCGCGGGCGAGGATGATTTCCTGGATCTTGCGCTGGTAGCTTCGTTCGGGGGTGAGGACGATGTTTTTGACGAGCTGCTGGGTGATGGTGGAAGTGCCTTTGAGGCCGGTGTCGTGGCGGGCGGCCAGGTAAAAGGCGCGGATCATGCCGATGTAATCGATGCCGGAATGGATCATAAAGTCGGCGTCTTCGGCGGCCATGAAGGCGTGCTGGACGATGGGTGGGATTTCTTCCAGGGGGACGAGGGTTCGGCGGCCGCCGGTGTAGTAGAATTCACCGATCATTTCGCCGCCGGCGGCGTAGACGCGGGAGATCTGGGGCGGGGCGTAGTCTTCGCGTTTGAGGAGTTCGGGCAGGTCGCGTCCGTAGTAGTAAAAGATGCCGGCCAGTGCGCCGGCGCCCATCAGGCCTGCAAAAATGGCGAGTAGGATGAGCCATTTGAGGAGGCGCACCAGGAGGCTGCTCTTTTGTTTTCTGGGAGCGGGCTTGCGGCTGGTTTTGCGCGTGTTTTTGGTGTTTTTGCGGTTGGGTGGGGCGGCGGGGCGCTTCTTTTTCTGGGACATTTTGACCTGAATGTACGACTTATACAGCAAACATCGAAAGGTAGAGGATTAACCTGTCAGCAGGTGTAGCACATTCCAGAAAAAGTGTCCGCAGGAAGCGGGTTTAGTCGTCGAGATCAAAATCGCTGGCGGGAAAATAGAGGAAACTTGCGCGGGCTTTGTTGTCGTTGGTGACGTTCAGGGTGAAGGTGAGGGGGGCAGGGTTGTAGGTTTCGGTTTCGGTCAGGACGGGTTCTGCGGTGAGGACGTAGCGTCCCAGGGGCAGGCCGCGGAGTTTTGTGGTGGTGTCTACGATGGCCTGGAACTGGTCGGGGCCTTCGATGTGGATGTTGGCGTTTTGTTCCTGGGGTAGACCGTCGATGATGACGAGGAGATCGCCGATGGTGTCGGGATCGGCTGCTACCCAGCCGCAGAGCAGGCGGAAGAAAATATCGGTGGGGCTGGCGTCGGGGTTGTCGTTGGTGGCGGTGATTCTCATGAGGAACTGGCCGTCTTGCATGGGGCAGGTTGCGGTCAGGCCGATTTCGCGGGCGGATTTGGGAGCAATGGAGCCGGTGGTTTCGGTGGTAGTGAGGAGTGTTGCGGGGGCGTGGGATTCGAGGGTGAACTGAACGGATTTTTTGCTGGCGTTGACGAGTGTGAAGGTGCTGGAGACGCTTTCGCCGAGTTTTGCGCGCAGGGCTTCTGGTTGGACGACGACGCGCAGATCGTCGGAGATGTCTTCGTCGGAGTCGCCGCAGGAAAGCGAAACGAGGGCAAGGGTGCAGAGTGCGAAGAGCAGACATTGGGGTGTGCGCATGGATGCCTCCGTGACAGGTTTGGTGGCGTTTTGTGATGTTTTTTGGCGAGTGAATAGGCTGATGAACCTAAGGCGCGGTGGAAAAGAGTCGAGGTCTGATGGAGAGGAAACGAAAACGCGCGGCTCCTTTCCGGGGAAAGGCGCCGCGCGTTGGATTTCAGCGGAGTTCAGATGTTTTTAGGAGACTGGACGCTCAGGGGTAGGAGGTCCAGGTGATGTGGTCGATGGTGATCTGACGTCCGTTGGAGGAAGTTCCGGGCGTGATATGACGGATTTCGAGTTTGAAGTCGCCGGCAACGTTGATGTCGGTGACGGTGAAGGTGTGGATGGTCGGGTCGGCGGTGCTGCCGGATCCGAAGAGCTGGCTGGTGCCATAGGAAATGCCGTTGACGAAGAGTTCGACCTGACGTGCGCCAGCGCCGGAGGCGCCTTTGCGGACTTTGACGGAGAAGTCTTTGATGCCGCCGGGGATGTTTTCGGCGGCAACGAAGCCGTATTCATCGCTGGCAAGGTGGTGGCGGATGATGAGACCGGCGCCGGCGATGGGTGCTGAGGCGGCGTTGCGGGCCTGGGCGTAGTTCCAGGTGATGCCGTTGTTGCCCTCGAAGCTGCCGGATACGTAGGTCGTGCTGAGCGGGGATAGATCGAAGGATTCGATGTTGTAGGGGGCATCGCTGCCGCGCTCAAAGGCGCCGATGTCGCAGAGTTCGTAGGTGGGGCGGGCGGTGCCGCGCTGGTCGGTGGTGAGGGGCTGGCCTCCGGCATCGAGGCAGGCTTCGGCCGGGATTTGAGCGTAGGCGGGGCTTGTGAGGCCGATGCTCATGGTACCGATGGTGCTGTCGTTGCTGGCCAGTCCGCCAAGGAGGGGATCGATGGGGTTGGTTTCGTCGCCGACCTGGTCGTTGTTCGCGTCGTGGATGAAGCCTTCGGCGCCGAATCCGTTGCCGATGAGGTTATAGCCCAGGCTGACGTAGGGTTGTGCGCCCATGTCGGTGTAGATGTCGGTGACGCCGCTGATGTCGAGGTTGTCGGCGATGATCGAGTTGCGGATGCGAACGGCGCTGGTGTTGCCGGGTTCGTTGGTCGCGGCGATTCCGCCGGCAAGTGTCGCGATGTTGTTGGAAATCGTGACGTGGGCGAGTGTGGTGTCGTTGTCCTGGCTGAAGATGGCACCGCCAAGATCAGCGCTGTTGTTGTTGAAGGTGGTGTTGGTGACGGTGAGGACGCCGTCCTGGGTGGCGATTGCGCCGCCGTTGCGTTCGGTTTCGTTTTCGTCGAACAGGCAGTTTTCGATGTGGAGTGTGCCGGAGACATTGGAAATGGCACCGCCGTTGCTGGTTACACTGGCGCCGTGGGTCAGGGTAAGGCCGCGCAGGGTGACTTCGATAGGGGTGGCGATGGTGAAAATCTGGTGGGCGTCGTTGCCGTCGATGGTGACGTTGCGGCCGCCGTCGATGGTGACGTTCTGGGTCAGCTCGATGGTGCTGGTGAGGACGATGTTCTCGACGCCAGGTGCAAAGGTGATGGTGGAGTCGGCCGGGACCGTGCCCAGGATGGCGCGCAGCGAGCCGGGGCCGTTGTCGGCTTCGGTTTTGACCTGGGCCGGGTTGTCGTAGAGAACGGTGACGGGAGCGAGGGTGTTTTCTTCGAGAGTTTCCTGGGTGACGACGACGTCGACGGCATCGCTTGCCTGATAGACGGTGCCGTTATGGGTTACGTCGTGCGGCTGAACTTTGTAGGTGCCGGCTTCGCGGACTTTGATGGTGCGGGTAGCGGTCAGCGTGCTGATGACTTCGGCGGCCGGGTCGAGTACGTCGACGTGGGCGTTGACGCCTTCGGGCAGGCCTTCGATGGTGATTTCAAGATCGGCGGAGAAAACCGGTTGTTCTACTTTTGTGTAGGCAACGGTGACGGGCGGAATGGAGTTGGCGTCAAAATCAGCCTGGGTGACTTCGACACTAAATTCGGGCGGCGCTTCGTAGAGGGTTTCGCCGTCGATGATGTCTTCGGCTTTGACTTTGTAGGTGCCGGGTTCATCGATGGTGAG
This sequence comes from Lujinxingia vulgaris, assembly GCA_040393065.1. Taxonomy (GTDB): domain Bacteria; phylum Myxococcota_A; class Bradymonadia; order Bradymonadales; family Bradymonadaceae; genus JACCWM01. The sequence goes on along the minus strand of JBEBUW010000038.1, from coordinate 30,832 downwards.
CTTGCCCTGGGGGATCACGCCGGCCAGAGAGCCGTCGGGTTTGTAGACGTTGATGAATCCGGTGAGAGCGCCGTGAACACTGGGGGGAACGCCGGTGACTTCGAAGGTCAGGGAGGCTTTGCCCTCGGGGATTTCCTCTTCTTCCTCTTCGGCAGGATTGCATTTGAGGGAAACGTAGAGGTTTACGCTGGCCTTGTCCGGATCATTCGTCTTGATATCCACAACCGTCTGCGGCGGCTCGCCGGCGGCCGGGCACGTTGCGGTGAAGGTTACGGACTGGGATTTGTCCGGTTCGATGGTGCCGCTGGCCGGGGCGACGGTGAGCCAGTCGGCGTCGGGCGTCAGACTGAAAATGAGGTTGGAAAGGCCGACGTTCTCGAGGGTGAAATCTTTGGTGGCGTCTTTTCCGGCCGTGCCGCGGATGTTGAGGAGGTTGTCAAAATCCTGGAGTTTTGCGGCGCTTTGTCTGGGGTCGGAATCGCTTTCTGCGCAGGCAGGGAGCAGTCCGCTTAAGGGAATGGTGAGTAGGAGAAGGAGTAGAAAACGTTGCACGCTGGAGGTTGGCATTACGGCTATCCTTGCATTTTATATGTTGAGGGAATCCACAAAAAAAATTGAAAAATATTGATCTGCGTTCTGGTTACGCGGACGCATCGTAGTGCAGCTTGCCCTGAGTACGCAACCATCGTGCCGGTTGTGGCCAGGGATCTGGCTCAGGCTCTCGCCGGACTATTGTCCACAGATAAAAGAACTTGCAGGGGGCGGTGGCATTTGAAAAGCAAAGGCGTGTCTCGCGCGAAGCCGCGAAGCCGCGAAGCCGCGAAGGGGCGGGTAAAGGAAGGCTACGGAAGGGCTGCGCTATTTCTCGTTGTCTGGCTGTTCGCGTGCAGGTGGGATGTGGGTTTTTGATGAAAATGCATGGGTTTTGCTGAAAGCGACAGAAAACATCCTTTTTGCGCTTTGAGGAGAGTCGATGCGGCATCGACGGATCTGGAGTAACGGGTTGGTTTTTCGATGGCTGGTCGAGGGAAATGGGTCGTTGAGTGAAAACTGTCGATGGCTGGTCGAGGGAAATGGGTCGTTGAGTGAAAATTGTCGATGGCTGGTCGAGGGAAATGGGTCGTTGAGTGAAAATTGTCGATGGCTGGTCGAGGGAAATGGGTCGTTGGGTGAAAACTGTCGATGGCTGGTCGAGGGAAATGGGTCGTTGAGTGAAAACTGTCGATGGCTGGTCGAGGGAAATGAGTCGCTAAGCGAAATCTCTCGATGAGGCATCGAAACATCTATTGAGCGATTTCGGGTGAAAACCTGGGGTGACCGGGCATCGAAGTTCGAAAACGTATTTTTTGATGAAAAATGAGGGTTGATGGTGGGTCAGAGCCATATTGGCGCAATCGGGGGTGCGGGATGGATGTGGTTGTGTGGTAAAGGAGGGGGAGTCGTGGTGTCTGGGAATTGTGAAATAACACGAAGGAAGGTGTTGGCATGCTAGAAGTGTCGGGTCGGGAGGCGTTGCAGCGGGTGGAGGATTTGCAGTCGAATATTGAGCGGGTTTTTCAGGGCAAGCCCCAGATTGTGCGGCTGGCGGTGGCGTGTGTGCTGGCGCAGGGGCATTTGTTGTTGGAGGACGTGCCGGGCGTCGGGAAAACGACGCTGGCGCTGGCGATTGCGCGGAGTCTGGGGCTGAGTTTTCGGCGCGTGCAGTTTACGAGCGATTTGCTGCCGGGGGATATTGTCGGGGTTTCGGTGTACTCGGCCAAGAGTGGGGAGTTTGAGTTTAAGCCGGGGCCGTTGTTTGCGAATGTGATTCTGGCGGATGAAATCAATCGGACAACGCCGCGGACGCAGTCGGCGCTGCTGGAGGCGATGAGTGAGGGCAAGGTCAGCGTTGATAATGTGACGCATGCATTGCCGGAGCCTTTTTTGGTGGTGGCGACACAGAATCCGCTGGAACATCATGGGACGTATCCGTTGCCGGAGAGTCAGTTGGATCGGTTTATGATGCGGCTTTCGATCGGATATCCGGGCGGGCGGGTGGAGCGTAATTTGTTGATGGCGCGTACGGTCGAGGCGCCGGTGGAATCGTTGAAGGCGGTTCTGGGGGCCGGGGAGCTGCGGGCGTTGCAGGCGCTGGTGGACAAGGTGCGGCTGGATGAGTCGCTGGCGGATTATATCATGGCGGTGGTCGAGGCGACGCGGCGTGATGTGCGGATCCGGATGGGCGTGAGTACGCGTGGGGCGCTGGGATTGAGTCGGGCGGCGCGGGCGATGGCGGTGTTGCAGGGGCGAGATTATTGCATTCCGGAGGATGTCCGGGCGTTGTTTGTGCCTTGTCTGGCGCACCGCATCAGTGTGGGCGCGGCGAAGTCGGCTGGTGGGGAGCGGCAGGCAGCGGAAGCGATTCTTGAAGAAATTGTGGTGGGGATTGCGTCGCCGATTTGAAACTAATTCTTGAGGTTTTTCTGGATGCGGCGCAGGGCTTTTTGCAGCGCGCGGCGCTCTGCTTCGGTTAAGGGAGCGTTGCCGAAGCGGGCGGCCAGGTAGCGGTCTTTGAAGAAGTTGAGATCGCGGGTGGTCTGTGGGTGGCTTGGAGCAACGGCGGCGGTGAATTCCGAGATAAACTGGGCGGGGCCGTGGTGTCGGGGGCGGCGGGTGCCGTTGTGGCGTGCGGCGATTTTTTCGAGTTTGTGAAAGAGTTTGTTGAGGTCTGCGTGTGCGTTTTTCTGGCGGCGTTGGCGGCGAAAACGCAGCGCTGCGTAGAGCAATAGTGCGCCGAGGGCGGTGGCGAGCAGGTAGGGAAAGAGGGTGGTGATGGATGTGGTGGGGCGCGTGGTTTGTGGGTTCTGGGCGTCGGGAGTGCGCATGCGGCCGGCGCTGGAGAAGCGGGCGCTGGCACTGCGGACAAGGGCAATCTGGGTTTCGAGGTTGTATTCGATGATCCATTTCATCCACTGCATGCGCAGGGTGTCGTAGGTGTCGCTGAACCAGCGGGAGGCGGCGGGACGCTGTGTGAAGAGGCTTTCGCCGCTGGCCGGGGTCGGATCGATGGGAACCCAGCCGAATTGCGGGATGAAGATCTCGACCCAGGAGTGGGCGTCGCCCTGGCGGACGGTTAAGTAGTTGCCGACATCGTTCCAGGCGCCGCCGAGGAAACCGTTGACGAGGCGTGCGGGGACGTTGGCGGCGCGCAGAAGGACGACGGTGGCGGTGGCAAAGTATTCGCAGTGTCCGGCGCGGGCTTCGAAGAGAAAGGAGTTGAGGGGGGCGTCGGGATCGACGGCGGGTAAGTCGGTGGTGTAGCTAAAGTTCTGGGCGAAGTATTGTTTGATGGCGTCGGCTTTTGCGTAGGGTGTGGTGGCGTTGGCTGTGATCTGGTTGGCAAGTTGTTGAATTGCCGGGGAAATGTCGGGGAGTTGGAGGTAGCGGGCCAGATCGTCGGAGGTAATGGTGGTTAAAGTATCGGATGAGGGATTGTCGGCTGGTTGGGTGATGCCCGGGGCTTCGAGGAGTTTTGGGGTGGAGGGTTTGGGATAGGTGGTGAGCTGGTAGGTGATGCCGATCTGGCTTTTGAAGGTGTGACGGAGATCGCCGTAGGAATCGACGGTGAGGCTGCCGGCGCGGGGACTCCAGGCGACGGCGTGGTCGGCCATGTCCAGGTGGATGGAGCTTGTGGGCCAGAGTACGGGCAGCAGGTTGGTGCCGAGTGGTTCGAGGTAGATTTGCATGTTCAGGCCGGCTTCTTGTTGGCCGGCCATGCGCAGGGTCTGCGGGTAGTGTTTTGCCAGGTTGAACGTGCCGTGGCGGGCGCGCAGGGGTGTTTCGTCATTGTCGAGGGGAATCTGGCGCGACCACTGGCGGCCGTCGTAGGTGTCGAAGGTCATGGTGCGCCAGCGCCAGCCGGAGAAACTTGCGGGGGCGCCGTCGGGGAATTCGACGCGCATGACAACGGCGGGATTGGAGCGCAGGACGCCGTGGCTTCCGAGTTCGACTTGCTCGGAAAAGCCGGTGGTCTGGACGGGGTCGCGCATCTGGATGGTGAAAAATCCCAGGCCGACGCGGGGGAAGGTGAGGAAAATCGTCAGGCTGGAGGCGAAGATGGCCAGGCTGATGGTGGTCAGGACCAGGATGTAGGTGCGGTCGAAGGGCATGCGGGTGGAATTGAGCGTGGGCGGCATCTGGTCGATTTCGCTGCGCAGGTGAAACAGGGCGATGCTGAAGGTGCCGACAAGGACGTAGGCGCCGAAGAGGATTCCGTAGGATAGTCCGAGGTTTACGGCGGTTGCAGCGGCCATGGCCAGGATGGTGAGGGCGTAGATCTGGAGATCGTCGCGGGGCGCGTGGCGGCTGAAGAGTTTGATGAGGAGTAGGATGAGGATGAAGCGGATTCCGGTGCGGATGACGTCGGCGGTGGGTGAGGCGATGATTTCGAAGGCGCTGAAGGCGAGGGCGCCAAGGACGATGATGTTCCAGATCCAGGCGTGGGAGCGGGAGAAGGTCTTGCGTTTGTGGGTGAACCAGCTCAGGACAGCAAGCAGGGGGAAGGCGATGAGGATGGGGGAGGCGTTGATGCTTCCGGTGCCTGTGGCGATTGTGGCAAAGGACAGGAGGGTGAGCAGGTAGATGCTGGCTTCGTGGAGACGTGTGATGCGGAGGTTGATTTTCTGGTTCACGGCGTATCCTGGGGCGCGGAATCGAAGCTCAGGAAGATGTTGTGTTGGGGCGTGTGCGCGGATGGGAATTGGGCGAGGGCGGCGTTGAGGCCGAGGGTGATGCGGTGTGTGGTGGCGTTCGTGTGTGCGGAGGCAGTTGCGCCGGGTGCGGGGGCGTTGTCTTTGAGGTCCACGGTGGCCAGGGTGTAGAGGATGTTGTCGAGGTGTGATTCGCTGTGTGCGGCCGGGATATGGATGTCCAGGGTCTGGAGTGCAATCTGGTAACCCTGGCGGTGCATGTGGAGGAGGAGGCCGGTGGTTTTTTCGAGTCCGGCTTCGAAATCGCGGATGAAGAGGTGTCGGCTGGCGGGGGGATGGCCGGTGGCATTGATGAGGAAGATTTCGATGGCGCGTTGTTCGTGGGATTCGTTTTCGCGTACGACGAGTTCGCCGCGGCGTGCGCTGGATTTCCAGTGGATGAGGCGGCGATCTTCGCCGGGTTGGTACTCGCGCAGGCCGAAGAATCCTTCGCCGGAGCCTTTTTCGTGCGAGTCGAGTTCGCCGAAGGCTTGATGAATGCTGGTGATCCAGTCTTCGCCGGGAGCAACGCGGGGGAAGACGGCGAGTGTGAGGGGGATGTCGAGTTCGCGGGTTTTTTCGAAGAATCCGAAGGGGAAGCGGGTGGTGAGGTTGAGGCCGGGGAAGGAAAATAGGCCGCGTGCCGGGAGGATATAGTGGGCAGGCAGGGTCAGGGTGTTGTTGCCGGGAATCTGGAGGCAATAGGTGAGCGCGACGTGTTCGGGGTAGTTCTGGGGGAGGGATTTGCGGCGTTTCCAGAATTTCCACCAGGGCAGGTAGGTAGGGCCGATGTACTGGCCGCGCAGCGGGCCGGCGATGCAGGTGGGGTTTTGTTCGCTGATTTCGATGCTGAGGGAGGACCAACGGCCGGCATTGATGAGTTCGAAGTAGGCGGGAGTTTTCTGGCCGACGTGGAGGCGGCGCGGTGCCAGGCGTTGGGCGTGCAGGGATTTGAGGACGGCTTCGCTGAGAATTCCGCTGGCGATGATCAGGGAGAGCATCATGCCGAGGAGTAAGAAGAGCAGGTTGTTGCCGGTGTTGATCGCGCCAAAGCCGACGCCGAGGGTCATCAGGACGAAGAGCCAACCGGAGGTGGTGAAGGAAAGGCGTCGTGGTGGTCGAAGCCACTTTTTGAGGCGCTTTTTGAAGGTGTTTGGCGTGGTTGGGATCACAGCGTTGGAATTATTGTGTTGAAATTGCGCGCTCAGCGTTCGGAGAAGGTGTCGGGTTCGACCAGCAGGGCTTTTCCGCCGGTGGTGTCGATGACGTCTTTGTAGTTCAGGGCTGTTTCTCTGGCGAGTCCCCAGGCGATGACGCAGGGAGCGTTTTCGACCAGGCGGAGGGCTGCGTGGTAGTCGATTGAGAGGATGATGCTTAAGACCTGGCCGATGCGGCGGTCGGAGTAGCCGGGGTGGCGCAGGACGAGATCGACGAGTGGTGTGGTGGCGTCGGCGCGTTTGAGGCGCGGATCGGTGAAGTCTCCGCGTGTGAGTGCGTCACTGCGGTTTTGGGTCTGGGCGCTGGTGAATCCGCCGCTTGATGGAGCGCGGGAGGATTGCGAGGAGAGATCGAAGACGATGCCGTTGTCGGAGCTTTCGGTGGCTTCGGGTTTTTGAGCGTTCTGGCTGTCCCGGGGACTCTGGCTGTGGATTGCCGTGCCGAACGATGGCTCGAGCGTTGTGCGCGGGGAGGCCGGGGCGTGGGAGGGTGTAAACTGAATGGGGTCGGGTGTGCTGGTGGCGTGGCGCAGGCCGACGAGCTCGAAGATATCGATGCCGAGCTCGGCCCATTGTCGGGCTTTTTGGAAGAAGGCTTCGAGGCTTTTGGCGAGTTCGGCGTGGCCGGAGGGGTTGCGGTGGGCTTCTTCGGAGTGTTCGGCGTCGAGGATGATGATGGAGTGGTTGGTGGCGAGTGATTCGGAGTCTGTGGATTCGGGCACAGGGGTGACGTTGGCGTCGAAGCGTGCGCGGAGATGGTGCGCGAGGGCGTTGGCGAGCTCGTGATGTTCGGAGGGACGGAGAAGAATGGTGAGGTGGAGTGCGATTCTAAGATGGTTGCCGTCTTGTGTGATCGTGGTGTGATCGATGTTGGGGCCGGCCTGGGTTTGGCTGGAGGGTGTGGTTCCGATGGTTTCGAACAGAGTGTTTTCGGGGTGTTCGGGGGGAAGTTCGTCGGGTTTGTTGGCGGCCTGTTCTTGTTCCTGGGGAGTGGGCCGGGTGGTTTCGCCTGGGGTGGTGAAAGACAGTGCGCTTGCGATGTCGGCGGGCGTGAGTTCGGCCTGGTCGGCATGGCTAGCGATGGCGTCGCCGAGTTTCATGAGCGCGACGAGGGTGTTGCGGAGCGCGGTTTCGGTAGAGGCTTCGGCAGTGTTGTCGGACGCGGGCGGCAATACGGTCGAGAGTTCAAAGGGAGCTTCGGCGGTGTGCAGGGTCCAGGAGGTCTGCGAGTGGGAAGCGAGCGCGGCCGTGAGGAGGGCGGGGATTTCGGGTGAAGTTCCTGCGGCAACCTGGATATAGATTTCGACGTTTCCGGCGGAATTTTCGGCGAGAAGAACACGCAAAAATCCAGTCCGGGCAAAGCGCGCGAGCGCCTGGAACCAGGATGAATCGCTGGTCGGAGCGTCGCCGCTTGCGCGGTTGGATGGAGTTGCTGTGGGGGTTGCTGTCAGATTCAGGTCGTTGAGGACCTTATGCCAGCCAGAATGGGGGGAAGGTTGTGAAATCATCGCGCTCTCCAAGTACGGAAGTGCTCAGTATGGACAGCGCTGATCTGTAGTCGACTTCCTCGATCCAGTGCAAGTGGATTGTGAAGAAGAGACGGTTTCGGGGAGAAAATCCCGGGTAGAGGAGATGTACAAAGGACGTGCGGAAAAGAATCGAGCGAAATTCAACGCATCCGAGCGATTACATGTCGATGATGATGACGTTGGGTTCGGATTCGATTTCTTCTTCGTCACGTTCGCGACGGGGTTCGTAGTTGGGAACGTAGAGCGGGAGCTCCAGGGGTTCAGGCTGCCATTCGTTGCGCTGTCTTTTAAGTTCGTCGTAGATGAGATGATCGGGAAACATAGCGCGACTCCTCGGTCGAACGGACCGTATTCAGGCCCTTTTGGACATATTTGGCAGGGGTCTCTGCCGAATCTCGAACATGTAACGGTGGAGAAAGTTACAATGTTCCTGTATCATTCTAGTTAGAGTGAAAAATATGTCCAATACTTTTCTTCGCTATTTGTAGAAAGTTTCATTTTTATGAAAGTTTAACGATCTTCAGGGGTTAGGATCGCTATTATTTTCGGGGGTGATGGAGGAATCGTCTGCCGGAGAGTCGGGGGAGTCGGAGGGGGGCTCGGAGGGTGAAAGAATTTGTTGGTCGGATTCTGAATTGTTTTCGGAGGTGGTGTTGAAGCTGGCGAGTGTTTCGGCATCGAAGATTTGTTCGAAGGAAACGATGTTGGGGGATTCTTCGGGCGTGAGACTTGTGAGGGTAGCGCCTTCGGAGAAGTCGGATTGCGGCCGTGGCGGGGTGTTTTTTGCGGGTTGAAAGAGTGCACGTAAAAAACGAGGTGCGGATTTTTCGGGATTATCCATGAATTCTTCGAGGTGTGAGGTGGTCCAGAGCGCGCGTTGTTCGCCGTAGTACGCGAAGGTTGCGGCGTAAAATATCACGGCGACGGCAGCGAGTGAAATAAATAGAAAGAGATCGGCGGCGAATCGAATGAGGAGTCCGAGGGGCGCCAGGGGTGGTGCGAACATGAGGATGGCGTTTTGCGTCATCAGCAGCAGGAAATACACGCCCATGGGGATGAGCATGGTGGAAAGCATGGCGATGAAGATGCGGTAGAGCTGAACGGGGTGTTCGAGAACAAAATCGGCGGCGTGCAGGATTGCGTCGGACAGGCTGTGTTTTTCGAGAAAGAGCGGTGCTGCGATGAGTTCGATAGTGAGCCGCATCAGCAGGGTAAAAACCATGTAGAGAGCGATTCCGAAGGCCCAGACCAGGCTGGTTTGCGTAGAGCTGGTGGATTGCGCGCTCAGGGGAAACGTGGAAATCAGGGTGAGGGCCAGGGCTGCTGCAAGAAATACGAGGATTGCGCGGGCAGCGAGTGAGAGAATTTGGAGGCCGAGCGTGGCGTCGAGGCGTTCGAGAGCCAGCGAGAAAAATGATTGCCGGGGTGGTGGTGAGGCGTCCTCGGAAATTTCTGGAGTGAGAAGGTTGGAGAGGGTCGCATAAATTCCACTGTGCGTGAAAGAGCTGAAAAACAGCGTGATCAGCCAGAGGACGAATGCGGTGCCTGTGAGGCCGGTGATGAAGGCGGGGCGCTGGAGAATTTCCGGGGCTGTGAAGATGGAAATACCCAGGGCTGTGAAGGTGATAAAGGCGACGAGAAAGGATGTTGCGCGGGCGCAGACGTCGGACGCGATTTTCCAGACGATGAGTCGTGGGTTACTGGAGAGAATCGCGAACGCGGCTTTGTAGTAGGGGAGAGCCGAAAATGCGGTTTTCTTGGTGGAATCAGGTTTTGTGGGCGCGCTCTGGATGAAGGTTTCGGAGCGAAAAACAGGGAAATGAGGCATTTTCTGGGGGAAATGGGCGGACGATTATGGTTTTGGGTGGCATCAATAATCGTGCGGGAGTGGTCCTCGAGGAGCGCGGAAGAACATGAATGGCGTGTAGCGTAAGAAATTGGAGACGCGGGACATGTAGATGTCGGCGTAGCGTTCGACCTGGCGTGTGAGGTGGCTTTTGTCGTTGCCGGTGCGCATGAGGTAGCCCCAGGTGGCGTTGAAGTCGAGGCCGTCCTGGGAGACGAGGGGCGCGAGCAGAGCGTCGATTTCGAGGAGTTTCTGGCGAATTTCTGCGATATGGATGTGGAGTTGATTGCTGTCGAGTTTTTCGAGGGCATGGCCAGTGTCGGCGTCGGCCATGGGTGGTGCGTAGCCTTTTGCGTGGCGCTGAAGATGAAGGCGTGCAAGAGAAAATTCGTCTTCGAGATCGATTTTTTTGAGCATCAGCTCGTGGATTTCTTCCTGGCGTTTGTCAGCTTTGGAGATGGCGACGATTTCTTCTTCGAGTTCGCGCAGCACAAGTGCGGTGCGCCAGCGCAGGATGGTTTTGGAGACGTTGACGTCGGCAAAGAGATGATCGCCGACGTAGAGGATTTCGTCGCCGGACATGCCGAGGAAATCTTCGACGATGGTTGCGCTGCCGCCGAGGTAAATCATGCCTTCCTGGAGTGGTCCGACCCAGGGGCTTAAAAGTCCTTCTTCGTTGACAACCTTAAAGATCGGACTGCTCTGCGAGAAGAACGCCGGTTTCCTCGCCGAAACCACCACCAGATGAAATAAATCTCGCCAGGTCATGCCGTCGGGGAGGAAGGGATCGAAGGCGTATTCGAGCATGAAACGCGTGTAGTCCCATTCGGAGTTGGTGATGACGACGAGTTTTTTGCCGGCTTCGCGCTGATCGAGCAGGGCGAGTGGCATGTGTGGGTCGAGTTCGACGAATTGCTCGGGGGTAGCCATGATCTCGGCTTTGAGTTGGCCTTCGATGTGGGCGGCGTCGAGTTGATCCTGGACGCAGTTGTAGAGGTCTTCGTAGCCAAGGACTTCGGGGAGTTCGCGGCGGTCGAGCATGTCGACGAGTTGGGCGTAGATGCAGCCTGCGGAAATGGAGAAAAAGGTGTTGAGAAAGACGTAGCGCGGGTCGGACAGGCCGATGATTGTGCGCGAGTAGTGGCGTTTCATGGCCTGGTAGTTGAGGACCTCCATGCCGTGGGCGGCGCGCCAGATGTATCCGAAGCGGTTGGCTTTGAGGAGATTGCCGAGTTTTAAGTCGATGATCAGGCCGCGGGTGACAAAGTGCGGATCGAACGTGAGGTGTTCGATAGGCCAGCCTTTGACGAGCAGGCGTTGTTTGATGTGTTCGTAGGCGCGTCCTTCCCAGGCTTCGACGTTGTAATGGACGAGGGTGTAGTCCATGTCGTAGCCGATGGCTTTGATAGATCGGAGGTTCAATGTTCGGTTGCAGTAGATACCGCGTTCGGGAGGGATGCTGGTGTAGATTTCGTTGGTTCCAAAAGTCACGTAGAAGCTCCGGACGTCGTACTGAAGTGTTTTGAATTACTGCAGGTCTGGTCTTTGAAAGTTTTCCGGGTTGAAGAAGCTGCAGTCAGGCATTTGCATTTTTTCCAGGCAATGGTCGTCGCTGATTTGTTGGCCGCCGGTGGCGAGGAACCAGCCTACCTGGTTGGTCATGAAGCTGTTGATGTCGAAGGCGGCGCCGGGTGTTGGTGCGTTGAAGGTGTGTTCGCCGGTGGTGCGGATGTAGGCCAGGCGCAGGGCGCTTGTGCCGTAGGGTGTTTTGACGGTAGCGCGTAGTGGTTTGTCGGCATTGGGTTTGGCGTCGGCCAGATCCGGGTTGCCGGCGATGCGGAATTTTCCTTCGTCGAGGTTGTCGGGATCGAAGAGCGTGTTGGGATGGCTCTGGAAGCGGTTGAGCCAGGAAATGCCTTCGTAAACGAAGTTTTTGATGAGGAAGTCGTTTTCGCTCAGGTTGTAGCGTGGATCGACATCCAGGGTGTTGAGCGCGCCGGCGGCGCGCGCGAGGGCGATGGCCGTGTTGATGGGCACGGTCTGATCGCCGAGCGTTCCGACGGCGATGAAGTTGGTGCCGCCTTCTTTGAACTGTGGTGTTTCGTAGTCGTATTTCAGCGGCCGCAGGAAGTAGTGAGGTGCGTAGATGGCCGGATCTGCGGGTTCGAGCAGGGTCTGGGCGATTCCGGTGAAGCTGCGGAAGCGCGGGGTCTGGCGTTTGAGGCCCCAGCCTTCCATGAGTGCAGCGAGCGGGGTGCCTTCAGGGTAATAGATGTTCTGGAAGCGAAGATCCTGGGGAAAGGTATCGATGGAATGTTTGAGTTTGCCGTCGGCGCCGTAGATTTCGATGACCAGGGGATCGCCAAATTCTGTGGGTTCGGTGACGGTGCGCAAGGATAATTCTTCGGCAAGTTCCGGATCGGCAAGGTTTTGTGGATCGAAATTCAGGGGGCAGAGCGCCTGTGGGCGACAGGTGTTGTCGGGGGCACAGTAGCTATTGGCCTGGCATTCGGTATCGCCGCATTTTTTGGCGGTTTTGCATGCCATGATATCGTCGAAGAGACTGATTTTGGGGTCGAAGCCCAGGCGCGCGCGACGCTCGTTGCCGCTGATGGCGTCGGTGGCGACGGCGACGCGGAATCCGCCGTTTCGGACGTGAGTGTAGCTGGATTTTTCATCTTCGGGGATGAGGTGGTTGTTTTCGCGCGCGAGATTTCGCAAGACGATGCGGTCGCCTTCTTCGAGGTCGTCGAGGTCGGCGAAATGTACGAGTTCTTCGCGTTCGGCGCTGACCAGAAGCCAGTCCAGACGACTCTGGCCGGTGCGGTTTCCGTTGCTGTCGACGTAGGGGCGGCCGATGAGGGCGGGGCCGAGCATGCGGAGGATGACGCCGGCGCGGACGTTTCCGATGTTGGTGCGGAAGGCGATGTCGGCCAGTCCTGCGCCGCCGGCATTGGAGACTGCGGCGCGGACGGTGGGTTCGATGCCGGCGAGGATGCTGGTCTGGATTCCGCCGAGGGAGGTTCCCCAGGCGAGATAGGGTTGTTCGCCGCCAAGGTCGACGGTGCCATCGCCGTTGAAGTCGCCGGCGATTTCGGGTTGGCCGTCGCCGTCTTGATCCCAGCCGCCGTTGAGGTCGCGGCGTGCGATGATGTAGGGATCTTCTTCGTCGATGGTGGATGGCCAGCGCAGTTTGCCGTCGAAGGTGCGCAGGATGCGGATGAGTTGCATCTGGTCGATGGTGGTCTGGCGCATCATGTCGCGGGAGTGGAGCAGATCGGAGGTGAAGTAGTCGCCGCCGGAGTCGGGGAATCCGTCGTTGGTGAGATCACGCGCGCGTTGTAGTTCCAGGACTTTTTGGAGGTTGGGAACTTTTTTGTTGCGGATAACGAGCTCGACAAGCGCCAGGTAGTCTTCGGGGATGACCATGCCGTGGCCCATGGCGTCGATGGTGCAGGTGGCGAGTCCGAATTTGGCCATGGCGCCGGCGAAGATGAGGATTTCCAGGCGTGTAGAGCCGATGGCGTGGCTGTAGATGATGGTCGGGAAGGGTGCGGTTCGGCCGGGAAGTTCTTTGGGGATGATGCAGAGGAAGGGAACTTCGTGTGTGCCGATGTTGGCGTAGCCGTCTTCGAGTCGGATATCGAAGGATTCGGTGTCGTCGACCATGTTGGCGCCGGGCAGGGCGGCGTCGAGTCCGGTGGGGGCGAGTCCTTTTTTGTTATGGAGGAAGTTTGGCGACAAAAATGTGCCGGAGATCAGGTAATCGACGTCATCGTAGGATTTTTGGATGACGCTTGCGCCGGCCTGGCCGACTTCTTGCGCGGCGACGGGGATGATGAGCGCGATGAGATCGTCAAGCTTGAGTGTGAGCGGTTCGGTCGCGTCCGGATTTTTGGTGTTATGGATGGTGTGGAGTCTGGCCGGGAATTTTTCACTCAGCCAGCTTAAGGGGCCGTGGCCGTAGAGTCCGGCGCGGATGGCTTCGAGCTCTTCGGTGGCGACCTGGGTGGTGAAGGTCCAGGCGAAGCGGACGTTGTTCAGGTTTTTATCAAAGCGGTTGGGGTAAGCGGCGGGCAGCAGTTCGCGCAGTGGGGCGAGCGGTTCGTTTTGATGGACGTGGTTGATGTATTCGAAGGGGCTTTCGATGGGGTTGCCGTCTTCGCCGCGCAGTTCGCTGGTCAGAACGACGGCGTAGGTCGTTCCGGGGGCGAGCGGGTGAACGGGGCGCATGACAAGTGTATTGGTTTCGCGCTCGTAGAATTCGAGGAGCTGGCCGGGTTCGTAGGGATCGCTGTCGGGATCGCGCAGGTTTGGGATGTCCTGGACGCCGTCATCATCGGTGTCGGCGAGTGGGTTGAATTCGCCGTTTTCGTCTTCGAAAGGAACTTCTTTGACGGTTTCAAAGAGCAGGTTGGTGCCTGCACGACGGCTGTCATTGACGAAATAACCGCCGGGGCTTGTCAGGGTCAGAGGAAAGTTTCCCCGGCCCATGTCGAGGAGTTCGAATTTTCCGTAGTCCGGACTTTTGGGGTCGACGTTGACGAGGTAGACGACGTCGTTGGTGAAGTCGGGGACGTCTTCGTGGTGGCGCTCGATGATGTTTTCGATGTCGAGTGGTGCATCGAACGAGACGGTGAGCGGGGAATACAGACCAAATCCGGTCATGCGCGAAATGGATTGGCGTACGCGGTCTTCGGCTTTGGAAGCGCCGAGCAGTGAGACGTTGACGCGTTTGCCGGTGGGGCTTGTCGGGTCAACGCGTGTGGCGATGTCGTTGGGGTAGGGGATATCGGGAAATGGCCGCACCGTGATGTCGAAGATGATGCGTGGGCCGCCGGTTGGGTCGGCTGCGCGCAGACCGACCGGTTCGTTGTTGTCCAGGCAGCCAGCACTGAGTGCGGCGAGCACTAAGAGTCCAGACCAATAGTGACGCCAGCGAATCATCATGTCCATTTCCCGATATTTGATGGTTATTAGTTACCGAATTGTTCGTCGTAGTCGGCGACCGAAGCGAGGACGAGTTCCTGGGCATGTTTGGCGCCGTAAATCGTGTCGACTTCGATCTGGAGGGAGTCGTCACCGGGGACCATTTTGTAGGTCAGGAAGTAGTGACGCAGGCGTTCAATGAGAACGGGGGGGACATCGGTGATGTCTTCGGCACCGCCCCAGACGTTGTCATTCTGGAGGACAGCCACGATTTTGTCGTCAGCTTCACCGCCGTCGATCATGTGCAAGCCGCCGATGACTTTGGCGTTGACGAGGACTTCGGCACGGGTGATGGGGCGTTCGCTCAAGACGCAGATGTCGAGCGGATCTTTATCACCGATTTTGGCTTTGTCGGACATGGCAGCAACGCGGGGACCGCAGAATGTGCGCGGGATAAATCCGTAAAGCGTCGGCGGTTGCGAGGAGGAGCGCTGTGGGCGGTCAACGCGCAAGTATCCGGTTTCCTTGTCGATTTCGTATTTTACGGAGTCGAAGGGGGTGATTTCGATATAGGCATGAACGAGGCTGGGGGCGTTGGGGCCGACGGAAAGTCCGTGCCAGGGGTGTGGGCGCCAACGGTAAAAGGGTGGGGGGAAAGGCATTGCAATGAACTCCATGGGGGTAAAAATAATACAACAACAACGTGCGAATCGTGTAGGTAAGGCGTGGGTGTGTCAAGTGCGGCGATGGGTTTGGAGGAGTTTTCTCTCCCAGCTCAGGGCAGTGCGAGCAATGAGCTCGAGATCATCGTGCTGAGGCGTCCATCCCAGGAGTTTTCGAAGGCGTGAGGAATCCGCAATCAGTTCGGGTGGATCTCCGGGGCGGCGGTCGGCCAGGCGTACGGGGAAGTCGTTTTCGCTGATTTTTTGGACAGTTTTGATGACTTCTTGCACGGAAAAGCCGTGTCCGTAGCCGCAGTTAAGAATTTGTGAGGTAGCTGTGGGCTGGTTGAGGTGTTCAAGGGCCAGGATGTGGGCACGGGCTAGATCGGAGACGTGGATGTAGTCGCGTACGCAGGTGCCGTCGGGCGTGGGGTAGTCAGTGCCGAAGATGTCCATGGAAGAGCGTATGCCGAGGGCAGTCTGGGTGGCGACTTTAAGCAGGTGGGTGGCCTCTGGTGTGGACTGACCAGTTCTTTGTTGGAGATCGGCGCCGGCGACGTTGAAGTAGCGAAGCGCCACGTATTTCAGGGGTGTCGCATTGGCGAGATCCTGGAGCATCCACTCGGTCATGAGTTTGGAGCGTCCGTAGGGATTGATGGGGGCCGTGGGTGTTTGCTCGGTGACGGGGGATTCGTCGGGGATGCCATAAACGGCGGCAGTGGATGAGAAAATGAATTTGTGGAGTTTGTGTGTGACGCAGGATTCGAGCAGTGTGCGCGTTTTGGCGGTGTTGTTGAGGTAATATTTGAGTGGATTTTCGACGGATTCGGGCACGACGATGCTGCCGGCAAAGTGCATGACGGCCTGGATGTGGTGGCTGGTGAAAATGTTGTGCAGGAGTTCAGTGTCAGCGATATCGCCTTCGATGAAGGTGGCTTGTTGCGGGGTGTTTTCCCGTACACCGGTAACCAGGCTATCGAGGATGACAACTTCGTATCCAGCATCGAGGAGTTCGTGAGCGACGTGGCTTCCGATGTATCCGGCTCCGCCGGTGACGAGGATTTTCATGGGTTTTCTCGGGATTGGAGTTGGGAGTCTATCATGTGGTTTATGTAACGACAGCAAACCTAGTGCAAGCTAGAAGGTGAAGCAATGGGGTATGGATATGGACGCTGCAAGGTGGTCGTGATAGGCGGCAGGCGACTTGTATGGTGAGTGATGTGCCAGAACAGGTTGAAGTGAATGAAATCAGGTTGTTGCGTAAGGCGTAGTGGATGAGTGGTAAAAGTCGGGACGACTATTTCGATACAGAACACCTGGACGACAATATCGGTCAGCGTACCATGCGTGGCGGGGCGCTGACGGCGGTGGCGCAGGCTGTGAAGTCGGTTGTCGAGGTTGCCTCGACGGTGATTCTGGTGCGGTTGTTACTGCCGGAAGAGTTTGGTCTGGTGGGGATGGTTGCTTCGGTGACCGGGTTTCTGGCGATGTTCAAAGACCTGGGCTTGTCGATGGCGACGATTCAGCGTCCGCAGATCAGTCATGCGCAGGTCAGCATGCTGTTCTGGGTGAATCTGGGATTCAGCGCGCTGATTATGCTGATGACGATGGCGCTTGCACCGGCACTGGTGTGGTTTTTTGATGAGCCACGGCTGTTGTGGGTGACGATCGGATTGTCGGGAGCCTTTTTATTTGGTGGGTTGACGGTACAACATGAAGCCTTGTTGCGGCGGCAGATGCGCTTTGGAGCGATTGCTCTGATTCAGTGTACGGCGATGATCATCAGTGTGCTGGCTGCCGTCTGGTTGGCCTGGGCCGGGTGGAGTTACTGGGCGCTGGTTGCGCGCTCGGTCGTGTCGGCAGCGGTTACGGCGGCAGGTGTCTGGCTGATGTGCTCGTGGCGGCCCGGGCTTTGGACGCGTGGCGAGGAGATCAAGTCTTTGCTTGGTTTTGGGGGGAATCTGACGGGCTTTAATTTCGTCAATTATTTCGCGCGAAATCTGGACGATATATTGATCGGTCGTTTTTATGGTTCGGCTTCGCTGGGGCTCTATCAGAAAGCGTATGAAATCTTTATGATTCCGCTGAGTCTGATCAATACGCCGGTGAGCGCAGTGGCGATTCCGGCTTTGAGTCGCTTGACCGCCAGTGAACAGCGTTATCGGGCAGCATACCTGCGAATTCTTGAAAAAGTATTGATGATTGCGATGCCGCTGGGAGCGCTTCTGGTTGGCACTTCCGACTGGATCGTGCTGGTGGTTCTGGGAGATCAGTGGACAGAGGCGTCCGCGATAATTGCGATGCTGGGTATTGCGATTTTTGTCCAGGTTGTGGGGAATTCCACCGGCTGGTTGTTCATCACGCAGGATCGCACACGTGAGATGATGATCTGGGGTTTGATCAGTACGGCGCTGGCGGCAGCGTCGTTTCTGGTGGGCCTGCCGTGGGGAGCGCTGGGTGTTGCCGCTGCGTATTCTTTGATGGATTTCTTCATTCGAACGCCGTTGTTGTTGTGGTACGTGGGGCGGCGCGGGCCGGTTTCGGCGGGGGATGTGTACCGGTTGTGGGTGCCATTTTTTGCGGTAGGGATGGCTGTGCTGGCCGCGCTGCGCGGCATGCGGCTGGTTTTTCCGATTGAAAATATGATCATCGGACTTGGTGTCTCAATCGTGGTGATGGGGTGCGTGAGTGTGCTCGGATTCAGTGTGACCCGAACAGGTCGTGGTGCGTTGAGCGATGCCTGGGGTCTGAGTCGGCGGATGATCGTGAGGCGTCGAAAAGCATGAAACTCGGTATCAAGATAGATGTAGATGAGAGGAACATTGCAGGGAGCCCGGTGTGAGAATTGCAGTTGTAGCGGGTCGGTTTCCGGTGTTGTCGGAAACTTTTGTATTGAATCAGATTACTGGCTTGATCGATCGCGGACATGATGTGGAAATCCTGGCGAATGACCCGGGAGTTTCGGCGAAGATGCATCCCGATGTGGAAAAATACGGGTTGCGTGAGCGGACGTATTACTGGGGCGATGGCGGCGTTCGAAAACGTGTTGCTGCCCGACATATTGTGAAAGCGGTGCTGGGGGTTAAGCCAGGGCGTGCGTTGGAGCTAGGGCGTCGATCGGTGGCCGCGTGTCGGGCTATGGACGAAGCGTGGAAGCCGGCGTTGGTGCAGCGTGCGCTGGTGGCGGAAAGCCGCCCGCCCTATGACGTGATTCTGTGTCATTTCGGTACAACCGCTCGCCAGGTCCAAATCTTACGAGACATCGGCGCCATTCACGGCAAACTTGCAACGGTATTTCACGGCTACGATATGAGTGTTTTCGTGCGCGAGCGCGGCATGGGTATTTATCGGGGCCTGCTGGAGCGTGGTGAGCTCGCGCTTCCGATCAGTGAACACTGGAAAAGTTTGTTGTTGGAAATGGGAGCCGATCCGGGGCGTGTGCAAGTGCACAGGATGGGGATTGATTGCACAAAGTTTGCTTTTAAAGAACGCGTTATGGACGCGAACAATCCAGAAGCAAAGGTGCGGCTGGTGA
Organism: Lujinxingia vulgaris; assembly: GCA_040393065.1. Lineage (GTDB taxonomy): Bacteria > Myxococcota_A > Bradymonadia > Bradymonadales > Bradymonadaceae > JACCWM01. The sequence continues at coordinate 12,387 of JBEBUW010000038.1, read as the reverse complement.
CGATTGCGCGGCTGGTCGAAAAAAAGGGTGTAGAATACGTCATTCGTGCCGTCGCGCAGCTTGTCGAACGCTATCCGCAGATCGAGTACGAAATTGTGGGGAATGGTCCGCTCGAGGCGTCGTTACGCGCGTTGATTCAGGAGCTCGGCGTGGAGAAAAACGTGCGGCTTTTGGGTTGGATGGAGCAAGAGGAAATCATCAAGGTGCTGGATCGTCAGCATATTTTGGTGATTCCGAGCGTTACGGCTGCCAATGGTGATAAAGAAGGTCTGCCTGTCGTCATTATGGAAGGTATGGCGATGGGCTTGCCGGTAGTCAGCACGTATCACAGCGGGATTCCGGAACTGGTGGTGGACGGCGTTACGGGTTATCTCGTGGAGGAGCGCAACGTGGCGCAGCTTGTAGATCGTTTGGAGGCGCTGGTTCAGGCTCCGGAAAGCTGGGCCGCGATGGGGCGAGCCGGGCGTAAGGCCGTTGAAGAAAATTTTGCCATTGACCGACTGAATGAGCGGCTGGAGACGCTACTCCAGGCTCTGGTTGATGGTTAAAAGGCGCTTTTGGTTTTTTTGAACAATCGAATTATCGGAATCTAGAAATTTCGACAACAGAAGTGCAAACATGAGTGAACGTCACACGATTATTTGCCTTTCGTCTCAGAGCTGGGACGACGGGATGTGGACCAATAAACAACATATTATGAGCCGGTTGGCTAAAGAACATCGGGTCATTCACGTGGATTACGGCCTGCGGCCTTTTCCGATGTACGCGTATCGACGGCTTCGTAAAACACCCCAGGCGTTGCTCCATCCGTTTCGGATGTTGATTGACGGCGTCCAGTACCGGCAAGACCAGTTGTATGTGGCTGACTCGTATAATCCTGTGTGGGCCGGCCTTTTTGAGCACGGAAATCCGGTTCGTGATTTTGCGACCTTCGATATGAAGACGTTGTTTTTGAAACGCTTTTTGAAGCGTGAAGGGATCACAGATTCGATCCTCTGGGTCTATCATCCTGGCTATGCGCGCGCCGTGGAGCGCCTGCCGCGTAAGTTGTTGGTATACGATTGCGTAGACGATTACGCTGCGTTTCCTACCTATCGCGATAATCCGGGCTGGCTTATGAAGCGCGAAGAAGAACTCTGTCGCAAGGCGGACTGTGTATTCACGACGGCTCGCGCGTTGTATGACTTAAAGTCTGGCTACAATCCGGAAAATACGCATCTGGTGCACAATGTTGGCGATGCCGAACATTTCAATAAGGCACTTGATCCAGCACTGGAAGTTCCCGAAGAGCTGCGTGAACTTAAAGGCCCGATTCTCGGATTTGTCGGAGCCGTGAGCGATTACAAACTCAATACAGAATGGCTCTTGGAAGCAGCGCGGCGCCACCCGGAATGGAATATTGTGGTCGTGGGGCCAATCGGGCGTGCCGATCCGGGCACGGATGTGAGTGCGTTGCAGGCGCTTGCAAATGTGCATTTGTTGGGAATTCGTGACTACAAAGATTTGCCGGCCTATTTAAAGGGCTTTGATGTCGCGGTGATTCCGTACCGGATCAACCAGGCGACACGCTCGGTATTTCCGATCAAGTTCTTTGAGTTTCTGGCGACAGGCAAGCCCACGGTAATTTCGAATTTGCCGGCGCTTGAAGATTTTTATGACGCGGTACGCGTGGCCGAAACGGCAGACGAATTCGTTACGCAGTGCGAACTCGCCTTGAATGAGCCTGATGCTAAGAAGGAACGTCGCCTGGAGCTGGCCGCCCGGCATTCATGGCCGGCCAGGATTTCTACGATGATGGGGCACGTAGAAACGGCTCTAAAGAGGCGGCGCCCCTGAGTCGACAATCGTTCGACGTTGTAGGGGACGTGATTCTCGCAAGTTTGAGCGGGGTGCGGGCTTGATAGATGAGTTGGACAGTGTGGAGTTGGAGCTGAACACCTGTGATCCATCGACCCCCCTCGTTGCGATGGAGCATCGCTTTCGGTGGCTCTGGGGGGCGCTGCGAGCGATGGGGTATCGGTTCGCTGCGCCATAAAGTCACAGCATGTGCGATGGAGCATCGCTATCGGTGGCTCTGGGTGGCGCTGCGAGCGATGGGGTATCGGTTGAGCCCGGGCAGGGTTTAGTCGTGGGTGTGGGCCTGATAGATGCGGTTCGCGTGTTTGTTGTTCTGGATGTGTTCAAGAAATGCGTTGCGGGTCTGGGGATCGGTTCGGGGCCAGAGGTCGTCTTGTTGGTCGGGGTCGAGGATGGTGTTGAATAGCCGGGGGCCTTCGATGTCGGAGAAGACGAAGCGCAGGTTGTGTTGGTAGATGCCGAAGCCTTCGTTTTTCCAGGAGCGGACGTCGTTGGTGTTGAGGGCGATGACCGTGTGGTCGGTGTGCAGGGGTTTGGCGAGGCTGCGGCCTTTGAGTTGGGCGGCAATCTGGGTGTTGTGTTCGGATTGGGTGAGGTTGAGCAGGTCGACGAGTGTGGGGATGAGGTCGATGTTACTGGCGAGTTTGGGTTGGTTTTCGCGCATGATTTTGGCGAGTTCGGAGCGTGTTTGGAGGAGCGTTGGGGGGAGGCGGATGATGAAGGGGATACGCATGATTTCGTCGTAGAAGGAGTACAGACGGGGGAGGTGCGCGGGTGTTTCGACGACTCCGTGGTCGGCGGTGATGAAGATGATGGTGTTGTCGAGGCGACCGGCGTCCTGGAGGGTTTGGAAGACGTGTTGGATGGCGGAATCGCTGATGAGGAGTGCCTGGGCGTAGCGGGTTGGGCGGCTTTCGAGGTCGGGTAGCAGGGCGCTGGTTTGCTGGTAAGGGCCGTGGGTGGCGTTGGTTCCGTAGATTGCAAGCAGCGGTTGTTCGGCGGGGGCTTGTTGGACGAGTTGTCGAAAGACGTTGGCTGCGACCATGTCGTCGACGCCGGTGTCGTTGACGATGGGAGAGGAGATGGTTTCGGCGCTGGCGTACTGGTGGGGCGGGTCGGAGAAGAAAAAGCTGTTGAAGTTGGCCCAGGAGTAGCGTTGCGGGGTGACGAGAACGGAGTGCATGTTGTTGGCGCGTGCCCACTGCCAGGGAAGGGGGAGGCTGTGGAGTTTTTCGTTGGGTTCGTAGGGGGCGACGCCGGTCATCAGGGAGGGGACGCTGACGTTGGTGGCGCCGGAGTCTGAGAAAAACTGCTCGAAGATGAAGACTTCTTGCTCGTGTTCTTTGAGCCAGCTTTCGAGAAAGGGCATGCCGGGGAGGGAGTTTTCGTCGGAATTTTCGGACGGATAAAAGCCGAGGAACTGGCGGCCCCAGGATTCGTTCAGGACGATCAGGACATTGTAATCGGTGGGGGATGCTATGGGCTCGACTTTCTGGCGGTTGGCCGGGCGCAGGGTTTCTTTGTCGGTAATTGTGTTGACGACAACCCGGGGGACGGAAACGAGAAAGGCTGTTTCGAGTCGTTTCTGGGTGTTGCTGCTGAAGGCGAACATGCCGCCGAGGCTGCCGCCAAAGGCCACGGTGGCGGCGAGTGTGATAGAGAGCGCGGTTTGGTGTCTGGAGGGGCTTGCGAGGGTGGAATAGTTGTCGGCGCTTCGGAGCCAGAGAAATGTGAGGCCGGTCGTCACGAGGGTGAAGGGCAGCAGCGTCCAGTTGAAGAGTAGATCATAGGTAAAGTCGCGGAAGTACAGGGGATCGGCAAGGACAAAGCTGAGCATGTCATCGCTGATGAACTCACCGAATTCTGCATAGGTGAAGTAGCTGGAAAACAGGAGGATCGTGACCAGAAAGCCTGTGAGGACGGCGGCAATGCGGCGCGAGAATTGGCCGGGCAGATGGTAAAAAATCCTGCCGATGAGAAGCCATAAAAGAAAGCTGGTCAGCAGGCTGAGGGTGTAGGCTGCCGGGTGGAATTCGTGCAGTGGAGCTTTGAACTGACGAATGATGAGTTCGGCGACAGCGAGGAGGATAAAGGTAAGCCACCAGGCGTGGATGCCTGGGGGCCAGGAGGGAGGAAGTATACGGCGGATCATGTGTGACTACTTAGGGAGTTGCACCGAAAAGATCGGGGGGCACGTCGTCGGGGTTGCCGACGATGCCGAATTGGTAATTTTGGAAGTATTTCTGGGCGACACGCTGGATGTCGTCGGGTTGGACAGCGCGGACTCGTTCGGGGAATTGTTCCGTGATGCGCCAGTCGCCGCCGATGATCTGGGCTTCGCCGAGCATGGAAGCCTGGCTGGAGTTGGTTTGCAGGTTCATGTAGTGACTTGTCAAGAAGACGTTGCGGACTTCTTCTAAATCCTGCTCGGTGAGGGGCGTGGTTTTCAGGCGGTCGACCTCGGAGAGCATGACGAGCATGGTGGCGGCGGGGTCGACGGCGGTGACGTAGAGCAGGCCGTAGTTCGCGCGTTTGTTGCCAAGGCCGGCGGACACGGCGTAGGTCAGGTTGCGTTTGGTGCGGATTTCTTCAAAGAGTCGATCGCGCAAATAACGGATGGCGACGAGCATGGGAGCGTAGTCGTCATTGCTCATGCTGGGAGCCGGGAACAATCCATAAATATAATTGGTGGGCAGCGCGCGGGTTTCGACCTGGATTGCGACCGCATCGGCCTCGAGCGGGGCGGGGCCGGGATTGGGCGGCAGCTGCGAGGGCGCGAGTTTGCCGAAGCTGGCTTTGACTTTGTCGATGATGTCATCCTGGGGAACGTTGCCGACGACGACAAGCAGCATGCGTTCCGGCGTGACAAGAGAGCGCTGGTAGCGCAGGAGCTGGTCGCGGGTGAAGGATTCGACGTTTTCCGCGGTGCCAAGCTGCATGTTGTAATAGGGATGTCCCTGAAAGAGCAGGCGGGTGGCGACGTAGCTAACCTGGCTGTCGGGGCTTTCGAAGAGGCTCTGGATGTCGGCAAGCTGGCGCTGGCGGCGCAGCTCGATTTCGGCCTCGGGCATGGCGGGTTCAAATACCGTCTGGACGAAGAGATCCCAGGTCAGGTCGAAGTGATCGACGACGGAATGCAGTGCGTAGCCGGAGTAGTCGCGGTCGACGAACGAGCTGATGGAGCTGCCGACGGAGTCGAGCTGTTCGTTGAAGGCGTCTTTGGGCGTGGAGAGGGTGCCGCCGCTGGTGGCGACGTTCAGGGCGAGTTGTTCGATGCCGGCGGTTTCCTCGGTGAGGTTGGTGGCGCCGCCGATGATGTAGAGCTGGGCGGAAACCACGGCGTTGGCAGGCGTTTTTTTGTGGATGATGTGCAGGTTGCCGACGCGGTAGGAGCGGGTATCGTCCAGAGCTTCGAGGTTTTTGACGACGGGTTCGCCTTCGGCAAATTCAAGGGGTGGCAGGGTGGATTCTGCGGTTTCCGGCGCCTGCGTTTCGGGCACGGTATCCGGCCGGGGAGGTGTGCTGGAGCAGGCTGTGGCCAGAATGGCGAGCGAGGCTACGAGCACGGTGAACAGTCTGGATTTATGGTTCAAATTCATCAGGAAATTCATTCGGTGACCTCGTTCTGGTTCGGAAGCTCGTTGAGGATGTTTTCGACCAGGGCCTGGAAGGATTCTGGTGTGATTGTAAGCTGCTCGTTGAGTGGCTCGGACAGGAGCAGGCCTGCGACGAAGGGTTGTCCGATGATGTACTGGCGGACGTAGCGGGCGATGTCTTCGCGGCTGACGCGCTGCAGGTTTGCGATGTAGTCGTAGTAGTAATCGAGTCCGGCGACGGCCCACCAGAAGCTGACGGTGCTGGCGAAGGAGCTGGTTTGTTCGCGTCCGTACATGTCCTGAACGGCGAGGATGGTTTTGGCGTTTTCGAGCTGCGCGTCGGTGAAGTAATCCGGGTCGGCCATTTTGCTGATTTCGGTGAGCAGAGCGCGGGTGGCGGCTTCGATGTTGTCGGGCGTCATCTGGGCGGCTGCGTAAATCGGGCCGGTGTAGCGCTGGGTGTAGTAACCAAGTCCGGCGCCCAGCGTGATGCCGGAATCAACCAGGGCTTTGTGAAAGCGGCTTGTGGGCTGGCTGAGGATGTAGCTCAAGACGTCGGCGGCATAGGTCGCGTCGGGGTCGCTGGCTACGCTCGGGCCGTGCCAGTTCAGGCTGAGCATGGGAACTTGTACGTCTTGTTCGACGACGACAAACGCGTTTTCGGTGAGCGGCGGATGCGCGGGCACGGGGTTTTTGACGAAGGGATCTTCGGCTTTTTTCCATTTGCCGAAGACTTTGGAGACTTCGTTGAATGCCTGCTCAACTTCGACATCGCCGGCGACGACGATGACGGCGTTGTTGGGCACGTAGTAGGTTTTTTGCATGGTGGTCATCTGGGCGATGGTCGCTTCATTGATCGCCTTGCGGGTGCCGAGCGGGTCTTTTCGTTCCGGGTATTTGTACCAGAGCTTCTGATTGATGGCGCGGTTGAACCAGTAATAGGGATTGCTTTCGTTGCGGTCGACCTCGCCGATGACGACTTGTTTTTCTTTCTCGAACTCTTCCGGGTCAAACTTCGGCGTGGCCAGGGCGTCGTACATAAAAACCAGGCCTTCCTGAAGGTTGTCGGCCGGCAGGGTGAAGTAATAGTTCACGCGCTCGGCGCTGGTGGTTCCGTTGAAAACGATGCCGAGTTCGCGCATGCGCTTCAGGTAGGCAGACTGGTCGGGGATGACGGCGTTGCCTTTGAAAAACATGTGCTCGTAGAGATGGCTTAAGCCGTTGAGCACAGGCGTTTCGGTGAACGAGCCGTTTTTGGCGGCCAGTTCGATGGTCACAATGGGCACGGCAGGGTTGGGAATGACGATGACTTCCAGGCCATTGTCGAGCGTGCGGGTGTGAATCAACTCGCGCGGATCGTCGGCATGTGCGTCGGGTGTGGCGAAGGTCGCAAAAGTCGCCAGAAAAAGCAGGAGGCTCAGCGCGAATATGCGGTATCTGTGCAGATTTTTTGCCGGGCGGCCGAAAGACCGCTGGGAAATCGTCATTCTGTTTTCTCCGTGTTTTTGGGGTTTGAGTGCTCTAGGTAACTGGAATCGTTTGCGTATTTTTTGCAATTTGTCTGGCAGATATACGCTATTGATAGCGCTTATCTGCCCCAGGAATGTTTGGCCTGATAGCATACTTTAACTACGGATTCTAAAACGGATTGTAAAGAATCGCGTTGGTGCGGTCTGGAGGCAATCTGGTCAAGTGAACTGGTTTAAGAAAAGGAGCTGGAAATGTCTGAAAAAATCGTTCTGGGCGTCGCGCCGCTGGGGTTTATGTGGCAGACGCTCGATCCGTTTTTGTTCTGTGCGCACCATCTGGATCGTTACCCGGAAGGCAATGAAAAGATGGGGCCTGCTGCGTCTCTGGAAGGCCGTAACATCGGGCAGGATTTTGGCGGCAAAGACGGCTGGAGCATGTATCACGGTTCCGAAGTTCCCGGCTTTCCTCGCCATCCCCACCGCGGCTTTGAGACGGTGACGATTGCGCGCCAGGGCTATATCGATCATGCCGACTCGATGGGGGCCAAGGCGCGCTTTGGCAATGGCGACGTGCAGTGGATGACGGCGGGCAAAGGCGTTGTGCATTCGGAGACGTTTCCGCTGGTCCACAGAGATAAGAAAAATACGACCGAGCTGTTTCAGGTCTGGTTGAATCTTCCGCGCGACTCAAAAATGGTCGAGCCGCACTTTAAGATGTTGTGGAGCGAGGATATTCCGAACAAAAAGGTGACGGACGCAAACGGTCATTCGAGTGAAATCGCAGTGGTAGCCGGCCGTTTTGGCGATACCGCAGCGATTGCGCCGCCGCCGAAATCCTGGGCCGCGAATCCGGAATCGGATGTGGCGATCTGGACGATCAAAATGGAGTCGGGTGCCGAGCTGAAGTTGCCTCCCGCGACCAAAGAATCCAACAGGGTGTTGTATTTCTTTGTCGGTGAATCCTTACAGATTGCCGAAGAGAACTTGAAAGTCGGTCATTGTGCGCAGGTGCAGCCGGATGCGGAACTCGTGCTGGTCAACGGTAGCGAGCCGGCGGAGATTCTGGTGCTGCAGGGACGTCCGTTGAATGAACCGGTGGTGCAACACGGACCGTTTGTGATGAACACGCAGGGCGAGATTCGCCAGGCGATGCTGGATTTTCAGCGTACGCAGTTTGGTGGATGGCCGTGGGATGAAGATGCGCCCGTGCATCCGCGTGAGCAGGGACGGTTTGCGTTGCATGGAACAGGCGGCGTTCTAGAAGAGCGCTAAAGGCGCAGCCAAAGTAAACAGGCTGATGAGAGACCGCGACCACTTTTTGGAAAGTGGCCGCGGCTTTTTTTACGGGCGGGATGATTTCTGGAAGACAAGCGAGCGGTTGTTGGCGGGCATGGCCTGGTCGGCGGTGAGGGAAAAGCCGTGGGCCAGGGCGGTCTGGAGGATGAACTCGAAATCGCGGATGCCGCTTTCGGGGTCGCGGGCTTTGAGCCACTGGTCGAATTGTTCGTTGGAGGGTTCCAGCGGGCGGTCGGCGTAGCGGAAAGGGCCGTAGAGATAGAGGATGCCGCCGGGTGGCAGGATGCGCTGGCCAAGGGCAAAGAGGCGTTCGGTAGCCCGGGCCGGCGCGATGTGGATGACATTGATGCAGACGATGGCGTCGGCGTGTTCGATGGGCGGCATTGCGTCGAACAGGTCGTATTCCAGGGGCGCGAGCAGATTCTGGAGCTGTTGGGTGCGGATGGCGTAGTCGCGCCAGGCCCGTGCGCTCTCAAGCTGTCCGGGGCGGTCGACAGGTTGCCAGATAAGATGAGGAAGGTTGGCTGCGAAGTGTACGGCGTGTTGGCCGGTGCCGCAGCCAACCTCGAGAACCAGGCCGGTTTGGGGGAGGATGGAGTCTAAAACCGAGAGGATGGGAGCCTGGTTGCGCTCACAGGACGGGGAGAATTGTCGAAGGTCGGTATTCATCGCGGTATCCTGTGAGCTGGGGTGAGGGCAACCCGGGGTCAGTTGTCGTTGTTGGTGCGTGTGCGCTGGCGGCGTGGCGCGCTGGCGGACGCTTCGGCAGGCTTGCTGTTGCTGGCGCTGTTGCGGCGCGCATTCTGGCGTGCACGCTGGCCGCCTTTGTTGGGCGTGCTCTTGGGAGCACTGCCGTCGCCTCGGCTGCCGCGCGGTGGACGCTGCTGGCGCTGGGGCGGTGGCGGCCGTCGGGGAGACGAAACCGCGGCCAGTGCAGCGGCGCTGTGGAAGGGCTGGTCGGTGTGCACGGGGATTTGCATCCCGATGGTTTTTTCGATGTCGCGCAGATACGCGGTTTCTTCTGCTTCGCAAAAGGAGATGGCGGAGCCGTCGCGTCCGGCGCGTCCGGTGCGGCCGATGCGGTGGACGTAGCTTTCGGGCTCGTTCGGCAGATCGAAGTTGAAGACGTGGGTTACGTCGTCGATGTCGATGCCGCGCGAGGCGATATCGGTGGCGACAAGCACGCGTGTTTCACCGTTTTTGAAGCCGTCGAGCGCACGGTTGCGCGCGCTCTGGCTTTTGTTGCCGTGGATGGCAGCAGCCGTGTAGCCGGCTTTGGCCAGTTGCTGGCAGAGGCGGTTGGCACCGTGCTTGGTGCGGGTGAAAACGATGGTGCGGTCAATGTCCATCGAACCTAAAAGTTCGACAAGCAGGCGACTTTTGTTGTTTTTATCGACAAACATGACGCGTTGTTCGATGGCTTCCACCGTGGTCGCCTGGGGCGTGACTTCGACGCGGGCCGGATTCGTAATGAAGGTAGCGGCCAGCGTCGAAACGGCAGGCGGCATGGTTGCCGAAAAGAGCAGGTTCTGGCGTTTGGCAGGCAGTACCTTGATCAGGCGTTTGACGTCATGCACAAAGCCCATGTCGAGCATGCGGTCGGCCTCGTCGAGGACGAAGAATTCGACGTGTTTTAAGTCAACGAATCCCCGGCCGTGAAGGTCGAGCAGACGTCCGGGCGTGGCGATGAGGACATCGACGCCGCGCTTGAGTGCGCTGATCTGCGGGTTCTCGTTGACGCCCCCAAAAATCACCAGGTGACGCACCTTCAGGTGCTTCGAATACGCCTCAAAGCTCTCGCCGATTTGCGCAGCAAGTTCACGGGTGGGCGAGAGAACCAGGGCGCGGATTTTGACAGGACCGCTGATGGGGTTCTGGGCCAGGTGCTGGAGAACAGGCAGCGAGAAGGCGGCGGTCTTGCCGGTGCCGGTCTGCGCGCAGCCAATCAGGTCGCGTCCCTGCAAAAGAACAGGAATGGCCTGGGCTTGAATCGGGGTGGGTTTTTCGTAGTTCTGGGCGGCAAGTGCCCGGCGAAGGGGCTCGATAAGTTCGAGCTGTGCAAACGTGGTCAAAGCAAATCCAAAATGTAGGGGGCACCCAGCGTGATCTTTTTGAGTACTATCGAGATCATGAGCGCCGTGAGGGTAACAACGCCGCCTTGTAACACAGGCAAACTTCATAAACAACGGGGTTGGGTACATCGAAAAGGCGCACGCGAAGGCGCGAATTGCCCCAAAGCAAAGCTAACGTAGAAGCACGGCCAAGGCGTGTCTCTCGTGAAGTCGCGTAGCCGCGAAGGAAAAAGCGATAGAATGGCTAAAGAAAGCAAAGAACGACGGGGAGAAGGTGAAAAAGAGGGGCAATGGTCACGGCGTCAGCCGATGGGAGGACGACATGCACCGCCCAATTGGAGCGTTGTGTGGTAGGACACGCCGGGGTAACAGAGGAGTGGTCCTGGTTATTCATTCAAAGGTTGAACGATGAAGATATGGGTTGATGCGGATGCGTTGCCGGGGGCGGTGCGCGAGATTCTGGTGAGGGCGTCGGTGCGACGTCAGGTGGAGATGGTGCTGGTGGCGAATCGCTGGCTGGAGAAGCCAAAGTCGCGGTGGGCATCGACAGTGGTGGTGGAGGCGGGCGCAGACGTGGCGGACGACTATATTGCGGAGCATTGCGAGGCCGGGGACCTGGTGATTTCGTCCGATGTGCCGCTGGCGGCGCGTGTGGTGGAAAAAGGCGCGGAGGTGATCACGCCCTACGGGCGCGTGATGGATGCGGACAATGTGCGTGAGGCGTTGAGCTTGCGAGATTTTCACGAGGATTTGCGCGGCAGCGGTGTGATGACGGGCGGGCCAGCTCCGTTTGGCAATGCGGAGCGCCAGGCGTTTGCTAATGCGCTCGATAAATGGCTCTCCCGATCCGGCGGTTTCGAGCAACGATAGCTGCGTTGTCGTTCGCTACCCCGCCAAAATGGCCGCCGTCGCGCCGACAGCCTTTCTCTCCTTGGTAGATCCAAAACGGGTGGGGGTGGGGGGGGGGGGGGGGCGAGAGGGGCGGTAGTCATAAATCGACGATCGTTTTGCGCTCCCCGATTTATGCCGTGCCGCATGCGTTGGGGGGTGATGAAGTCGGGCCGCCGTCGCTCCGACAGCCTTGCTCTCCTTGCTCGATCCTCGCCGGTTGGCGTTGGGGGGCCGGGCGGGCAAAGCGATGAGCGTGGACGTTACGTGAGAATAATTTGGATGAGGCGTGAAAGATGTTTGGAAAAGGTCTGGAAAAAAAGCATGTGAAATGTGCGTGTGGTGCGGTGGATATTGAGGTTCTGGGAGAGCCCATCGCGGCGGCGGCCTGTCATTGTGATGATTGTCAGGAGGGGTGGGGTCGTGTGGAGGCGTTGGAAGGTGCGGCGCCGGTGCTGGGGGCTGCCGGCGGCAGTGAGTATGCGATGTACCGCAAAGACCGCGTGCAATGTGTGAAGGGCGAGGAGCTTTTGCAGGATTACCGCTTGAAGCCGACGTCGCCTACGCGCCGGGTTGTGGCGACGTGTTGTAATACGGGGATGTTTCTGGATTTTCAGAAGGGGCACTGGTTTTCGATGTTGCGCACACGTTTTGAGGGCGCGGTGCCGAAGCTGGATGTGCGGATTCAGACGCAATTTTTGCCGGAAGGCGCCGTGGATCCGGGAGATGTGCCTTCGTATCGGACATACTCCAAGCGATTTGTGGTGAAACTGCTGGCGGCCCGGGTTGCGATGATGTTTTCGCGCTGAGTTGTGCAGAAATCATGCAAGGAGGCGGTGGGGGTAAAGACTGAACAAATACGATGTAAGACCGCGTTTTTGGGGCGGCGCTCTGTTTTGGGTGCGGTGATACGCCGGAGAAACTAGAAAATGCTGAACAATAGAGGAGGGTGGGGAGCTGGCGTCGGGGCGGTCGGGATGTTTTGGATGGGGTTGTAGGGGGGTGAAAAATGAAGAATCGGTGTTTTGGATGGGGTTGAGAAAGGTGCCGATCACCCCTGATCGATGATCGGTATCGACGTGAAAAGCGTTGGGAGAGCGATTTCGGTTCGGGGAGGCGGCGGTAAGCGGGCGAAAATAAGGGGTTCTGGCTTTGAAGGGGTGTAGAAACCCCGGGCAAAACTAAAAATACTGAACGCTCGAGGGGGGA
>JBEBUW010000037.1:0-36932 GCA_040393065.1 Lujinxingia vulgaris | reverse complement strand
CTTTGGTCGCCAGCACATCGTGCGGATACATTACGATGGGTCGAATCGCCATTTCCTATACCTACTGCAAATTTTCTTGTTGTTTTTCGCTATCGTCGCGCCCAAACCGGCGCCCTGCCTGCGCATCATTTTGCGACGCAGTGCTTTAACCTCATCCGCGCCTCAGAGCAACACGCCACAACGACTTTCACTTCCGCACCGTATGCGCCAGATACGGCTCGCGCAAATCCGGATCGCCCAACACCGCCCAGGCATCCTCCAGCGCGTCGCGAATCTCACTGAACTCCGCGTGGTAACGATGCGACAGCTCAAAATCGACCTTTTGCGGATCAAACTTCGCATACAAACGATAAAACGCTTCACGCACCGTTTGACTTTCCGCGCCGCGCCGAATTTCCAGCACCGCATAATAATCCTCGTGCCGCACCTCTTTGAGCTTGCGCAACACGCTTTCCGCATCCAGCCCGCCATCAAATCCCGTCGAAGCACGCGTCGGAAACATCGACCGCCTCTCCGCAAACGGTTCCGGCTCCGGACTGCCATAAAAATCCTGCCCTGGCGCCCCATAACCAGGCGGCTCATAACCAGGCGGCTCATAACCAGGCGGCTCAAAACCAAGCGGTTCCAGCAAATAATCACGCGTCACAACCGGCCCGGGCACGCCGGCCGCCTTCTGCTCCATGCCGGGCGGCATGGCCGACGGCTCCGGCTTTTGCACGCTCGCAACGCCTGCCCCAACCGCACCCGGATCTGCCAGCACCACATCCAGCGTCTGTTCAATCTCGCGGATCACCTCACGCACCGACGCATCCACCGGCAACCAGCCCGCAAGCTCCAGCGCCCCGATCTTTTCCAGCACCTCGGCCCCCGACGGCTGCGGACACAACAACAAAATCGCCAGAAGCTGACCAATCGGCCGATTGCGAATCGCCGCGACCAACGTCTCCACGCGCTGCCCGCCCACCTCATCGACGATGATCACCAGATCAGGCGGCATTTCCTCCAGCTGCCGAATACCCGCCGACGGCAAACGCGCCACATCCAGCTCCACCGCCGCTCCCGCCACCCGGCCAAGTTCCTCCGCCCACGAACTTGCCGTTCGACCTATGATCAGCACCCGAATCACTGCGCGTTCCTCCTGCCAGCCTGCTCTCTAGCCGCCAATCTTTCAGCGATTAACCAGCCGTGCAAACCCTCATAATCCGAGGGCCTCTCCGGCAAAACCCGCGCCTGCTCAACTTCCAGCAATCCCTGCAAGCGCACGGCCTGCCGCCCCAGCTCACGCACCGCACCGGAATGTCCCGACGCGCCACCCGAAACCACCTCACCCAGCGGCTCGCGCACGCCACGCGCCACCTCAAAATCCAGCAACTCTTCCAGATGCAAACTCACATGCCCCTGCTGCCCCAGCACGCACCCGGTCAACAAATTCCTGAACAGCTCCTGCAGCCGAATTTTGTCCGACCCGACTTCCCCGACTTCCCCAGTCTGCCCAAGCCACGTCACGCCCGGCCGCGTTACATCTCGATAATGCAACACAATCTCGCGCGTAATCGCCGCCCGCACCACCCACTGGGCATCCATCCCCCCACTCGCCAGCGCCTCCCCACTCGCCCACGGACTGGCCAGAATCTCCAGCGCAAGCCCGCTCTGGCGCAGCATCATCCGCACGATCTTTTCCGCGTCGAACAACACCCAGGGAACATTTCCCTCAGGCAACACCCCCTCATACGCGTCGTCCCAGGCCTTGAGCCCCAGCACCACCTCGGCCGGATGCACCACCACGCCGCCCACCCGCTCCGTGCATGCAAAACCATGCACCTGCTGGCCCGAAAACCGCACCAGATGCCGCACCGGCGGCCGCTCAACCGCCGGATAGCGCACGCCAAAGGATGCCTTGAGCGCACGCCAATCCCCGGCAACCAGCTCCCCGCCTGCCGTACCAAACGTCAGTGATTCCACGATGGATTTCCTGGGCCAGGCCCCGCATGATCGGACAAAATGATCGGACAAAATAATCGGACAAAAATGCTCGAGCGATGATGCCTCGATGGCTGCGCGATTATCGGGCCGAACCCTTAATCACGCCGTCCTTGCCCACCGAAAAACCAGCCGGAAGCGCACCAGCCACCGCCTCTTTCTCGTCCTCCGGGATCTTCCACTCCGGACGCTCCGCAAAGGCTTCCGCCAGCTTCGTCAAAATCCGGCCAGAATCCTCTTCCGTCAAACGAGCACGCAACGGCTCTTCAACCATCGCATCACGCTGCTGCGCCAGTGCCGCATCCACCGCCAGAAAACGAATCGTCTCGTTATCATCGCCCAGAAAACGCACGACCTGCCGCGCAAGCTCATCGCTCTTGAACTCGGTCGCACGCAAAATCAGCTCCTGCTTTTTCTCCGGATTGCGCTGATAAGCAGTCGTGCAACTCGCCAGAAGCTCCTCAACGACCTGCGTCATCTCGTCCAGACTCAACAGGTCGGACAAAACGCGCATCGGCCAGTTGATCTTCTCTTCGGCCTTACGCAGATGCTCCTTCACAATTTCCGCGACATTGAGCTGACCGCCCGTCGCCATTTCGACCAGCAGCGCATACGTCATCTCTTTTTCTTCCGCGTCTACCGTCGTATTCGGAGCATTCTCCTCAAAACGCGCAAGTATCGCCTCCACCGCCTCCGGCGTCCCGATGTTGCGCAATTGCTGAAGCGCGTATTGCCGCTCGTGTGCCTGAACGTACATATGCGTCAGCGATTTTCTCAGCTTCGCAATTTTACGGTCTCCGCCCTGTTCTTTGTTGGTGCCCTTGTTAAACAAAAAATCGAAAAATCCCATCAACCTTCTCCACAATTTCGAGTGATGCGCCTGGCTGCAATCTCAAGTAGGCAGTCTACCGAACGCGTTATCACAGCTTCCGCCCTCTGAAAAGAACCACCAGCCCCTTATGGCCAGACACCGGCAACACGCAAGCCCATGTAAGCCCTGCCGCTGACTCTGCATCTGGATATTGCCCGGCGAGAACTTAAAATTGATGGATACCCCATCGATTCACTGCGTCGAACAATCACCTTTCGGAAGAAATTTCGCAATTTGACGCGCGCTCTCAGACTCTTTAGGCTGCAATTCTTTCGTATGGAGTCTAATTTCCCTGTAATTGTCATAATCCCCGAAGAAAAATGAGAAAACTCCATCGCTTTCCATGGCCACTCATTCTCCTCGCCGCCCTTTCCACAGCCATGCTCGGCACGTGGATCTCCACCCCCTCCCAACTCCAGGCCCACGAAGGCAAATCCATCGCCGGCTCTCCCATCCTTCGCATCGCCGCCATCGGCATCAAGCCCGTCGAAACCGCCTCACTGCTCACCATCTTTTCGCCAGAAACCCTGCCGCCCGAGTTCAATCCTTTCCCGGTCCAACGCCCCGAAGACCTCTGGCCCCTGCCCACCGCCGACACCACCTGGCCGCTGGTCGATGATCAACCCCTCATCGAAACCCGTACTCTCCAGGAGTTCTGGCACACCGTCTCGCGCGGCCATACCGTGAAAAACCTGCGCTCCATGTACCGCCTCTCCACCGCAGCCCTCCAGGAACTCAACCCCGAACTCAACCTCAACAACCTCAAAGAAGGCGACCGCGTCCTCATCTGGAAACGCGCCCCCGACACCTTCGCCCGCAGCGTCGGCGCCGCCAACCGCGGCCGCCTCATCAACGCCGAACCCCTGCCCGAAGGCTCAAGCTACCTCGTCCTCTACCCACACCGCGCCTGGGGAACCTATTACACCGTCAGCGAAATCGTCCGCGTCCTCGACGCGTTCGCCGAACAATTCCCCGACGCCGATCCCCTGATCGTCGGCGACATCAGCTACCGCAACGGCCGCGCCATCCACCCCCACCAATCCCACCAGGCCGGACGCGACGTCGACATCACCTACCCCCGCCTCCTTCCCCCGCCCGACTACAACCGCTTCCACCACGTGCGCCGCGACAACCTCGACGTCGACAAAACCCTCTGGCTCATCAACCAGTTTATCGCCGGCGGACAGGTCCAGTACTTCTTCATCGACCGCTACCACCAACGCACCCTCTACCGCGAAGCCAAACGCCGCGGCGCCCCCGAAGAATGGCTCAAAGCCGTCTTCCAATACCCGGCCCACTCCGGCGGCACCGCCCTCATCCGCCACGCACGCGGACACCGCAAACACTTCCACATCCGCTTCAAATGCCAGCCCACCGACCGCCGCTGCCAGTAACCCCCCCAACACACCTCGACACCGGCCCGGACCAAAAAAATCTGCCCAATGCACACTTTGACACCGGCCCGGACCAAAAAAATCTGCTTCAAGGCATACTTTGACACCGGCCCGGACCAAAAAAATCTGCCCAATGCACACTTTGACACCGGCCCGGACCAAAAAAATCTGCCCAAAACACACTTTGACACCGACCCGGACCAAAAAAATCTGCTTCAAGGCATACTTTGACACCCGCTCGGACCAAAAAAATCTGCCCAAACACACCTTGACCCCTGCCCACACCAAAAAAATCTGCCCGAGCGCCCCTTGACCCCTTCACCAATCAATCCGCTGCGCCAGCAGCCCAAACCCAAAGCTGCGCCAGCAGCCCGCTGCGCCAGCAGCCCGCTGCGCCAGCAGCCCAAACCAAACCAGCTGCGCCAGCAGCACCACCCCAAAGCTGCGCCAGCAGCCCGCTGCGCCAGCAGCGCCAACCCAACGATCTGCGGCGAGTCATAAATCGGGGAGCGCGAAGCCGGAATCCCGAGGGATAGGCCTGATAGGCCGTCCCGAGCGGTTCCGGCAAAGCGATCGTCGATTTAGGACCGCCGCCCAACCAGCAGCGCCAACCCAACGATCTGCGGCGAGTCATAAATCGGGGAGCGCGAAGCCGGAATCCCGAGGGATAGGCCTGATAGGCCGTCCCGAGCGGTTCCGGCAAAGCGATCGTCGATTTAGGACCGCCGCCCAACCGCCCAGCCGAGGGAAAGGCTGTGGGAAAACAGCTCCGGGTACGATTTGGCCACGACCCACGGATCTTCCAGAATCAAACTCGCCCCTCCCAACGTGAGCAGCAATCCCGCCATCGCCAGCCGGTGATCTCCCCAGGATTTCCACCGCTCGCCCGACCGCGCCCGCTGCACACCGGCCGGCACATAAAACCCGTCCGCCGTCGCTTCCACAGTAATGCCCACCAGGCGTAGCGACTCCACAAACTCCTCGATGCGGTTGGATTCCTTGTGTCGCAGATGCTCCGCACCGTAAATTCGTACGGCGCACGGACTTCCCAGCGCTGCCACCACGAGCACCGGTCCCAGGTCCGGGCACGCGCTCAAATCGAAGGCCACCTCCGGTGCTTCTGCGTTCGTTGCTGAAATCTGATCGGCCGCGCGCAACCGCTCCAAAAATCCGTGAATCGCAATATCTGGCTGCAAGCTCTTCTGCGCTGAAGACACACGCTCCAGCACGATCGTTTCCGCAAACGCGGGCCGCAAATACGCCGCCACAGCCCAGACGGCTGCACTGCTCGCGTCCACCGCCGCCGCCAGCGTACACGGTTCGTACAATGCCGGCGTCGGCGCAAACCAGCAGCGCCTGCCCTGGACTTCGCACGAAACCCCGGCCTGCCGCAAAAGCTCCAGCGTCATCACAAAATACGGCTCGCTCACCATCTCGTCGGTGATTTCCAGCCAGAATTTGCGCCCGCTGGCCGAAAGCAACGCCAGCGCCGACGCAAACTGCGAAGACTGCTCCGCCGAAACCACAAATCCCTCCGGCCACACATCCCAGCCGCGCACCTCAAATCCCTGACCGTTTTCATCTTCTGCAAACGGCTCGATCTCTGCGCCTGCCTGCCGCAACGCCTTCACCAGATCGTGCTGCGGACGCTCCAACAAACGCTTCGCCGCATACAAACGCGTAGGCTCTGGCCGCGCCGCCGCCACTGCCAGCAAAAACCGAAACGTTGTCCCGCCCAGACCGCAATCGAGCGCGGCAAAGTCATCGCCCGCAGCCCGCAACGCGGCCAGCCCGTTCCGCATCGCCACCACGTCATCGCACGAACTTTCCCCCAGAACTTCTGTTTTCCCCGGCCTCAAATATGCAATCACAAGCAGCCGATTCAGCTCCGACTTGCTCGCAGAAATATCCAATCGCACCGGCAATTTCCCGGACCTTTCTGGCGCAAAACTCACTGTCAGCGCCCCGTGCTTCCAGGCCTGCAGGCTTTCCGCAAAAGCCCGATACCAGTCCGCAGCCGTTACCTCCCCCGTCACAAAAGGCTCGCCGGCCCCGCGCAAAAGCACCGACCTCAACCGCCCATCCACCCGCTTTTTGTCACGCTCCAGAAGCTGCACAAACACCGCCTCCTCAAGCCCTTCCCCGAACAACGCCCCCTCATAACGCAACAGCGGAACGACCTGCTCATACAAACGCTGCGCCGCCTCCGCTGCCAGCCCGCCGCGTTCGTGCGACAGATGCGCCGCCGCCAGCAAGCCCCATGCTACCGCCTGCCCGTGCGTCAATCCCAACGCCAGCTCCAGCGCATGCGCAGCGGTATGCCCCAGATTCAAAATCGTCCGCACACCCTCTTTCTCAAAGGGATCGCGCGCCACCACATCCAGCTTCACCGCAATCGCCCGCTCCAGAAGCGTCATCAAACGCTCCCCCACCACCTCAAACGATCCTCGCGCCAGCGCCCCCACGCCGCCCTCGGCATCCAACAGATCCAGCGCCGCTGCGTCCCCCAGCCACAGTCCTTTTACCAGTTCCGCCAGCCCGTCCTCCCGCATCGCAAACGGCAACCCGGCCAGAATCTCCTCCACCAGAACCACACGCTGCGCCACATAAAACGTCCCGAGCTGATTCTTCGCCAGCCCCAGATTCACCGCCGTTTTGCCGCCATGCGCCGAATCCACCATCGCCAGCAATGTCGTCGGCACATGCCACAGACTGACTCCGCGCCAGAGCACACTTGCCAGAAACCCGACCGCATCCCCCACCGAACCGCCGCCCACCGCCACCAGCGTCAGCGGCCGACTCGAGCGCCGCTCCAACACCTCCTCCGCCAACGCCTCCAACCGCCCCAATGTCTTCAGCGACTCGCCGGCTTCCACCAGAATCGGCGCTTCAAAACTCTCCAGAAGCCACCCCGGCAAACTCGCGTCCGCCACCACCACCGCATCGTTTGGCAGCACCAGCTCCGCCAGACTCTTTACTCGCTGAATCATTGTCGTCTCCTGCTCTCAGTTCGATCCACCACCGCAAAAATCGCCCCTTCCCTAACGCGCACCTCTGCGCACGACAAGATCCAACAAGATTACTCGCCCACTCTCCCCCTGATAATTTCACCGATTACAGCAACGGACTGAACAGCCGCGCCGCACCTTCCAACAAACGCTCCCCGCGCGAGCGCTGCCGAAAAACATCCAGCCGCAATTCCAGACTTCTCAACATCGCGTCCGAATACAGCTGCGTCATCACGCGATTCACCTCTTCCGACTCCAGCACAACATTCGCCTCAAAGTTGAACCGAAAACTCCGAATATCCATATTCGCACTGCCCAGAATCGTAACCTTCTGATCCATCAACAACATCTTGGCGTGCAAAATCCGGTATTCGTACTCAAACACGCGCACGCCCACCATCAACAACGCCTCCAGATACGAGCGCCCCGCATACTGCGTCAGCGGCACATCGCTTTTTGCCGGAATCACCAGCCGCACATCCACCCCGCGCATCGCCGCCATCTGCAACGCAGTCATCAGCGCATCGTCCGGCACAAAATACGGCGTCATAATATAAAGGCGCTCCTTCGCACTCGTAATCGCCTTGAAAAACATCTTCTGAATCACCGCCAGCGGATCATCCGGCCCACTGGCCACCACGCGAGCGCGCACGACATAACGCTTCGCCAGCGCCTCGCGTCGCGCTAGCGCCAACCAATCCGGCCCGCCCCTCTTTTGCAAAGCCCCTCTGGCCGCCTCTTCGGCGAGCGCCGCACCTTCCCTGGCAATCTGCGCCGGCTCTGCCTGCTCGTCCTTTGCCTGTTCGCCCTTTGGCAAACCGTCCTCGACCAGCTCCTTATAAAGAGGCTTCTCCGGCAACGCCCGAAAATAGCGCTCTTCCACCAGATCTTCTTTCGTCGCAAAATACCAGTCTTCCGCGAACACCTCCTGAAACTGGATCACCACCGGCCCATCCAGCCGACACGCCAGATCCGACCATTCCTCGTATTCGTCCGCCAGATTCAGCCCGCCCGTAAACGCAACCTCTCCATCGATCACCAGGATTTTGCGATGATTGCGAAAATTCAGCTGAAAACGACGCGTGAAAATCTGCACCGGCAAAAAAGACGCCGTTTTTCCCCCGGCCCGGCGGATTTTCCCCATAAAATCCCCATCCACCGACGAGCCGCCCACCGCATCGTACAACACGCGAACTTCCACCCCCTGACGCGCCTTCTCGACCAGCAGATCTCGAAACCGCCGCCCCGTCGCATCACTGCGCCAGATATAAAACTGAATATGCACATGATGCCGGGCCGCCCGAATCGCCTCCTCAAAAGCGTCGTAGGCCGTTTCCGCATTCTGATAAATCGTTACCCCGTTCTCATGCGTAAACGGAAAGATTCCGTGCTCATCATGCAACGCCAGATTCTCACGCCGGATCAACGCGTCGCGCCCCGAAGGCATCTTGTCCATTTCCGCCCAGTGTCCCTCCGGCACATTGCCCCGGGCCGCCAGCGCATGAAAACTCTTATGCAAATGCGCCTGCGAGCGCGAACGCCGCTTTTTCCGCCGCTTTACATAATTGTGGCCCATGCCCCACCACAAAAAAACGCCCAGAAACGGCAACGTCAAAAGACACAAGATCCACGTCAGCGCCGCCACCGGCCGCGTCCCGCGCTGCAACAGCACCGACGGGATAAACGCGATGCCGAGCAACTTGCCCGCCCACGACAAGACCGTCCACCAGCTAAACGTCCACTCCCAGGATGCCGGATCAAAACCAGGGAAAAACTCCATTCCCGCACTCTCACTCACACAATCACCAACGCTCGACGCGTCGGCCCATTTGAACCAGTATTCTGCATCCTCAATACCTGACGCAGCCTGCTTTCACCACCATCGCACCGCTTCTTTGAAGCTCGGGCACACGTCTACAAAATCGCATTTTGTCAAGCCGGTAAATTCTTAATTGCCCTTCGCGTACTGCTATGCTACGGACGGGGCGCCAAATTCGCACGTCTCCCGACGAATGCCCCGCGTGCCCGGAAAGCCGGTAAAAATTCTGCCTGCAGAAAACCAGCCCAGGGTGGGACTTTCGGATGAAAGAGACGGAAGAACAACAAATCATGTAAGTAGAAAAGGAAAGAAAAAATGACACAAGTTACCATGCGCGACCTGCTTGAAGCCGGTGTTCACTTCGGCCACCAGACCAATCGTTGGAACCCCAAAATGCGTCCCTACATCTTCGGCGCACGCAACGGAATCCACATTGTCGACCTAAGCCAGACGGTTCGGATGTTCGCCGAAGCCTACGATTTCATCACCAACGTCGCCGCCAAAGGCCAGAGCGTGATGTTCGTCGGCACCAAAAAGCAGGCTCAGGACGCAATCCGCGAGCAGGCCGAGCGCGCCGGACAGTTCTACGTCGTCAACCGCTGGCTCGGTGGAACCCTCACCAACCTGCGCACGATCCGTAACTCCACCGATCGCCTCATCGAGCTCGACAAAATGCAGGCCGACGGCACCATCGCCCGCTACACCAAAAAAGAAGGCCTGATGTTCGCTCGCGAACGTGAACGCCTTGAGAACAACGTCGGTGGTATCCGCGAAATGACCACCCTGCCCGGCGCTCTGTTCATCGTCGACCCCAAAAAGGAAGACATCGCCGTCAGCGAAGCGAATAAACTCGGAATCCCCATCGTTGCCATCTGCGACACGAACTGCGATCCGAGCAACATCGACTACGTGATCCCAGGAAACGACGACGCGATCCGCGCCATCCGCCTTTTCGCCTCCGCCGTGGCCGAAGCCTGCCTCGAAGGTGCACAGCTTGCCAGCGCACGCCGCGAAGAAACCGCGCGTGGCTCGCGCCAGGCTGCCGCTGCCGACCAGAAGGCCGACGCCAAGCCCGAGCCCGAAGTCCAGCGCGTCTCGCGTCCCGAGCAGCGCCGTGAAGAGTCCGGCGAATCCGAGGCCTGATTCTTACCCCGGTTGACCCCGGCGAATCATCGCTTTTTACAAAGAATCCTTATCTTTGAAGCGATCTTCGCCGGGAAACCCACGTACCGCTTCGATTGAATCGACCCTTTTTTCGCAACACACGCTTTTGTAAGGAGCAACGAGTTATGACGATTACTGCACAGCAGGTTAAAGAGCTTCGAGAAATTACCGGCGCTGGTATGATGGATTGCAAAAAAGCTCTCCAGGAAACCAATGGCGATCTCGATGCCGCTATCGAAATTCTGCAGAAAGCCGGCGCTGCCGCTGCCGCCAAAAAAGCCGGACGCATCGCCGCAGAAGGTCTCATCGGCACCTGGCTGTCCGCCGACAAGACTTCCGGCGCCATGGCCGAAATCAACTGCGAAACCGACTTTGTCGCCCGCAACGAGCAGTTCCAGAGCTTCGTAAACACGATCACCACCACGATCGGTGAATCCGGCGTAGCCGATGTCGAAGCCCTCGAAGGCACCAACGTAACGGGCATGAACAAAACCGTTTCCGAATACACCGGCGAGCAGATCCACACGATCGGTGAGAAAATTTCGACCCGTCGCTTTGTACAGTTCAAAGCCACCAACGGTATTGTCGCTGACTACATCCACGCCGGCGGACAGATCGGTGTTCTGGTTCACGTCGAAGGCGGAACCGGCGAAGAGGTCGAAGGTTTTGCTCGCGATGTCGCCATGCACGTCGCCGCCATGAACCCTCCGTACCTGACGGCAGACGAAATCCCGGCCGACGTTCGCGCTACCCGCGAGCGTCTCTTCACCGAAGCCGCTGAGGAATCCGGCAAGCCCGCCGCGATCATCCCCAAAATCGTCGCCGGCCAGGTCGCCAAATGGTGCGCCGAGAGCAGCCTGCTCAACCAGCCTTTCGTAAAAGAAAGCGACATCACCATCAGCCAGCTTCAAAGCCGCTACGAAGGCGTTACCATCGCCGGCTTCGCTCGCTACGAAGTTGGTGAAGGCATCGAACGCAAGCAAGAGAAAAGCCTGAGCGAAGAAGTCGCCGAGCAGCTTCGCAGCAGCAAATAAGACTTTCCCTTGTTCCCTGAGAGCGCCCCCGCCTGGGCGCTCTTTTTTTGCACCCTATTCACCACGTTTTACTGCACCCAACCAGGACGACTACACAATGACTCAAGCCCGATTCAATCGTGTTCTGATCAAGCTCTCCGGTGAAGCCCTGCAAGGCGACCGCGGCTACGGAATCTGCCCGGAGCGACTCACGACCTTCGCCCAGGAAATCGCAGAAATCCAACAACTGGGACTCGAAGTCGCGATCGTCATCGGCGGCGGAAACATCTTCCGAGGCGTCGCCGGAAGCACCGCCGGCATGGACCGCGCTTCCGCCGACTACATGGGCATGCTCGCCACCGTCATCAATGCGCTGGCCCTGCAAGACGCCATTGAACGCATCGGCGTGCCCACCCGTGTACAAACCGCTATCGAAATCCGAGAAGTAGCCGAACCCTACATCCGCCGTCGTGCCACCCGACATCTGGAACACAAGCGCGTGGTGATCTTTGCCGCCGGCACCGGAAATCCCTACTTTACCACCGACACCGCAGCAGCCCTGCGCGCCATGGAAATTCAGGCCGATATCATCATCAAGGCCACCAATGTCGATGGCGTCTATGACAGCGATCCGCACAAAAATCCCGACGCCGTGAAATTTGAACGATTGACTTATATCGACGTTCTGGCAAAAAACCTTCGCGTCATGGATTCTACTGCCATCAGCCTGTGCATGGAAAATCGTCTGCCCATCATTGTTTTCGATCTCCACCAGGCCGGTAACATGAAACGCGTTATTATGGGCGAGAAAATCGGCACCCTGATCTATGCAAGCGAAGATCGCTCCCAATAAGACTTCAATCAACAAACCTGTCAGACGTCTGAGCGCCTGGCCAACGCTTCATTCCAAGGAGGTACTATGCTCCCCGAAATCCTCAGTGATCTAAAATCTTCGTATGAAACAACTCTCAGCGAACTCCGCCGTGAGCTGGCCAAAATTCGTACAGGACGCGCCAACCTCGGCATGCTCGACAGCGTACGGCTCGACTACTACGGTCAGCCCACTCCCATCAGCCAGGTCGCTACCATGCGCGTTGCCGAAGCCAGAATGATCACGATCCAACCCTGGGAGCGAAATCTGATCGGCGACATCGAACGCGCGATTATGCAGGCCGACCTCGGCCTCAACCCCTCCAACGATGGTGTCCTGATCCGCGTACCCGTTCCGCCCCTTACCGGCGAACGCCGCGTTGAACTCGTAAAAGTCGCCAAACGCGTCGGTGAAGATCACAAAATCGCTCTTCGCAATCAGCGCCGCGACGCAAACGATCTCCTCAAAGAACTCGAAAAATCTTCCGAGATCACCGAAGACGAAATGCACAAAGGCTTTGAGAAAATCAACGCGCTCACCGAAGAGTACACCTCCAAAATCGATGCCACGCTGAAAAGCAAAGAAGAAGAAATCCTCGAAGTCTAAAACCTCAGAGAAACTCAAACAGATACAAAAACAGCAAAATCCCGGCCATCATCAACACACCACTGAAGGCCAGCAACCCCATCTCGAGCATCCCCAGCGGCTCTCGATTTGGGGTTTTTCCTTTTGCAGCTTTCTTCTCCTCAGGCTTTGCCGACAAATCATCCGCCGCGACAGCTTCCTGGCTCTCGTTGTTCTCCGCAACCGGCTCTTCCCTGGCGGCCTCGACTGCCTCCGCAGAAAAAGCCCCGGCAGAAACATCCGAAACAGCCGGTTCACCCGCCGAAACTTCCGCAACAGCCGGTGCACCCGCAGGAAAATCCAACGCCGCCAGATGAGCCTCCAACGGATCACAGAAAACCAGCTCCGTGTTCGCAATCACCAGCCGATCTTCATGACGCAACGGCTGCAACGCCTTGCACAATGCATCGTTGATGCGAATCAAATCATCACACCCGGCCGCCAACTCAATCGCGTAGCCATCTCCACTGCGCTTCACCGCAGCGATCCGTGCTGCCAGCCCCGCACCCTCCACACGCACCAGCGAATCCGCCGCGGAACCGATCCAGCCCTCCACCAGATCGTCCTCCAACCGAATCAATGTTCCGGCTCCAGAACCACGTACCACCCGAAAATGCGCAATTTCCTGATCAGAAAGACTCTTCGGCATCAGAGATTCCGACATCATCTTACGCAACATCGTCGTCGACTCCGCCAGCGTAAATCCTTCCGACAAAAAGCTCTTGGTTTCTGCCTCCTCGATCTCCACCAGAATCTTCAAATCAACAATGCGCAGTGCATGGCCCGACTTGATCTCCGCAGGAACATTCGGCGTCAACTTCACATCGCCAAGAAACGTCCCATTCGTCGAACCAACGTCCACCACCTGAAAACCACCATTCTCACGCGTAAACGTCAGGTGATGACTCGAAATAATCTGATACGGCAAGCGAATATCACAGCGTGAGCTACGCCCCAACGTCACAGGTGTCTGATCAAAACTGACCGAATTCGCTTTTCCCCCTTCCGACGGCTGAATCGTCAACCGAAGAACCCCCATACTCCCCTCGCCATTTCAAGAAATAGTGAATAATTCTATATACTTAGCCGTTCTTTTTTTCAGAAAACACCCAATAAAATCAACAGCAATACAAACAAAACAAAAATAATCGTAAACCAGACGCCATTGAGATAAAAACGCTTCAACGCCTTCGCCACACGTTTCGCCTCAACAGGCCTCAAATCCACCGCTTCCACATTGCCGCTTGCCACATCTTTTGCATGACGCGCTTCCTGTCCCCAGAAAGCCCGGTCTCCGCTATTGAGTCGCTGCCCTTTCACATCCACCGCATATCGCAAAACAATCTCATCCCCCTCCACCTCAATCTCTAGTTCAGTAAATAACGCCGTCATTTCCGAACTGTACCATCCGGCACCCCGCACTCCGCGCTGCAAACAAACCACTTCAGAGGCTTCCTCCGAATCTTTGTCCACAGCTTCGTACCCGTTCAACTGATAATACGAAATCAGCCGATCCAGAGCGTCCGCCATCATGCCAGGCTCAACCAAAATACGATGTTCTTCGTTCAATACGCTCAACAGTACATCCTTCCCTCAACATCCTCCATCCTCCTTGCAAAACCCTTTGAAAATGGAATCTGTAGACTGCTCTATATTCACGGCACTGATTTCATAAAGTTTACCATACAAGAAAAGATCTTCGCAAATTCACCTCCCATGTCAATGGCATAACAACGCTCTCCCCAACTCTCAGTCTCAGGATTTTCCCTGACAAGCATGCGCTCCGACGATCAGAACCGCCTTCGTGGTGTGACCTGCTATAGTAAAACCCGGACATAAACTGCATCCACCTGAAATTTCTAGATTTTCAGGTTCTCGACACAGTTCCCACCTTGATCCAGCGCTACGATTCAGAATATCTGATTGTCGCTGACTTGCTCGGCACCCTCTGCCATCAGACTTCGTAATAATATCTATCTGGAGAATTCTTACATGATTGAAAAAATCGATCACATTGGCATCGCTGTACACAGTATTGAAGAACGACTTCCCTTCTACCGCGATGTCCTGGGCCTGGAGTATCTGGGCGAAGAAACAGTCCAATCCCAGGGAGTCCGTGTCGCTTTTCTAAAAATCGGGGAATCCATGATTGAACTACTCGAACCCCTCGATGACAAAGGCCCGATCGCCCGCTTTCTTCAAAAAACCGGTGAAGGATTTCATCACATTGCCCTGGGTTGCGAAGATATTCATGCCGCACGCACCCGAGTGGAAGCCGGTGGCTTGCGCTTGCTGAGCGACCGCCCCCTTGATGGTGCGCACGGCAAACTCATCTCCTTTGTACACCCCAAGGATACCGGCAAAGTCCTGCTGGAACTGACACAGCGGCGAGCAGAAACGCAGGCCGATCCCGAATCCGAATGACCGGAGCCAGCACATAGAAAGATCCAAAAACTTGATTTTTCGGGTTGCCTTTTATGACTCGTGCACATTCTTCAGGCCAATCTGCTTCGTCCAATGAAATAGAGTTCCGCTGGACAGCTGTTCATAAGGATGCTGAGTGGCGTAGAGACGTTATGCCTCAGAATTCAGCCTTTGTAACATGCAGAAAGGAGCGGTAGACTGAAGATATACGTTGGTACGCACGAAATTGGCTGCATGAGTAGCACAGCAAGTAATTTGCCGAATCTGCCACATAATATCGCAAATCCGCCGACACCGCCGCGTCATATTCGCCGAACGTTGTCTGAATGCATGGGAAAGCGGGATATTCTGTCGCGCTAAAACTTCGTGAAGTCAGGAGAGATCTTCTATGAATGCCAGAGAAAGCATGCTGCATAAAATCGGTCGTCACCATGATATTGACGTATACCGCGAGTTAAACTGGGAGGGCAGTTTCGAGGATTATCTCAATCTGATCCGCGAAGAACCCACCATTGTCCGAAATGCCTACCAGCGCATTTTTGACATGGTGACCTCCTACGGAACCGAAGAATACATCGACAACAAGAAAAAGGTTGTCCGTTACAATTTCTTCAAAGACGAAGCCAACAACGGTGCTGATGCCGTGTACGGCCTGGATATTCCCTTGATGCGTCTGGTGAATGTCTTCAAATCAGCCGCCAACGAATACGGAACAGAAAAACGAATCATCCTGCTCCACGGCCCTGTCGGCAGCGCCAAATCCACAATCGCTCGCCTGCTGAAGAAAGGACTCGAAGAATACACCAAAACAGACAGCGGCAAGCTCTATACGTTTTCCTGGCATATGCCGGAAAGCCTGCAGCACCTTACCGGCGGTCAGGAAATTTTCCATGACCCGATGAACGAAGAACCCCTGAAACTTATCCCTTCCGAATGGCGAGAGCAGGCTATTAGAGATCTGGGCCTGAGTGATTCGAGCTATGAAATTCGTGTTCGTGGCGATCTGAATCCGGCCAGCCGATTTATCTTCCGCGAATTATTGCGACATTATCGCGGCGACTGGACGCGTGCCATGGAACATGTCCGCGTGCGCCGACTGCTTTTCAGCGAAAAAGACCGCATCGGTATCGGCACATTTCAGCCCAAAGACGAGAAAAACCAGGACTCTACCGAACTGACCGGCGATATTAACTACCGAAAAATTGCGATTTACGGCTCCGATTCCGATCCGCGAGCCTTCAACTTCGACGGTGAGTTCTGCGTTGCAAACCGCGGTATCATTGAGTTTGTCGAAATTCTAAAACTTGACGTTGCCTTCCTGTACGATTTGCTCGGCGCCACCCAGGAACGCAAAATCAAACCCAAGAAGTTTGCCCAGACTGATATTGACGAAGTCATTATCGGGCACACCAACGAGCCCGAATACCGCCGCCTGCTCGGCAACGAGTACATGGAAGCACTCCGCGACCGAACCGTCAAAATCGACATTCCCTACATCACCAAATACTCCGAAGAAATCCGCATCTACAAAAAGGATTTCAACAACGAAAAGGTCAAAGGAAAGCACATCGCACCGCACACGATCGAGGTCGCTGCGATGTGGGCAGTTCTCACACGCCTGGAAGATCCCAAGAAACACGACCTGACGTTGCTTCAGAAACTAAAACTCTATGATGGAAAAAGCCTCACCGGTTATACCCAGGACAACGTCAAAGAACTTCGTAAAGAAACGCTCCACGAAGGACTGACCGGAGTGAGTCCACGCTACATTCAGGACAAACTCTCCAACGCGCTGGTGTCCGACAAAACCGAAAACTCCATCAATCCGTTCCTCGTACTCAATGAGCTGGAAAGCGGTCTGAAAAGTCATGGCCTGATCAATTCCGAAGACGAACGCAGTCGCTACCGTGAGCTTCTGGCCGTTGTAAAACAGGAATACGAAGACATCGTGAAAAACGAAGTGCAACGCGCCATTTCTGCCGATGAAGAGGCAATCAGCAAGGTTTGCGCCAATTATATCGACAACATCAAGGCTTATACGCAGCGCGAAAAAGTCCGCAACAAATACACCGGACAATACGAAGAGCCTGATGAGCGGATGATGCGCTCTATCGAAGAAAAAATTGATATTCCTGACAGCCGCAAAGACGATTTCCGCCGTGAAATCATGAACTACATCGGTGCACTCGCCATCGACGGCAAACAGTTCACCTATCAGACCAACGAACGACTGCGAAAAGCGCTTGAACTCAAGCTTTTTGAAGATCAAAAAGACTCGATCAAACTCGCAAGCGTAGTCTCCAATGTCGTTGACCGCGAAACCCAGGAGAAAATCGATATCGTCAAACAACGCCTGATCCGCGACTACGGCTACAACGACGAATCCGCTACCGATGTACTCAATTTCGTCGCCAGTATCTTTGCTCGTGGTGACGCCAAGCAATCCTGAAGTCGGACATCCTCTCTTATTCAGTGGTCATCAGCATGACAGAACTCAATAAAATCAAGCAGGATCACCGTCGCTTCAAGCAAATCGTGCGCGGAAAGATCAAAAATAATCTGCGCAAATATATGAGTCAGGGTGAAATTACCGGCCGTCAGGGTAAAGACCTGGTGAAGGTTCCCCTGCCTCGTATCGATATCCCCAGGTTCCGTTTCAGCCAGCAGCAACAAGGCGGTGTCGGTCAGGGAGACGGAGAAATCGGTGATTCGCTTGGTTCCGGCGAAGAATCTCCTGGCCAGACGGGTCCTGCTGGCAATCAGGAAGGCGAACACGGCGTTGAGGTCGATGTCAGTCTCGAAGAACTCGCACAGATCATGGGCGAGGAACTCGAACTGCCTAATATTCAGCCCAAAGGCATGAAACGCATCGAAACCATGCGCGATCGCTACTCCGGCATTCGCACTTCCGGCCCGGAAAGCCTGCGCCATTTTAAACGCACTTACAAAGCCGCTCTACAGCGTATGATTTCCACGGGTGAATATGATCCCGACAACCCGGTAATCATCCCGGCTAAGGAAGATCGCCGCTACCGCTCGTGGAAAGAGACATCGATTCCAGAATCCAATGCGTTGATCATCTACATGATGGACGTTTCTGGCTCGATGGGCGACGAGCAAAAGGAAATCGTTCGCATTGAATCCTTCTGGATCGATACCTGGCTGCGCAGCCAATACAAAGGCATTGAAAGTCGCTACATCATCCATGATGCCACCGCCCGCGAGGTCGACCGCGAAACATTTTTCAGAACACGCGAATCCGGTGGCACGATGATTTCCAGTGCCTACAAACTCGCTCTGGGCATTCTTGAAGAAGAATACGCTTCAGAAGAATGGAACACGTATCTGTTTCACTTTTCGGACGGCGACAACTGGTCGGTCGATGACACCGGCGAGTGTATGCGACTGCTCAACAACGACCTGTTACCGCGCGCAAACATGTTTTGTTACGGTCAGGTCGAATCCCCCTATGGCTCTGGTCAGTTTATCAAAGACATCAACGAACACTTCAGCAAACATGAACGTGTCATCGTCTCTGAGATCAAAAATCGCGATGCGATTTACGACTCCATCAAAGAGTTTCTCGGAAAAGGTCTGTGATTCTGGTCAGCTCGACGCTGTAATTTTCTTAACAGGTAGCCAGTCCAGTGATGAAAACCATACCGCCGCACCTTCAGGAAGTGATCGAAAAGATTCGAGACGTCGCCATCGAGTTCGGTCTCGACTTTTTTGAGACGATATTTGAATCCGTCGATTACCAACAAATGAACGAGATCGCAGCCTTTGGTGGATTTCCGACGCGTTATCCTCACTGGCGTTTTGGCATGGAGTACGAGCAGCTTTCTAAAAGCTACGAATACGGCCTCTCCAAAATTTATGAAATGGTCATCAACACCGACCCGGCCTACGCTTATTTGCTGGAGGGCAATAATCTCGTCGATCAAAAAACCGTCATTGCGCACGTCTACGCGCACGTCGATTTCTTTAAAAACAACTACTATTTTTCCAAAACCAATCGACGCATGGTCGACGAAATGGCCAATCATGGCGCGCGCATTCGTCGTTATGTCGACCTGCAAGGAATCGAAGCCGTTGAAAATTTTATCGACACCTGTTTATCGATCGATAACCTGATCGATTATTACAGTCCATTCATCGAAAGACGCAGCAAACCTCTGAGCGAAGAAGAACTCCGCAATCGAGAAATCCCCAGGTTCAAAGCCAAAGACTATATGGAGGGCTATATCAACCCTCCCGAATTCATCGAAGAACAAAAACGCAAAATGGCCGAAGAAGCCGAGCAGGCCAGGATGTTTCCACGCGAACCCGAGCGCGACATCATGCTGTTTTTGCTCGAACATGCGCCGCTGGAAGCCTGGGAAGCCGACATCCTTTCGATGCTGCGCGAAGAAGCCTATTATTTCGCGCCGCAAGGTCAGACCAAAATCATGAATGAGGGCTGGGCCTCCTACTGGCACTCAAAAATCCTGACAACGCGAATTCTGGATGATTCCGAAATTATTGATTTCGCCGACATCAACTCACGCGTCATGGCCAGCTCGCCGGGACAGCTGAATCCCTACAAACTCGGTGTCGCTCTGTATCGCGATATTGAAGAGCGCTGGAACAAAGGCCGTTTTGGCAAAGAATGGGAAGAACTCGATGATCTCGAACGCCGCGTCAACTGGGATAAAGAGCTCGGACTGGGTCAGGAGCAAATTTTCCGCGTGCGAAAACTTTATAATGACGTGACGTTTATCGATGAGTTCCTCACCGAAGACTTTGCACGGCGAAACCAGATGTTTACCTTCGGATACAACCGAAAAAGCGGTAACTGGGAAATCGAAAGCCGAGAATTTCAGGATATCAAACAAAAATTGCTCAATTCTCTGACCAATTTCGGGCAACCCTTTATTTATGTTCGTGATGGAAACTATCGCAATCGCGGCGAAATGTTGCTACATCATAAATACGAGGGTACGGAGCTACGCGTAGATTACGCGCGCGGCGTGCTCGAAGCGCTGTTTCGTATCTGGAAACGGCCGGTTCATATCGAGACGATGATGGATGACAAAGGACTGCTTTTGTCATTCGATGGTAGCGAGCATAAAGAAAAATCGATCCCCTACAAAGCACTCTGACCTACCGCTCGCGGGTCTTGTGCTGGAGCACAACGTTTATGGATGTCCAAGAGTTCGAAAAACAGCCAAGCCATCATCAATGCGACTTCTACGAACGGGGCGTAGAAGCAATGCGTGCTGCTGGCTTTAAGCTTACTCCACAACGCGCCGCCATTCTCGACCTGTTTTGCGAACATTTTTCGCATTTTACACCTCAGGAAGTTTTTCAACGCCTGGATGGCAGCGTCGCAAGTCTCTCACTTGCCACGGTCTACAATAGCCTCGAAGTTTTTGAACAGGTTGGTCTGGTACGCCGTGTATGTACCGATCAGGGACAGACGTATTTCGATCCCAATGTTGTGCACCATCATCACGCCATCTGCGAAAAATGTGATGCGATCTTTGATCTGGAAATTCCCTCCCTTCTCATCGATCAACTACTCCATGCGACAACCAACACCTCACACAGCGGTCAGGGATTTACCCTGCAACAGGCTCATATCTGGTTTCGCGGGATCTGCGCAGGCTGTAAATAGTTTTCTATGAACGGCTTTCTGGCATGTATCGACTGATCCGCCCCATTTTATTCGCACTCGATGCCGAGCTTATGCATCGCCTGGCCATGTCTATGCTGGCATGGATCATGCGGTTCAGCCTGATACGCGCGCTGTTTGCTCGCTATTTCCGTGTGCGTTGTCCGGTGCTCGAACAACAGCTCTGGGGCATTGACTTCGAAAATCCGGTTGGCCTGGCCGCCGGATTTGATAAAGATGCCAGGTATTTCAACGCCCTGCATGCGCTTGGCTTTGGCTTTATCGAAGTCGGTACGATTACGGCACATCCACAGCATGGAAATCCGCGGCCGCGCCTGTTTCGACTGCCCGAAGATCGCGCGCTTCTCAACCGAATGGGATTCAATAACCAGGGCAGCCGGGCTGTTGCGCAACGTCTTCAAAATGCACGCATCGAGCCCATTCTCGGTATCAATCTGGGGAAAAGCAAAATCGTTGAACTCTCCGATGCCGCCGCCGATTACGAAGTGAGTTTTCGGCGACTGTTTGCTTTCGGACGCTATTTCGTTGTGAATATCAGCTCGCCCAATACGCCGGGATTGCGTGATTTGCAGCAGCGCGCACCGCTTTTTGATCTTGTAACCAGACTTCAGCAACTCAATCAGGAACTTGCCCGGAGCCATTCCACGTCGCCGCGTCCCTTGCTGCTTAAGATCTCTCCGGATCTCTCCGAAGACGATCTGGATGATGTGCTCGACGTTGTCCACCGCTGTAAAATTGCCGGAATCATTGCAACCAATACAACCGTTGCGCGCGAGCCTCTGCGCTCTGCCGATCATGCCGTCTGGGGCTCGGGTGGAATTTCTGGATTACCGCTTCAAGATTCGGCCCGTGCTATGATCGCAACAATCTATCTCAAGACCCGTGGACGTGTGCCCATCATTGGTGTCGGCGGGATTTTTCATGCAGAAGATGCTCTGCGTATGATCGAAGCCGGAGCCAGCCTGGTGCAGATCTGGACAGGATTTGTTTACGAAGGACCGGCCGTTGTTCGCAGAATCAATCGCGATTTGATCCGACTCTGTGACGAACGCGGCTACGCGCACATCAGCGAAGCTATCGGCAAACGCGCACAACCATTGCAGCTTGAAGCATGATCACCTAGATTCATCCTTGTGATTAGATGCGTTGGTGTCGATTGTTGTACATCACAGGATTACCCGATGAATACTTTTAGGGCGAAAGCTCGCTCAAGAAAATATCGAACTCTTTCGCTCCTCAGCAGTCTGGCTGTTGCAACGATCGGGGCTTTCATCCTGACGCAAAACCTGGAGGCTCAACCACGCGATCTGGATGGCACACGCATGCAGGCGCAAAAAGTTTCTCTGGGCACAACCCATCGAGACAAACTCTCTCCGCCGGCTGATGCCGCCGATTGGCGCTATATCCAGATCGAGAAAAGTACCAGGCTGACGATCACCGTTTCGAGCGAACCTGCCGATCAAAATACGACCGTGACCTTGACGACGGCTACCGGGAACGAACTTGCTCAGGCGAGTTCGAACAAAGGACGCCTTGAGATTACGCGCCAGCTCGAACCAGGAATTTACTATATTAATATTCAATCAGGCGGCCCGATCAGTTATCGCATGTCGATCCAGTAGGCAGCCGGAACTGATAACGGAGAAACCTTTGAGCGACGCGGACTTTTTAAAGCCCCTGTCTTCTGAAGAACGCGCCATTTTGGACGCATTTCACTTTGATCTGCCCGGTTTTCTTACTTTACGGGAACGCTTTTTAAACGGAAAACTCAACCAGAATACCAATCGTCTGACGGCGCAGGTCAGCGCGCCGCATCCGGAGGAGCTGCGTTCGCTGGCCGCGCCAGAGAGTCCGGAAGGCAAACGACTGGCAGAACTTGGCCGCGAGGCACTGGCCCAGGGCCAGGTCGGTGCGCTGATCCTCAACGGCGGCATGGCCACGCGCTTTGGCGGCGTGGTCAAAGGCACGGTCGAAGTTTTCGATCAGCTCTCGTTTTTAGGCCTGAAGCTGCTCGAAGCCCGGCGCCACGGCCCGAATGTACCTGTTTTGTTGATGAACAGCTTTGCAACGCACGAAAAAACCGCCGAGCATCTGCAACAACACAATTACTTTGGATTCAATCCAGACAACCTTCTCTCATTTTGTCAGAATGTCAGCATTCGGCTCACACACGATGGTGACATTTTCCAGAGCAAAGATGGTACAACTTCATTGTACGCGCCCGGTCACGGAGATTTGCCAGAAGCCATCACACGCAGCGGCGCACTGGACGCCTTCCAGAGCCGCGGCGGCAAATACCTCTTGATGTCCAACGTCGATAACGCACTCGCCATGCTCGATCCGGTCGTGATCGGCATGCATATCGATGCGCAGCAACATGGCATCGAAATGACGATAGAAACCGTCGAAAAATACTCCGGCGATAGCGGCGGTATGCCTGCCCGCGTGAACGGGCATCTTCAGGTCGTAGAAGCCTTTCGATTCCCCTCAAACTTTGATCTGGATTCTATTCCGGTCTTCAATACCAACACGTTTTTATTCAACGCTGACGCGCTGCAACGTGATTATGACCTGAGCTGGTTTGTGGTCGAAAAAATGATTGCTGCACAGCCAGCGATACAGTTCGAGCGCCTGGCCGGTGAATTATCGGCTTCCATGAAAGCCGAATTTCTGGTCGTTCCACGTAGCGGCGCACATTCCAGATTCCTTCCGATCAAAACTCGCGAAGATCTCGAACAACATCGTGATTATCTAAAAGCGCGCGCCGCTGCCTGGTAAACGTTTCTGTTTAGTCGTGGTCGTGCCCGGCGTGATCTTCGGCAGCCGGGGCCGCTTCAGCAGCCGGGGCTTCGCCAGACGGTCTTTTGTACGTAAGCATCATATTGCAAAGCGGGCAGCGGTTATCGCCCTGCTCTGCACGTGCATAGTGAACCGTGCCCATATCACAATAATACACGCCATCAGGAAGCTGAGATTTTTGAATCGGCGGCTCAAAAGGATCCCCTCCCGCCGATACCTCGACCATTCCTGCGGGCTGCGCACTTTCAGCCGTGGCTTCCGCCGCTGGCTCCGTTGTCTCTTTCTTGCTCTCACATCCGGCAATTGCCAGAATCAAAAGTCCCGTTAATAATACGCGTTTCATGCTTATCCTCTCTGGAAGTTACGTGAAATATCCCGCCAGACTTTTACCATAGTATTTTTATTTGTCCTATGAGCCAGCTTCATGCCGATTCTCGACACGCTCTTATTACTTACCGGCATTCTTGTCTTCGTAGGCGTACTGTCCAGCAAATTGTCCTCCCGCATCGGAGTTCCGGCGCTGGTATTCTTCATTGCTGTCGGTTTATTGGCCGGTGAAGAAGGTATCGGAGGCATTGCATTTAACAATTATGTCGTCGCATTTGCAGTCAGCTCCATTGCACTTGCGTTGATCTTGTTCGACGGCGGATTACGCACCTCGATCCATGATGTGCGTCAGGCCTGGAAGCCGGCCTCTATCCTTGCCACTGCCGGCGTTCTTGCCACGGCTGGCATTACCGCAGCCGCTGCCTTCTGGATTATGAAGATTACCTGGCAGCAGGCGTTTTTGCTGGGCGCCATCATCTCATCGACCGACGCTGCTGCCGTTTTCAGCATTCTGCGTGGCAAAGGCGTCGCGCTTACCAACAGGCTGCGCGCGCTTCTGGAAATCGAAAGCGCGTCCAACGATCCCATGGCCGTTTTTCTAACAGTTGCGGCCATCGAAATCATTCTCGGCAAAATAGAAGTTGGCCCTGGAATGACCGGATTCTTTTTTCAACAAATGGTTATCGGCGGCATGCTCGGCATCGCCGTAGGCTGGCTGGGAGCCGCGATTATCAACCGCATCCATCTCGATGCGGCCGGTCTGTATCCGGTACTGGCCATGATGATCGGACTGATCTCGTTTGGGCTCACAGCAAAACTCGGTGGCAGCGGCTTTCTGGCGATTTACTTCACAGGCATCGTCATCGGCAACAAAGATGTTGTCTTTGAACGAGGCATCTTCCTGTTTCATGACGGAATCGCCTGGACTGCGCAGATCATCATGTTCACGTTGCTCGGAATTCTGAGCACGCCCTCCTCACTCTTCATGGTGGCCCCGCAGGCTCTGCTGATCGCAGCCGTTTTGATCTTCGTCGCGCGCCCTGCTGTCGTTTTTACCATGGTTCCCTGGTTTGGATTCAGCTTACGCGAGCTGGCATTCATTTCCTGGGTCGGTTTAAAAGGCGCCGTGCCGATTATCCTGGCAGTTTATCCCTTGCTGTATCAGATTCCCGATGCGCGATTGATCTTCGACGTAATTTTCTTTGTCGTCCTGGTCTCAGCACTTTTACAGGGCTGGTCCTTGCCCATGGTCGCACGCTGGCTGGGATTGCAGCAAAAAGCACGACCCGAAGCGCCGGTTTCTCTGGAAATTACAGCCTTACGCCACGTCGATTCTGAAATCGTGGATTATGTCATCGGCGAACAATCAACCGTGCTCGGCTACAAGCTGCGTGAACTTCCTCTGCCGGAAGGGGTGCTGGTCGTTATGATTACGCGCGGCAACAAAATCGTTGCTGCCACTGGCAGTACCGTGCTGCTTGATGGAGATCATGCATTCGTCGTGCTTCAGCACAATTATCGCGCCCTGGTCGACCGTCTCTTTGTCGACACTTCGGACAATCCTCTCTCCCTATCTCCCCATATTGATTACGTATTCAAATCTCGAGTGCAGCTTCGACAGCTCGATTATTTTTACGATATCCAGCTTGCGGAAACACCGCATATTACATTGAACGAGCTGGTACGCGAGCGACTGGGAGAAGAGCTGACGCTCGGCGATCAAATCCAGGTCGGCGTCTGGCACATTGCCGTTCGCGAAATCGACGATGGCCACCTCGCCAAGGTTTCGCTGAAAATACACGACCACGAAGGCTTTAAGAAATCTCTGACAGCTTGATCAACTCGCCATTTTTCGGAATCAAAATCTCGACATTTTCCAGCGTGGAAAGCATCGCACGACGCAGGCTGTAAAGCTGTCGCTCCCGGCCATGCACCAGCACAACCTGCCTGGCATCCAGCGCACGAGCCGTTTCGATCAACTGCCAGCGTGGCGCGTGCGAAGGCAAATGATAATGATTGCGCGTCGCCAGCACCTTCCATGCACGCCCCGCAATGTTGACACTGCCACCGTGAGCAGCCGCCAGAATTTTTCCGGCCGGCGTTTGCGCATAAGCACGATTCAAAATCGTAATCTGCGCCTTTGCATCCTCGACGATCTCCAACGCCAGCTCGCAGGCCGCCGTACCCACCTGCAGCGTATCACCACCGGCCACAACCAGAGCGCCGGCCTTCAACATCTGCCGGCACACACGACTGTCAGCATAACGAATATTTTGTAGAGGTGCCCCGTGCTCTGCATACTTCGTCAGAATCGGCTTCAAATACTCGTGGACGATCAAAAAATCGTCCGCTTCTTGCCGATTTACCTTCGCCTGACTCAGCGCCACAACCATTTCGCACGCTTCTCCCAGCGCAGCCACCGCCACCAGGCGCGGTCCGACATGAGACCAACACTTTTCAACCATGCTTTGCAATTCCGCGGCGTAATCCACCCGATCACTGTCCACATCCGTTGCAAGCACGCCTTCACAGATCCAGGTATCGATCTGAAAATCCGCCGACGGCCGCGGAATCGCAGCGCCCGCAAGCCATGCCTGATCGTGCGCGCAAAAATCTCCGCTGTATAAAATCCTGTACGGCGGCTGTTCTGCACGATCAATTTCGATCAACAGCATCGCCGCCCCCAGCAAATGACCGGCCTCAAACACCATCACTCGCACAGGCGCAGCCGCGCCCCCTTTCACCAGCTCATTCCACGCATAGTACGTACGAAAATTGAGCGCGCGCATACCCCTTGCAATGGCCTGGCTGCGTGCCGCCGCAGCCTTGCCCCGCGCGCCACTGGCCAGTGTCATCGCCAGCGGAGCCAGCTCAATTCCCGGACCACTGGCCAACACCGTAAGCTGACCCAGACGCTTTGCCAGATGCGGCAATGCTCCCAGATGATCCCAGTGCGCATGACTGATCCATACCACATCCGGACGCTGCAAATGCTCCATCCACGCCGGCTCCTCCGCAGAAGTCGCACCCGCATCCAGCAAAATCTCTACCGTCGAAGTCTGCGGCTCCCCGTCCGATTGCAATGTTTCTACGGAAAATGAAATGCGCACCAGAAACGCATTCGCTCCCAGATGCGCACCGCCCGACAACGGAATGAATTCAATCTCAGTCACTGTTTTACACCTCGCGCTTCCAGGAAGCTCTCTACGATCTTACTATTGTGCGGGTCGAAAATCTTTCGCAAAATACAAAGTGCGTCGACTTTGTCCTCAGATTTCAATTACACCCACTTGTTTTACCCATTTTTTCGATTCCAACACGG
Source organism: Lujinxingia vulgaris (assembly GCA_040393065.1). Taxonomy (GTDB): domain Bacteria; phylum Myxococcota_A; class Bradymonadia; order Bradymonadales; family Bradymonadaceae; genus JACCWM01. Next base: position 9,642 of record JBEBUW010000037.1, on the reverse strand, counting down.
AGTTTTCACGATGCAAGAAAAACGGCGGCCCGGCCTGCAGGCCGACTGGCGAAGAGGTTTGGTCCCGCTGTCCCTGCTGATCATGGTGACTCTTTTTTACTTTCGCGCACCGCTCTGGATCATTTTAATTTTTCCGCTCTGGCTGCCGCTCTATTATCTCGTGTATCCGCTGTTTCTGATGCGTCGCTGGAAAGCCTTTGAAAAAACCTTCAATGCAAAATTTCAGCGTGGCGACTACAAAGAACTGCTGGAAATCTACAAAAAACAGTGGTTTTTACGCCGTTTCGGGCCGCGCAGCGAAATGCTCAGCAAACTCGGCCTGATTTATACCGCGCTTGAGCGTTATCGCGAGGCCGAAATGTCGTTCGAAAGCGCTCTCGAAGCCATGCGCCCCCACAATCCCACACTTGCCGAACAACTTTATTTCAACCTGGCCAACATCAAATACGAGCTCGGCAAATACGACGACGCCCTGCAAATCTACAAATCCCTGCGTCCCAACACGCCCTACTCACATACCGTGCGCACCCAGGTCGCGCTGATCGAACTGCGCCGCGGGGTTGAACCACAAGAAGCCCGCGAATTCCTCGAACACGAACGCACTCGCGCCAGCGGTGCACTCCTTGTTCGCATCGACCAGGCACTGGCCACGCATACTTGAAGCCAGCAGGACATCGTGCGCGCCTTGTCATCTATAAAAATGTGCATATAGTGCCCGGCGTCGATTTCGTCGCCCGAGAACGCTGCACCACGGGCAGCCGAAGTCTTTTGCAATTTCTTCCAACCATACCCAACCGATACATTCTTTGGATCTGCGACCTGGAGTAGTTACATGCCAACAAGCACTGACCGACAATTTGATGTCCGCACCCTTGAAAGAAACCTTGAAACAGGTCGCATCACACGCGAACAATATGAGCAATACCTGGCTCAACTGCCCGACGCGTCCGAAAACGCAGCGCCGGTAGAAGCCGAATACGTCGAAGGAATTCTAAAAGCCAATAACGACGAATAACCCACACGAGGCGGATATGAGCGAGGATTCTAAAAAAAGCACAACAGCATCAAACGGCCCGGCTCCATCCAGCGATCGCGTCTATCCGCTGGGAGACAATGCCGGCGTATACATTGCGCCCGAGCCTGATCTGGTGGACTCCTCCAAACCGCGCGAAATGGAACTGGATTTCGGCGGTTTCATCATCAGCCTCGGCACAAGCGGCATGCTTCATCTGGGAAAATTTGAAGATCCGGAAACCGGAAAAAGCGAAATCGATTTGCCGGCCGCCCGAAACATCATTCAAATTTTAACGATGCTCGAAAAGAAAACCCGCGGAAATCTGGAAACAGAAGAAAAACAGCTCATCGACAGCCTGATCTACGATCTCCGCCTGGCCTACGTCGAAGCGACAAAAACCAATTCTTAAGTTTTACAGGCGGCACGATGTTCTGGATGCGCATGCGAAACAAAAGAGCTTTTCTTCTGATCTCCGCCTTTTTTCTGGCCTCCACATTCAGCGGATGCAAATCCAATCCGGCGACCGATTCCACTCCAAACGCCGAGACAGAAGCTCCGTCAGAAACCACGCTCTCCGAACAACACGCAAGAGAACAACAAACAAGAGAACAACAAGAAGCGGCTCCGGCCGCTAACGCGCCGGCAAGTTTTCCCGACTTTGCTGATATCGTAGAACGAACGCATCCGGCCGTGGTCAACGTCTACACACGCACCAAAGTCGCGATGCGGTTTCCGCCCGGATTCCATCCCGATCTGGTGCCCCGTGAACGCGTTCAGCAAAGCCTTGGCTCGGGGTTTCTGATCGATCCCAATGGACTCGTGCTCACCAACGAACACGTCGTGCGAAACGCCACCGAAATCGCCGTGCGTTTGCTCGATGAACGCTGGTTTCATGCCGAGGTCATTGGCACCGATCCCAAAACCGACGTGGCATTGCTCCAGCTCAGTGACGCCCGGGACCTGCCTTTTTTGCAACTGGGCGATTCCGACAAATTGCGCGTAGGAAACTGGGTCATCGCTATCGGCAATCCTCTCGGACTGACCAGCACGGTCACCGTCGGCATTACCAGCGCCGTCGGCCGAAAATCCCTGCCGATTGGTGGCGGCGAACTGCTTTACCAGGACTTCATCCAGACCGACGCCAGCATCAATCCCGGAAACTCCGGCGGCCCGCTTCTCAACACGCAGGGCGAAGTGGTCGGCATCAATACCGCCGTCATTGCCAGTGGCCAGGGGCTGGGATTCTCGATTCCGATCAATATGGTGCGTGATATTCTACCCAGCCTGCAAAACGAAGGTCGCGTGCGCCGAAGCTGGTTGGGGCTGTATGTCGGCGATGTGCCCAATGCTCTTCGCCGCGAACTCAATCTGACCACGCCCGGCGGCGCGCTGGTCACCCGCGTTGTCAGTGGCGGTCCGGCGGCGCAGGCCGGCATCCGACCAGGCGACATCATCCAAAAAATCGACAACCAGCCCATCGCCAACTCCGCACGCCTGACCTGGCTGGCAGCAAACCTGGGCATCGGTCGCTCGGTTCCCGTAGAAATTCAACGCGGCAACGAGCGTCTACAGCTCATGCTCACACTCGGCGCACTGCCGGAGTAAACCGGCCCGCCTTCCAATCTGCCGCAGGCCAGTATGTATGCGTATTATAGGGGCGGCACACAACTCCGGTATCTTGACGTCGATGACATCCGAGGCGTCGGCTCAATGTATACCCAAACCTGTGCTTGCACGACGCACCAGGACTGCCTGCCCGGCCAGCAATGCGGCGCAAACGGCTGCGAAGACATCCCCTGCACGGCAGACAGTGAATGTTCAGGCTCCCTCGTCTGCCTGGACGGCGAATGCGTCCAACAACCCTGCACCAACGACAGCGATTGCGCATAGGATTTTCAGTGCATGAATTCCACCTGCGTCTCGAAATGCCCGACCTGTCGTCCCTGCACAAGCTCACTTGATTGCGACGGCGGAACCTGCTTGGATGTCTATCAAGAATCCAAGAAATGTCTGGTTCTGTGTGCCGACGACCTTTCTTGCCCTGGAGACTCCGTCTGCTTTGATCTTTCGGACGAGGATGGACCGTTCTTTGTCTGTCTGAATCCCGACGCCGAAACCGAAGATATCTGCCCGGAATCCTATCTGTGCAAAGAATCCAGCGCCTCGACTCCCGACGCAGAAGATCCAGACCAAGCGCCCGCCCCATCCAGATCCCTTCGCGTGCAAAGCACCGGCTGCTCAACATCCACCCTGTCGCCGCAGTCCTCTCACCCGGCCGCGCCCACTGCCCTGTTTCTGGCCGCGCTGTTGATCCTGACACGTTGTAGACCCATGCGTTCCCACCAGGCATCTCCAAACAAACACTGGCCCCAAGCCTGACCCGTTATGATACGCTAGCGCCAGGCGCAAAGCCTGTCTGATTGGATTTCGCCTGAGAATCATCTATACACCTCTGCAACCTTCACAACGCGCGGTCTTGCGCTGCTGAAAACTGACTGAAAGCCCGATAAACCAACCGTACGATTTGTTGGAGAACATCACGATGACACAGGCCACCCAAAACCTTCCTACCCGCGCACTTCGCAAAAGCAGCGCATGGCTACTCGCCACATTCGTACTGATGGGCGCTTTGCTCTGGACCGCAAACGCATCGGCCACTGTCATGCGCTATGCGGATATGTCGCGCTTGATCGAAATTTCCGACGTCATCGTGCACGGAAAAATCGTCGAGCAAAAATCATTCTTTGATCAAGAACGTGGCCACATCCTGACCAACACCACGGTCGAAGTAAAACACGCATTCTTTGGCGAAGTCTCTCAGACCGTGCGCTTTCAGCAGTGGGGCGGCACCTACGAAGACAAAATTTCCTACATCCCGGGCGACGCCCGCTTTGAGCCCGGCGAAGAAGTCGTTCTCTTTTTACGCTATGGCCATCCCGGCGATGATCGCCTGTATCTATCCGCACTTTCCCAGGCCAAATACACCGTGCACCGCAACCAGTCAGGCGACGCCCTGATCAGCCGCGATTTGTCTGACTTGAGCTTCGTGCTCCCCTCCGATCCCACACCCGTCAGCGGAATCAACGAGCGGCCCACCAGCGAGCAATCCTTCTATGCAACGCTCCAGAGCCTTGTCGCAGGCATCAAGCAAATCGGCGTAACCCCGCACGGAGGCGTACAATGAGCGTCAACAACCCTCTCAAAAACTCTCTACTCGCCGTTGCCCTTTTGCTGGCCGCATTGCTTGCACCGAATCGTGCCGACGCCTACGCCTTTTTGTACGATTGTGCCCCGACCTGGACCAACCTGCCGGTGCGCTACAAAATCAACCAGAACGGCTCCAAACATTACCAAGACATTTCTACGATCGAATCCGTTTTCAAGGCATCGTTTGATGCCTGGGAAGAGCCCTGCTGCTCAAATTTCCGCGCACAATACGACGGCCTGACCACACTCACCGCCGACAGAAACCAGGGCCAGGTGGTTCTGTCGTTTTCTGACGACTCCTTCCCGCGCGAGTACGGCGGCTCGGAAACCATCGCCGTCACCCTGCTCAGCTTTTACCAGAACTGCACCATCCAGCAGGCGCCCATTTTGTTCAACGGCTACAACCACGCCTTCCGCAGCGACGGCCGCAACGTCGATCTGCAATCCGTCGCCACCCACGAAGTCGGCCACCTGCTCGGCCTGGATCACTCCAACCTCAGCCGCGCCACCATGTATTACGCCTACACCGGCGGCACCAGCGCCCGACAATTGCACGACGACGACATCCAGGGCGTCTGCGCACTCTACCCGCGCGTCTGCAGCTGCACGCAGGATGAGCAGTGCCCCGGCCAGGAACAATGCATCGACGGTCAGTGCGAAAAAGTCCCCTGCACCGCCGACAGCCAGTGCGCCGACGATCTGGTCTGCCGAAACGGCGACTGCGTCGTCCCGCCCTGCGACTCCAACAGCGACTGCGCCCCGGGATTCCAGTGCTCCAACTCCATCTGCGTTTCCACCTGCCCGGCCTGCCGCACTTGCACCACACAGAGCGATTGCGGCGGCAACGGCCACTGCATTGACTTCAACGGCGACGGCACCACCCGCTGCATGGTTTTCTGCTCCCAGGGCGGCATGTGCCCCGGCGACTCCCAGTGCTTCGAAGTCCCGACCGACCGCCAGACCCTGTATATCTGCTTGAACAGCGACGCCCAGACCGCCGGCCTGTGCCCGAGCTCCTACGCCTGCCAGGAACCCGTCCGTGACAACACCTCCTGCGCCGGCGTCCAGTGCGCCGCCGGCGAACAATGCGTGCTCGGCAAATGCGAGCCAGCCCCCGCACAACCCAATCCCGACCCGGGCACCGATCCAGGCAGCGGCTCCGGCAACGGCTCCGCCACTCCCGACGATGAAATCATCGTCATTCTGGATGAACCCGCCGGCCGAAGCTCCTGCGCCGTCGCTTCCACCCACAACGATGCAGCCCCCACCGGCGCGCCGGCCGCCCTGCTTCTGGCCGCAGCCGTAGCCATCCACCGTCTGAAGCGCCGCCGCACACGCTAATTTCCCGGCGTCTTCCCCATCCCACAACCATCCACCCGCGCAATCAGCGCTCCGAAACCCCCTCGGAGCGCTTTTTTTTCACAATCACTTCCAACTACGATAGCCGAGCATTGACAGATAACGCTTCAAGGGCAAGATTCGGCTTCCTTTGTTTGCTCTCTTTCGGGCCATCGCGTCCGCATGGTTTTCACGCTGGTTTTTCGCACAATTTGCACACAGGGTAAGTTCATGCCGAAGAAATTCGACCTCTCGCAATTCACAGCCAAAGCGCGCACCGCGCTGGAACGTGCGCAGACACTTGCTGCAACCTTCAAGCACTCGCACGTCGACATCGAACACGCGCTGTTAGCCATGCTCGAGCAGGACGACAGCATGGTCGTGGCCCTGATCGAAAAAATCGGCGCCGATCCCAAAGAAATCGGCCGAAAACTCATCGACGAACTCGAACTCATCCCCAAAAGCTTCCGCACCTCCGAACACGTTTTCGTCGGCAAAGCTCTGCTCACTGCCCTGGAAACCGCCGGCAGCGAAGCCAAATCCATCGGCGACCACTTCACCAGCACCGAACACATGCTGATCGCCTTTGCCGGCCAGACCTCCAGCTACGCCGGACGCCTGCTTCGCGACCGGGGCGCAACCCCCGAGAAAATCCGCGCCGCGCTCAAACAAGGCCGCAGCGCCCAGAAAGTAGCCGCGCCCGACGCCGCCATTTCCGAAGTCTTGAGCAAATACGTCGAAGACTGGACCGCGCTTGCCGCCGAAGGAAAACTCGATCCCGTCATCGGCCGCGACGCCGAAATCCGCCGCCTCATGCAAGTGCTCACCCGCCGCACCAAAAACAACCCGGTCCTGATCGGAAACCCCGGCGTCGGCAAAACCGCCATCGTCTCCGCCCTGGCCCAGCGCCTGATGGCCGGCGACGTGCCCGAAAGCCTCAAAGGCAAACGCGTCTTGCGCCTGGATCTCGGCGCGCTTGTCGCCGGCACCAGCCTGCGCGGCCAGTTCGAAGAACGCATCAAAACCGTCATCGGCGAAATCGTCGCCAGCCAGGGACGCATCATCCTGTTCATCGACGAACTCCACCAGCTCGTCGGCGCCGGCGGCGGCGACAGTTCCATGAACGCCAGCAACCTGCTCAAACCCGCTCTGGCCCGCGGCGAGCTGAGCTGCATCGGCACCACCACCAACGATGAATACCGCCAGTACATCGAGGCAGACAAAGCCCTGGAGCGCCGCTTCCAACCCATCCAGGTCGACGAAGTCACGCCCGAAGGCTGCATTTCCATTCTGCGCGGCATCAAACAACAGTACGAAATCCACCACGGCGTCCAGATCGAGGACGACGCGCTCATCGCCGCCTCCAAAATGACCGCGCGCTACATCATGGACCGCTCGCTGCCCGACAAAGCCATCGACGCCATCGACGAAGCCGCCAGCAATCTGCGCCTGGAAATCGACTCCAAGCCCCACGAGCTCGACGCCGTTGAGCGACGCATCCACAACCTCGAAATCGAGCGCATGGCCCTGGCCGGCGCAACCAACCCCGAAACCGTCGAAATCCGCACCAAACTCGACAACGACATCGAAAGCCTGCGCGAAGAAGCCGCCCGCCTGCGCGTGCGCTGGCAGCTCGAAAAAGAAGTCCTCGACGAAATCACCAAACACAAAGAAGAGCTCAGCGCCGCCGAAAAAGAATCCGCCGAAGCACAGCGCCAGGGCGAACTCGGCCGCGCCGCCGAAATCAAATACGCCGTCCTGCCGCGCATCGAAGAACAACTCCTGCGTGCGCGCCAACGCCTGGACGAAGTCCAAAAAGGCGAACGCCTGCTCAAAGAATACGTCGACGAAAACGACATCGCCTCCGTCATCGCCGACTGGACCGGCATCCCGGTCAACAAAATGCTTGAAAGCGAGCGCGAAAAACTCATGCAAATGCCCGACCGCCTGCGCCAGCGCGTCGTCGGCCAGGACACCGCCATCGAACTCATCTGCCAGGCCATCTGGCGCTCCCGCGCCGGCCTGCAGAGCAAAAACCGCCCGATCGGCAACTTCATGTTCGTCGGCCCCACCGGCGTCGGCAAAACCGAACTCGCCAAAGCCCTGTCCGAATTTTTGTTCGACTCCGAAGATTCCATCGTCCGCATCGACATGTCCGAATACATGGAGCAGAGCAAAGTCAACACGCTCATCGGCTCCGCGCGCGGCTACGTCGGCAGCGAACAGGGCGGTATTTTGACCGAAGCCGTCCGCCAGAAACCCTACAGCGTCGTGCTTTTTGACGAAGCCGAAAAAGCTCACCCCGACGTCTTCAACCTGCTCCTCCAACTCATGGACGAAGGCCGCCTGACCGACAGCCAGGGCCGCCGCGTCGACTTCACCAACACGCTCGTCATCCTGACCAGCAACGTCGGCAGCCGCCAGATCATGGACTTAAGCGGCAAAGCCACCGGCGAAGAACTCACCGACGAAGTCAAACTCATTTTGCGCGACCACTTCCGCCCCGAGTTCCTCAACCGCCTCGATGCGCCCATTGTCTTCAACGCCCTCGACAAATCCGCCATCCGCCAGATCGTCGAAATCCAGAAACGCAGCCTGCAACGCCTTCTGGCCGAACAAAAAATGACCATCGAAATCACCGACGCCGCCGCCGACTTCCTCACCGAAGAAGGCTACGAACCCGAATACGGCGCCCGCCCCTTGAAGCGCGCCATCGGCACCTTCATCCAGGACCCGCTCTCCGTCGAAATCCTCGAAGGCAACTTCAAAGCCGGCGACCACATCGTCGTCACCGTCGCCGAAGACGGTAAACAGCTCACCTTCCACGTCGGCAACGCCTGATCTTCCGCCCACCAACAGGCACACACAGCCTCGTCCCCTCCCCGGACGAGGCTTTTTTGTGTGCTCGGTCAGGTCTCGCACAAGCCCCGCATAAGTCTCACAATTCTTGACATTTCCGGCTGACTTTCGCTTACTCAAGCCACCAACTGTTGGCCCGCGCGGTCAACCTCCCCTCCCGGAAATTCATCATGCCCACGCCCCGACTCGCCCTGGCCCGCCGCCCTGCCCACGCTTCCACAAAAGCCGCCCTGCTCCTGGCGCTGTTCTGGCTGCTGGCCCCCGGCTGCGGAACCACCGAAGATCCCTCCACGGGCAACGAGCCGACCAACAATTTTTCCAGCGACGTAGAACCGCCCCGGCATGATGTCGGGCCCACGGAAGACACTTCCGACGATACGCTTTCTCAAGACGAAGACACCGAAGATACCGAAGATACCGACGACACCTCCCCGAGCCCCTACGACCACCTGGGATTCCCCTACCCGCTCGGCGAGTTTCCGCCTGAAGAATCCGGCCCCTGGCACGAATTCTCCATCACGCATGGTGCCCGGGTAAAAATCCATCATGTCGTCGATGGCGATACCGTCGTCACGGCCGCCGGCGCAGAATCCATCCGCCTGCTGGGCATCAACACCCCCGAATGCGCCAAACACGCCGGCCCCACCGGCATGGAATGCGATCCCGACGACACCGACTTCAGCCATCCCGAAGACGCCCAGTTCTGGAACGAACCCTACGGCTACGAATCCTTCCGCGCCTTGCGCGACCTGATCTCCCTCCAGCCCGAAGTACGCATCGTCTGCAACATGGTCGACAACCGCTGCGAGCGCGACGCCTACCACCGCACCCTGGCCTGGATCGTCGTCGACACCCCCGACGGCCCCGTCGACGCCAGCCACCACCTCCTCAAAAACGGCCTTGCCCTGACCTTCACCAAATACCCCACCCCGATGATGGCCCGCTACTGCAACGCCGAAGATCGCGCCATCGCCGAAAAACGCGGCATCTGGCAACACGGCTTCGACGCCGCCTACGCCGGCATGCACCCCGGCACACACATCTGGTACCAGCACCGCAACGAGCTCTGCGCCGCCGCCCAACCCTGAGCGTTCCGCGCCTCGCATGCCAGATCTCCGGTCTGGAGAAACGGTACGACGAAGTACAAAAAAAGCCCGGTGCGCATGCACCGCGCTTTTCAGTTTTCTGAGCTGTAGATCAGAAGAATCCGCGCAACGGGCTAC
>JBEBUW010000036.1:0-37390 GCA_040393065.1 Lujinxingia vulgaris | reverse complement strand
CTGCAACGGCTTATTAACGCGTTGCAACCCATCGGCGGTCCTTTGCACGGCTTATTAACGCGTTGCAATCGATTGGATGATGCCTGCAACGGCTTATTAACGCGTTGCAACCCATCGGCGGTCCTTTGCACGGCTTATTAACGCGTTGCAATCGATTGGATGTCGCCTGCAACGGCTTATGAACGCGTTACAGTCCAGACAGCCAATTCCCCGAAAAAAATTACCCGAAAAGATCGGCCAGCTCATCCAGCCCGGCCTGCAATGAAGCTGCCGCCGAAGCATCCGCTTCGCCTTTCAGACCAGCGCCCCGATAGCTCATAAAATCCAGCCCGGCTTCTAGCCAGCGCCACTCGCGCCCGTGCTCCAACAAGGCCGAAAATACCGCCTGCATGGTTTTGTCGCCGACGCCATCATATCGCAAAGCAAAATCGTAGGTCGGCAAATCCCGCAACAGCGCATCCTCCCGGTACGTCTTGGAGCGCGCATATCCACGCATAAAACGCCCCAGCGCTGCCTTATGCCGAGAAGCCAACCGGGCAACCGGCGTATCCAAAAACCTGTCATCGAACACAGCCCAAATATCCGACATATAGCCAGGTTTTCCATACGCCTGAATTTCAGGTTCCGGATTCAAATCCGTTCCCACCGAAAAACCATGGACGGCCAGCCAGTACTGTTCCTGCCGATAGGTTTTCCACGCCTGCAAAATCGCCGCAGCGGCCGGATGCCCCTCCGGTTGTGTGCGTGCCCAACGCACTGCATCGGAAATCGGCGACATGCGGTCGACCGGCGAATGCTCCAAATATTTGTCTTCCAATAGCAGTACTGCCACCGGATGTTGCGACAATCCCTCCGTTCCCTTGAGAACGCCCTGCTCATCCATGCAATACAAGGCCAGGATATCCGCCAGCACCACCGGCTTCTCGCTGGATCTCAGGCCGCGATTGGCCAGAATCACGTCTTCCAGCGCCATGGCAACGCGCTCAACAAACTCCGCACGTTCTGACTCACTCTCCGTAAGCAGCGCAATCTGCGCATGAGGCGTCAGCGCCCGATTCTCATCAAATTCAAGCTCAACCGCTTCACGCACCCTGTTGAGCACTTCTTTCCGACGCGGCTTATATTCATTGCGCCACTCACTATCGTGCCTGGCCAGCTGATTGGCCGAGCGATATCTGCTTCCCAGCGGATCGACCAGCAAATGCACCAGCATCAGCTCGAACATCGACCAGTATCCTTCACTGCTCGACGCCTGCACACGCTCGCTTTTTCGCTTCACGATTTCGACGGTCTGCTCGTCATGACGATAGCCGCAGGCCAGAAACCAGAACCCCTCAAAATTTACCGGCCAGCCGCTATAATAACCGCTTTCCCGCGTCATTTTCCCGGCGCGCGTAATCACGCCGACAATTGGAATCGCCGAAGCCTGCTCCGGTCCGATCAGCGGATGCGCCACATCAAAGCTCCCCTTTGGATTGTGATGATAGCACCAGAGCTGAAAGGGCGTTTGCTGCAGGCTTGCCAGCAAATCCGAAGGTTCTCGCTCGGTAATCATGTGCCGATTTCGTCGCTGCAAAATATCTTTGCCATATACCTGCCCGGCCGAGCCTCCATACATGGCAAAAGGCGTCAGAATACAGCTGCGCAACTCCTGGGGCACCAGATCGAAGTACACATTGAGCTTCATCGTAAGCTCACTCAACACGGAAACACGACTTCGACTGATCATGTCATTGTGAACGGTGATGCTTGAATCGTACAAATCCTTCAACAAGGCGATCAGATGATCGGTAATCGCTTCCAGATGTCCCGAGTCTCGCGCCTCACTCAAAGAGACCACGCAGTGATCGCATTCCGTGACAAGATCGCTCTGGGCACAAAAAACCAGTTGCTGAGATGGCTTCATGAAATTTCTTTGTTTTTGGTAATTGGACAAGCAAGACGCTTACTTGCGGTTGCACGCAAAACTAACAAGCCGTCGCTCGCGACACATTCCCGGCCACTATTCTGCCGCAGCCGGAGTTTTTCCGGCAGCGCGTCCGGCACCCGACAGCAACAGCGCCAGTGAATCGACATAGCCAGGTTCACTGAGCCCCATAAACTCCGGCGCCGTTACATAGCCATCACGACTGATGCCCTCGCGTTTCACAACTTTGAGCATCGTCATCGCCAGAATTTTCGCGTCCAACAAAAAGCTGCGATGGTCGACGTACCAGACGTCATACGCAAATTTCTGCTCCCAGGTTACGTTGTTTCGACCATTGACCTGTGCCCACCCGGTAATTCCTGGCCGAACCTCATGGCGCCGCGCCTGCCCGGGCGTATATCGATCCAGATACCGCATCAAAAGCGGACGCGGCCCGACCAGACTCATGTCGCCACGCAAAACATTAAAAAGCGTCGGCAACTCATCCAGGCTCGTCGAGCGCAAAAACTGCCCGAGCGGCGTAATCCGCGCTCCTGGATTGGCAATATCATCCTCGCCCGGCGGCGCTGGTTTCATCGTCCGAAATTTATACAGATAAAATGGAGCGCCTCCCAAGCCGGGCCGCTCCTGTTTGTACAAAACCGGCGACCCCATCGTGGTTCGAACCGCAACAGCGGTCGTCAGCAAAACCGGCGATACGGCGAGCAAACCGGCCGCCGATGCTCCAATGTCAATAGCTCGCTTACAACGATCAAAAATTTGCAGACGCATGATAAAACCCGTCCTGATGATGTACGTTTTCTCAAACAGATGCAGAGTCTGGCACGACCTGTTCCACCGAAGTATCACGAAGGCTGTAAATACCATACACATTAATCATCAACGATAGCAGCAGCTGAAACCCCAGCGAAACAGCCAGAGCCCAGACAGCACCCAGCAGTCCATACTGCGGAATCAATCCGTAACATGCCAGCGCACTCACTGCACAAACCAGCGCAAAAACCAACGGCTGCACACGAAAATACCGCATCGCAGTCATTCCATAACCCAGGCAGGAAGTAAGATAGGTCAGCAGGGCCGCCAACATCAGCCAGACAAATGCCTCCAGATGCACGGCAAAAGCTGCGCCATACATCAAGGTCAGCAAAATCTCGCCAGAAAACATCGCCACTGCGATACCCGCCAGCCCGACCACCAGCCCGACCAGCACCATTTTTCCAAGCAGCGACACAAAGGCCGTCCGATTGCCGGCCGCAAAGTAATTCGCCAGCCTCGGACTTGCCGCCTGCCCGACAGCACTGATGACCATGCCGCCGGCTACAATCAGATAAGCCATCGCTGCATAAATGCCGAGCACCTCTTCTCCAAGATGATGCTCGATAAAATAACGCGGAATATTACTTCCCAGCGATACCAGCATCGCTGCCAACCCCAGCGGAAGCGCAAGTCCGATCAGCCTGATCCTTCTGGATGTTTCATCGTCCGCGCTCGCGTTTTTTGCCTGTGCTCCATGCGCCAGACTCCACCACTGCCGACTGCCCGGCACATCATACAGCCACCAGACGGCTCCCCAGGCAGCCGCCATCGAAATCACGCCTCCCACTACATTTCCTGTGAAATAATATCCCAGAACAAGCGCCAACAACCCCAGAATCCCGCGTAAAATCAGAGATCTCGACACCAGATCAAGCCGCTCATGACGCTGTTCCAGCCCATAATAAATGTCGCTCAGTGATTCAAAAGCCTTGGCCACACCGACCGCCACAATGACGGCCGCTGTTTCGCCGCCGTAGTAAAACAAGCCTATCCCGGCAATCAACACCAGACCGAGCACACTCGTCGCCACGCGAATCGCCAGATAATCTGCAAAAGGCGACGTTTCCCTGGCATCCGTTACCTGCACCTGACGCAGCGAAAGATTACAAAACAGCATGACAGGCGCCGCCACAGCCAGAGCCAGCGCAAACCGCCCGACGCCCTCCGGCCCCGCCAGATGAGCAAGAACAATGACCAGTGCCCACTGACAGGCTGCATAAACGCTATTGCCCACAAACGTCCACGCAATGTTGCGGCGCAATGTCAATGCCATACAATGACCTCCTCACGTTGCCGAGCGCTCTTCTCCAACCTCTGATGCTCAAAAACGTTTCTCAGGCGAGGCCCTTGCGGATCAGTCCTTCAAAGTAGGGGATGGTTTTTCGCAGTCCTTCGGCCAGCTTGATTGTTGGCTCCCAGCCAAGTCGTTCGCGCGCCTGCGAAATATCCGGACGACGCTGACGCGGATCATCCGAAGGCAAATCCTGAAAGATCAGCCGAGAGCTGGAGTGCGTCATATCGATCACAAGCTCTGCAAGCTGCCGAATCGTAAACTCTTCGGGATTGCCGATGTTGAGCGGTCCGGTAAATTCCGCCGGTCCGTCCATGAAGCGAATGATCCCTTCCAGCAAATCATCCACATAGCAGAACGAGCGTGTCTGGCTGCCGTCTCCATAAATCGTAATCGGCTCATCTTTCAGCGCCTGCATGATGAAATTCGACACCACACGGCCATCTCCCGGATGCATATTGGGGCCGTAGGTATTGAAAATCCGCGCGACTTTGATTTCGAGCCCATGCTGGCGGTGGTAGTCGAAAAACAGCGTTTCCGCACACCGCTTTCCTTCATCGTAGCAGGAGCGCATGCCGATGGGATTCGTATGTCCCCAGTAGCTTTCCGGTTGCGGATGAACCGCCGGATCTCCATAGACCTCACTGGTCGAAGCTTGAAAAATCCTTGCTTTGACTCGCTTGGCCAGGCCGAGCATATTGATCGCGCCATGCACACTGGTTTTCGTCGTCTGCACAGGATCGAACTGATAATGAATCGGCGAGGCCGGGCAGGCCAGATTGTAGATCTGGTCGACTTCCACAAAGAGTGGGAAGGTGACGTCGTGCCGCATCAATTCGAACCGGTGATTGTCCAAAAGATGGGCGATATTGTCTTTGCTGCCCGTAAAGAAGTTATCTACGCACAATACTTCGTGCCCGCGCTCCAGCATCCGCTCACACAGATGCGAACCTAAAAAACCCGCGCCGCCGGTAATCAAAATCCGTTTTCTCTTCGTATTCCGCATCGTAGGGGCCTCATCTTCAACATGAAATTCAAGTTGTGATCTACACGGCAGCCGCCCCACCCGTGCATAAGAACCACTGCCCCAAATACAGTGTTCGCATAGCAAGCTACGGCAAACACTGCTTTTATGCAGTGATTCCCTCGACGAGGATTTCTACAGGGCGTTGATTGCTGACTCGACTAAATGTGCGCCCTGATTTACGAATTTCAAACCCCTCCCCCTGTTATTTCCCGGACTTTCACACCTGGTAATATTCTCGATACCAGCGCACGAACTGCTCGATGCCCTTCTCGATGCTCGTGGCCGGCTGGAAGCCAACGTCTTGAACCAGCGCATCGACATCGGCATACGTCGCCGGCACATCACCCGGCTGCATCGGCAACATGTTTTTCTCGGCCTTTTGCCCCAGACATTCCTCGAGCGCCGAAATCATGTGCATGAGCTGCACGGGATTGTTGTTGCCGATATTATAAATTCGATACGGCGCCGCACTCGTCCCCGGATCCGGCGCGTGCGAAGACCAGGCAGGATTCGGCGCCGCGACATTGTCATTCACGCGGATGACGCCTTCGACAATGTCATCGATATACGTAAAGTCGCGCTGCATCTCACCATGATTGAAAACATCAATCGGGCGGCCTTCCAGAATGGCTTTCGTGAACAAAAACAGCGCCATATCCGGCCGACCCCAGGGTCCGTACACCGTAAAAAAGCGCAGGCCCGTGGTCGGAAGCCCGAACAAATGACTGTAGGTATGTGCCATCAGCTCATTTGCCTTCTTGCTGGCCGCATACAGACTCACCGGATGATCGACGTTGTCGTGCACCGAAAACGGCATTTTCGTGTTCGCGCCATACACCGAACTCGACGAAGCATAGGTCAGATGCTCCACGTTGTGATGCCGACATCCCTCCAGAATATTCATGAATCCAACGATATTCGCATCCACATAGGCGTGCGGATTGACCAGCGAATAACGCACTCCGGCCTGCGCAGCCAGATGAATCACGCGATCAAACTTCTCGTTTGCAAAAAGCGCCGGCATTGCCTCCCGATCTGCGACATCGAGCTTATGAAAACGAAAATTCTCATGGCCCGTCAGTCGCTCCAGACGCGCGAACTTTAGATTCACATCGTAATAATCATTGAGATTATCGATTCCGACGACTTCGTCGCCCCGCTCCAGCAGACGCCGCGTAAGGTGCGAGCCAATGAAACCGGCGCAACCGGTTACAAGAATCCTCTTTTTTATATGCTCTGGTTTCATCTCTCTCATCCTTACTTTTTCCGGCTCCAGTCCTTAAAAAAACATGCCCTGAGCGACCCAAAATCGTCGGTATTCCCCGGCTTTACAGGCGGCCATCCACTTCGTCTGCTTTCAACACATATTTGATATCGTACAAAACCGAGTTTTCTTTGCCCAGTGCACGCAACTGCTCGGCTCCCATCTCGATAAACTCGTTATGGGCCACAGCCAGAATCACCGCATCGTAGGTACCAGGCTTAAGCTCCTTGACCGGCAAAATCCCGTATTCGCGCTGCGCCTGCTCCGGATCAACCCACGGATCGTAAACATCGACATTGGCATGATAGCTATCGAATTCATGTATCAAATCGACCACCCGTGTATTGCGCAAATCCGGGCAGTTCTCCTTGAACGTCAATCCCAGCACCAGAATATTGGCATCGACCACATGAATGCGGCGCCGCGTCATCAGTTTGATCACCTGATTGGCCACATACATCCCCATCTCATCGTTGATCCGACGTCCGGCCAGAATCATTTCCGGGTTGTAGCCAATTTCCTGGGCTTTATGCGTCAAATAATAAGGATCGACGCCGATGCAATGACCGCCGACCAGCCCCGGCCGAAACGACAGAAAATTCCACTTCGTGCCGGCTGCCAGCAATACTTCTTCCGTATCGATCTCGAGCAGATTAAAAATCAGCGCCAGCTCATTGATCAGCGCAATATTCACATCACGCTGCGTATTCTCAATCACCTTGGCCGCCTCGGCCACCCGAATACTGCTTGCCAGGTGCGTTCCTGCCGTAATGATTTGCTTGTACAAGGCATCCACGAACTCGGCAGCTTCCGGCGTGGAGCCCGACGTAACCTTCTTAATGGTTGGCAAGCGATGCAGTTTATCGCCCGGATTGATCCGCTCCGGACTGTAGCCGGCAAAAAAATCCTCGTTGAATTTCAGCCCGCTCACCCGCTCCAAGATCGGTACACAGACCTCTTCCGTCGCACCGGGAAATACCGTCGATTCGTAAATAACAATATCGCCCTTGCCCAGCACCTTACCGACTGACTCGCTGGCACGCTCCAGCGGAGTCAAATCAGGGCGCTTGTACTGATCAATCGGTGTGGGAACCGTCACGATATACACATTGCATTCACGCAGATCTTCAAGTCGATCCGTGTAACGAAGATGCTTTGCGGCGGCCAGGCCTTCCTCTTCCACCTCCAACGTCGAATCACGACCAGCGCGCAGCTCTGCAATCCTTTGGGGATTGATGTCAAAACCAACGCTTGGAAAAAACTTGCCCAACTCAACAGCCAGCGGCAAACCCACATAACCCAGGCCAATGATTGCAATCCGTGCCGTCTCCACGCTCAACATATTGAATTTCCTTTAGGAATTATAGATTTTCCGCGCAACCACACGCGTCACGCACTCAGCAATCAGCGATCTTCCATCGGCCGGTTATTGCCACGACCGATGCCGATATAATCAAATCCCTCTTGCTCCATCTGGCGCGGCTCATACTGGTTGCGTCCGTCGAAAATCTGTGCCGTTTTCATAGTTTTACGCATCGCATTGAAATCCGGATGCCGGAACGGTTTCCACTCCGTCACCAGAATCATCGCATCCACTCCTTCCACTGCGTCATACTGATTGGCCGCCAGCACCAGGCGTTTCGACGCAAACCATTCTTCCGGCAACGTATTTTTCGCAACATCCATCGCCACCGGATCATAGGCTTGCACGCGCGCGCCGGCTGCAAGCAACCTTTCCAACAAAACAACCGAAGGCGCCTCGCGAATATCATCCGTACCCGGCTTAAACGCGATTCCCCACAGACCAAAGGTCTTGCCGCTCAAATCCTGACCGTGGCGCTCCACGATTTTTTCGAACAATCGATGCTTTTGCCGCTCATTACGCTCTTCGACCGACCGCAAAATAAACGGCTCAAACTCAAAATCCTGCGCCATCCGAATCAGTGCCTTCACATCCTTTGGAAAACACGATCCCCCGTAGCCGCAACCCGGATAAATAAACGAATACCCGATGCGCGTATCCGAGCCGATGCCGCGGCGCACATTTTCTACGTCCACGCCCATCCGCTCGCATAAGTTGGCAATCTCGTTCATGAACGAAATCTTGGTCGCCAGCATCGCATTGGCCGTATACTTGGTCATCTCCGCATCGCGCACGCCCATGAACATCACACGATCATGGTTGCGATTAAACGGCGCATACAGCTCCTGCATAATCTCACGCGCTTGCTGACTATCCGTGCCGATAATCACGCGATCCGGCCGCATAAAGTCATCCACAGCAGCCCCTTCCTTCAAAAACTCGGGATTGCTGATCACATCAAACTCAATCTCTACGCCACGCGCATCAAGCTGCGCCTGAATCATTGCGCGCACCTTATCAGCCGTCCCAACCGGCACCGTCGACTTATCAACGATCACCGTATACTGGTTCATGTTCTGGCCAATCTCACGCGCAACATCCAACACGTACTGCAAATCCGCCGAGCCGTCCTCTCCCGGAGGCGTCCCTACCGCGATGAACAACACCTTGGTATTGACCATCGCCTCCACCAGTGACGTCGTAAAACGCAGCCGTCCCTCGCCGTAATTGCGTGCAACCAGCACGTCCAGCCCCGGCTCATAGATCGGCAAAATCCCGTTCTTCAGCCCCTCGATTTTTTTCGTATCGACATCCACACAGGTTACATGATTGCCCATTTCGGCAAAGCATGTGCCGGTAACCAGCCCTACATAACCTGTTCCAATGACGGTAAGTTGCATGGTCCAACTCTCTAATAAGCGAAGATTTATTGCGAATTTTCAGACTCAAACGTGCTGCGTCGGGCAGGTTTTGTAGCCTGTTGACCGCCGACATTCAACCATCCTGTACAATTCCTTACACCCGCCTCTGTGTTCCGAGGCTCTTAACATCGGTTGTATGCGCCCCTCAAATCTGACGAAGCGGCCGCCCCACCTCGCTTTCCTGCGGCAAAATCGCGTCCGAAATCTCTTCATAAGAATACGTCGGCACAATTTCACCGAGCAGCCGGCGCACCTCCGTTTCCCGCATACTTACAGCCGCCTGGAGCAATTCCTGATAATGTTTTACCAGCGATTCAAAGTCATGGGACTGACCTTTGCCTACAAAAATCTTGGCATGACTCGTGCTGTCGACCTCTTCTTCATCCAGCGTCAGCTCCTCAAAAAGCTTTTCGCCAGGACGCATACCGGTAAACACAATCTCAATATCCCCTTCATTCATCCCCGACAACCGCACCATATCCCGCGCCAGATCCGCGATCCGCACCGGCTCTCCCATATCCAGAATGAACACCTCGCCGCTGCTCTTAAACGAGGCGGCCTGCAGCACCAGCTGAACCGCTTCTGGAATCGTCATAAAATAACGCGTCATCTGCGGATCTGTTACGGTTATTGGACCGCCCTGGCGGATCTGCTCGCGAAAAATCGGAACCACACTGCCATTCGAACCGAGCACATTCCCAAACCGAACCGCACAGAATTTCGTATCGGGATACGTTGCCCCCAGTCGTTGCACATACATTTCCGTCACCCGCTTCGTCGCCCCCATCACACTCGTCGGGTTCACCGCTTTATCGGTCGAAATCAAAACGAACGATGCCGCCTTATACTCCGCCGCCAGATCCGCCACAGTTTGCGTACCGATTACATTGTTTTTCACCGCCTCACACGGATTTTGCTCCATCAATGGAACATGCTTATACGCGGCCGCATGAATCACCACATCGGGCTGATGGCGCTGAAAAATTTCCCGCATGCGATCCAGATCACACACACTGACCACATACGGCACGATTGGACAGCCCTGCTCGCCACGACTCAGTTCGTGATGAATGAAAAACAGCGGTGTCTCAGCATTATCCACCAGCACAAGCTCACTGGCACCAAACCGGAGCACCTGTCGGCATAACTCCGAGCCAATCGAGCCCCCTGCACCCGTCACCAGGACGCGCTGTCCCTGCAAAAACCTCCCCAGCGCATCCAGATCCAGTTTGACAGGCTCACGTCCCAATAAATCGGAAATCGACACATCACGCAGACGATCGAGCGAAACATCCTGTTCCAAAATCGCTTCAACCGCCGGCAGGATCTTCGTCTGCACATTCGCAGCACGTGCCGTTTCCACCACCTGGCGAATCTGCTGCCGACTGGCCGAAGGCATCGCAATGATCACTTCTTCAATCCCCAGACGCTCCACCAACTCACCCATCTGCGCAATCGTCCCCACAACCGGAAGCCCCTGTATCCGAAGCCCTTGCTTATAAGGATCATCATCGACGAACGCGATCGGGCGATAGCGCAGATTGCTATTCTTGCCGATTTCCCGCAGCAACATATCACCCGTGTCGCCCGCCCCGGCGATCATCAAGTTCACCTCTCGCTCCGGATGTGCATGATTTACCACCACCTCACGCACCAGCCTCAAAGCCGCACGCGCCCCCGCCAGCATCACCAACGACAGGCAATAATCCAGCAAATAAATCGAGCGCGGAAACCCCGTCGAGCCCAGCACCAGCACATTCACCGCCATAAAAGCCACCGAACATATTGCCAGCGCGTGCGCCACCGCGATCATGTCGTGCAGACTGACGTATTTCCACCAGCCCTGAAACATCTTCAATCCGCCGAAAACCACCATTTTAACCAACAGCACAAGCCACAATCCGCGCCAGAATGCTCCGTAATACTCCTCCGGGATTGCAAAATCGAAACGAACCGAAAAAGCCCCCGCATACGCAAAACAGAAAATCACCAGATGAATACTGGCTATTACAGCCAATCGAATCCCCCGGGGAATCACATAGCTCTGCGTCCCCACACGCTCTTTCCAGGTCGATGTCGTCATGTCACTTCCAGGGTTGGAGAAGCCATCACGTTCATTCGTGCTCAAATTCTTCATTCTCGCTGGCCGTCAGTGTTGCGTTTTGCGGCCATATTCACGCAAAAATTCACACAATCCCGCCCCTCACGGCCAATTTTGCTCACGTTCACTCGTTGCGATATGCAACAAAACCTAAGATCCCGCCCTCAGACTTCAATCCACGGACCTACGCCTACCCCTGGCCCCCAAAATCTTCTAGGAAGAACAAACTACGGACGCTGTCGACACCCTTTACTGGCTCTCTCCACAAAATCGCGGTGGCGACGCGCAGGTGTATAGGGTCCCACGCTAATTTCACGTAATAACCCCTCAAGATGCTGACATTTTCCGTTTCGCACGAGAAAATTCGCGAGGGGACGTGGCTCATGCCAGCGCGAAAAAATGCGCCGATACACAATCTGGGCTTCTTCGTCATGGCCACGCAATTCATGCAGCCATGACTCGCCGTTCCAACATGTGCGTAAACGTGCATCAGCAACGGGCGACGCACAATACTTCAAATGCGCGTACTCGATTAACTTCACCTGTTCCGGGCTTGCGTCCTCCGGAACCTCCGGACGAAGCTTCAAAATGTGCTCCGACAACTGCATATCGAGCACCTCCATCTCAGCCGCACTATGCAACAGCTGCCAGGCTTCATCACGGTGATTTTGCGCCACAAGCAATCCGACCAACTCTTGATATCCTGGTGGAGATTCGTCAGCCGGCCCCGCCAAATTTTTCGATAACAGAAGCCGCGCCCATAATTCTGCCAGTGCCGGCTGCTTGCTCTTTTCGTAAACTCGAATCATCGCACGATATGCTTCCACAGACTCTGGAAACATCTCGTTCAACTCGATACAAAAATCGACAGCCGCCGGCAAACCATCACGCGCCAGAATCTTGTCCGCTGCATATAACCAGCTCGTCGGCTCAGCCTCAGCCAGCGCATGGGCACGCCCCTTCGCGGTTTTCACGTCAGGAAGCATGAATTTATCGATCCATCCTCTTGTTGGATTGATAAATCGACCACTCTTGAACAGCTCTTGATACAAGGCGAGTGTTTCTGCACGATCTTGCACGCCGGGGTTCGGGGAGTCTGAGGACTGAATACGCGCATGAGCACGCGCCAGAAACAACAGGTGGCGGCTATCCGGATTCAGTGCATAGGCCCGCTCTGCCAACGTTGCAGCACGCTCGAAATCACTCTGTTCCCGTGCAGCAATCGATAATCGCGCGAACAATCCGCTATCTGTAGGCAGCGTATGTATCCATTTTTCTATTTTGGCTACATCCGCCACGGTTTGCTCCTTAAACGAGCCCGATTTATCGACCTCATGGAGCCAAAAACAATTCGCGACCAGCACACCCCATACAACGGCCCCCGCACCCAGAATCCACCAACCGGCACGATGCGACAGATAAACATGCCCTACCGAAGCAGCACGCAACTGACCTGTAGTACGCGACACTTTCCGTGGAGCCGTCGCATATTCAACCAGCACAACAAAAGGCAATGCCAGGCCGAGCACATAAAACGGAAAATGAAACTGCGCTACGATCAGCATATACAGACTCATTCCCAACGCTGCGATATAGCGCGCATTCTTCTCAAAACTCGCCAGCCGCCCACGCCCAAACCACAGCCCGCTCAACAACAACGCACCGCCTACAATCGTGACGGGAACGCCCATCGTCATCAGCCACTCGATCGGTTCATTCTCAATCGTTGCCGTCGTACCACCTCGCAGCTTTCCCCAGTCTACGTAAGCAGGAAGCGTAAACTCCAGCGAGCCGGCTCCACTGCCAAAACGCCAGTAATCTCCAGCACCGCGCAGAGCAGCCATCGCCATAAACCAGCGCCCACGGCCTTTATCATCGAGCCAGCGGCCAAAATCGGACGCTTCAAATTTCTCGATAAACCACGCGCTTCCCATCATCCAGGCAAACAACACGACCGCACCACCCAGTGCCGTCAGCAACACCGCAAGCTGCGTTCGCGAAAGATCCCGCAAATGCCGCATCGCCGCCTGCGCCACGCCCATACGCAAGCTCAGGCCCGCGCCAATAACAATCAGTCCCAGCGCATAACCCAGCTCCGTCCCATCACTCTGATGAATGGCCATCAAGACCAGGGCAAGAATTCCGATCGCCGCTGCCGCAATCGTTTGTGCTACTTTTTCACGGTATTCCTGCATTACGAACGCAAATCCGGCCAGACTCACCAGTCCGAAGAAAACTGCCGCGTGATTCGAGTTCACAAAAGTGCTCAAAGAAAGAACAGGAATTTCCGCCTTATAAAACCCCAGAAAAAGGTTATTTCCTAGAATATCCTGCACAAGCCCGATGCCCCAGACCACCACACCGCTTGCCATAACGGTCCACAAAAGTCTTCGCCAGAGCGTTCTGTTGAACCCCAGATTCACCACCAGGATCGAAAAAACCGCCAGCGAAAGCCAGCGCAACCCGGATGCTGCTGTCTTTTTCGGATCGAGCGACAGGGTTCGCCAGGCACTACTGATTTCCTGATCCGGCCAGGCAACCTGCCAGCTTTCTACAAAAGCAGCATACCCGGCAGGATTGATAACCCGTTGAATTACCGAAGGAACCGGAAGAACTTGTATCAGGCATACCAGCGCAAAAAAACTCAAGCCCAACGCCGGAATAGATAGGACAATCTCCGGAGTTTGCGCCTTGCGCATGCGACGCGCCTGTTCCAACAGCAGTCCCAATAACCCGGTGGCCGCAATGACCGCAGCAATCGAATTATGTACGCCACCTAGTGCAATTGGGGTTGCCAGAATCGAAACGGCGATGAGGATCTGGGATATCGTTATAGAACGCAGTTTGATCTTCCTTATTTCCTGGGTCGTAGCTCACCGGAGATTGTCAACCAGGCAATGGTCCTCAACGGAAGCGTTGACGTTGCCTATTGAACTATCTACAGTGCCGACCTGTCAATTGTGGCAGTTTTTCGCGCTCCGCCTTGCTGTATTCTAATGCAAGCGTGGAATGTCACATGTACTCCAGAGCAATCATATAATGTCCGACTCCTTTGGTTTTCAAGAACCCAGAACACAAGCAGTAGCCGATGACGAGGGAGAATCCCTCGGACGTGTTATTTCTCGCTACTGGGTTTTGCTCAAACGCTTTTACTGGATCCTGATCATTACTTCGATCCTGTGTGTCGCGGCTGCCTACTTCTGGACCGACCGCCAGCCCCGGATTTATCAGGCAACCAGCAAACTAATCTTTCACGAAGCAAAGCCAAATATTTTTGGCAAGCAAATCGAACGAGTCGAACTCATCGATCCGGGCGGACGCTGGCAATTTGAGCAATTCTGGAACACACAACGCGAAGTCCTGCGCTCCAAATGGTTCGCAGAACGCGTCGTAAAACGCCAGGGACTGGTCGACGATCCGCGCTTTATGCCGCCGCCGCCCCCCGGCACGACCCGCTCTGCCGACGAGGCTATGCAACAGGCCAGCCGCAAACTACTCGCGGTGTCCGACGTCAGCCTGCAGCGAGACAGCCGCGTGGGTCTGGTACGAATCCAGGTCGACAACGCCGAGATGGCCGCCAAAATCGCCGATGGCATCGCCGAAACCTACGTCGAATACATCCGCGAATTTCAATCCAGCGGCGTCAACCAGCTCGCAACCTGGTTCGACACCTACGTTTCCACCAAACGTAACGAACTCGATGCCTCGCGCACCGAACTCCAAGAATACCAGCGCGATAACAATATCCTGTCACTCTCTTTTGAAGAACGACAACTTTTGAACAACTCTGAACTGACCGCCGTCAGCGGCCAGCTTCGCGAAGTGCGCGCTACACTTTTTGCAGAATCCGCGCTGCTCAATCAGATCATCATCATGGAAAAAAGCGGTGATGATCTTCGTGCACTGGCTGACCTTGTACAGAATGAAACCCTGCGACGTGCACTCAATCGCGAAGCCGAAATCAAAGAAGAAATCGCACGTCTGCGGCCGCGCTACCTCGACAGCCACCCCGATGTCCAATCTGCCTACGAGCAACTCGCCGTCGTTCAGGAGCATATCAGCGAAGAGATTGCACGCATCCGCGCCAGTGTCGAAAATCGCGTCGCCGTCACCCGCCAAAATCAAGAAAATCTGCAGGCAGAACTCGCCCGGATCAAAGATGAAGTCGCACGACTCAATGAAATTGGCCTCGAATACAGCCTGCTGCGTGCCGGCACCGAAGACCTCAAACAACACTACGACATGGTCCTCAACCGCAGCAACGAACTCGACATCAATACGCTGTACGAAAGCGACATCATCCAGGTCCTCGAAAACGCCGATGTGCCCCGCTATCCAATCAGCCCCAAATTACCGCTCAATCTGGCAGTCGGGCTGATGCTGGGACTGGCCATGGGAGCCGGTATCATGGTGCTCATCGATGCACTGGATAACACCGTAAAAAGCGATCAGGATGTCGCCAAATACACGCAACGCCCGATTCTCGGGATGCTGCCGGCTGTCGATGCTTCCACCGTAAAAAGCCTGGAAGTCTTTGGCGAATCTGCACTCGATACAATGACGCACACCGCCCCTCGAAGCTCGTTCGCAGAAGGCATCAAAAGCCTGCGCGCCAACCTCATGTTCATGGCGCCGGATAACCCGCCCAGGCTCCTGCTGATGACCAGTCCCGGCCCCAGCGAAGGCAAAACCCTGACCTCGGTCAACATGGCGATTGCCCTGGCACAATCCGGCCTGCGCACGCTGATTGTCGACACCGACCTGCGCCGCCCGCGCGTCCACAAAGCTCTTGGCGCAACCAATGACGTCGGTCTTTCCAGCATCATGACTGGAGAGGTCACCCTGAAAGATGCCGTCAAAGAAACCGGCATCGAAAACCTCACCCTGCTGACCTGTGGCCCGATTCCTCCCAACCCGTCCGAGCTCCTGCAGTCCACAAAATTCCAGACCATCGTCGAGGAGATGAAAGATTCCTACGACCGCATTCTCTTCGACTCACCGCCCCTGGCCGCCGTCGCCGATGCGCTCGTCCTGAGCCACACCGTCGATGTCGTGCTTCTCATCCTGAAATTTGGCCAGACACGCCAGGAACTCCTTCGCCGCTCTGTCGAGCAGCTCGAAGCCATCGGCGCCCCGTTCATCGGCTGTGTTCTCAACAACATCAGCGCCAACAGCGCCGGCTATGGCTACGCCTATTATTACCGATATCGCTACGACGAACTCGAAGAAGACAACAAACCTCCCAAAAAGCGCGGCCCCAAGCTGGCCAGCTGATCACTGTCCTTTCCAAAAAAAACACAAGGCTGCCGTAACAACGGCAGCCTTTTTTATCGCCTTTTTTACTCCAACAAGCCGCGCACAACATGCCGCAACCAGGCTCAAGAAAAAGCCGCGGCTGAACTTTTATCACTCATGGATTGCCAGCGACCTGTTCGGTGTTTAGAACAGATGTCGCTCTTGACTACTTATATTTTGTATAGATTTACCTTAAAAACCGGAGAAACTGCGTGGAATTAACTCAATACAAGCTCAAAAACGGCCTGACTGTACTGCTCCATCCCACTTCGACGGCGCCCGTAGTAGCCTGCAACGTCTGGGTAGGTGTTGGCAGCGCCGATGAAGAGCCTTTTGAAGCCGGCCTGGCCCACGTGCACGAGCACATGCTGTTCAAAGGCACAGCCAACCGCGGCGTCGGCGTAATCGCACGCGATGTGGAAGCTGCCGGCGGCCACATAAACGCCTTCACCTCCTTCGATCAGACCTGTTATTACATCGTCATGAGCAGCCGCTTCATGGATACCGGCCTGGATATTCTATCCGATGCGATTCGCCGCTCCTCCTTTGATCCCGAAGAACTCGGCCGCGAACTCGAAGTGATCCAGGAAGAAATCAAACGCAGCGAAGACAACCCGGCACGCGTCGCCAGCCTGCAGCTTTTCGCAACCGCGTACCGTGAACATCCCTATCGCCTGCCCGTTATCGGAACGTCAGAATCTGTGGCCTCCTTTGGTCGCCAGAACGTTCTCGATTTCTACAATAAACACTACGTCCCCTCCAACATGGCCGTCGTACTGGCCGGTGATTTTGAACTGGAAGAAGCGCGCGCCAAAATCGAACAATATTTCGGTGATTTCGAAGGCCCGCAATACACTTCCGCTCCGCGCGCCCAGGAACCACCGCAAAAGGAACTACGCGCCTGGAGCCAGGCCCGTGATATCCAACAGACTCATCTGCGCATTGGCTTCCATATTCCCGATGTGCTCGATGACGACATCCCTGCCCTCGATTTGCTCAGCGCTGTCATGGGATTTGGCGAAGCCTCCCATCTCTACCAGACCATCCAGCGCGACCGCGAACTTGTCAGCGATATTTACGCCTCCGCCTACTCACCACGAGATGCCGGTCTGTTCATCGTCGCCGCCGATTACCAGTTGCCTGAAGATGGCTCCTTCGATCATGAAGAAGTCACCCGCGCCGTACTTGAAGAAACCTTCCGTTTTCGTGAAATGCGCGTCAGCAAAGTCGATCTGGAACGTGCACGAACCATCCTCGAAAGCCAGGCGATCTACGGCAAACAAACCATCGAAAACCTCGCCATGAAACTCGGCCATTACCATATGGTTACCGGCGATCCGCTGTTTGAACAAAAATACTACGACAAACTCGCCCGTGTCACGGCCCAGGAAATCCAACAGGTCGCCCGCAAATACCTGACACCTCAAAACGCCACCCTGGTTGTCTTACAACCCGAAGTCGGCCCCCAGATCGATAACGCCGCGCTGCAAGAACAAACCTACAAAGCCTTTGAAATTGTCTCGGCCGAGGCCATCGACGCCGGGATCTCCGCCGACAGCGAAGGTTTTGCTCGCATTGAGTTTCCGGATGGACCGACACTGATCGTGCAAGAAGCCAACAGCGTCGCAACCTTTGCGCTGCGCGGCCTGGCACTGGGCGGACTTCGCACAGAAACACCAGAAACCAACGGCATCGGCCGCCTGGTCGGCAGCCTCCTGACGGCCGGAACAACCCGGCGAACAGCCGTCGAAATCGCACGTGAAGGAGAATCCATGGCTGCTAGCCTCGGCGCCATCTCCGGCCGCAACACGCTCGGACTTGCCATGACCGGCCTATCACGAACCTTCGACGCCGCCTTTGATCTATTTGCCGATTCTCTGCTCAACGCCACGATGCCGGACGATGAATTTCAGCGCGAGCGCAAACTTCAACTCCAAGACATAAAAAGCCGTCAAGATCAGCCCGCCGCTGTCAATTTTGACCAGTTTGCACGTGCATTCTTCGCGCCACACCCTTACAGCATGTCCACGCTCGGCACCGAGGAAACCCTCAACGCACTCACCGTTGAAGATGCACGACGCAATTTCGCACGCACTATTCATCCCCAGAATCTCGTTCTTTCCGCCGTCGGTGACGTACACACCGACCAGGCCATCCAGCTCGTCGAACGCTACTTCGTGCATGCGGAAGCTCCCGAAAAATCCGAACTCAACCTGCCTGCACCGCAGCAACGCACAGCCCCCAGGCTCGTTGTCAGCGATCTCGAAAAACAACAAGCCCACATCACTGTCGGATTCAACGCGCCGCTACTTCAATCACGCGAAAACTACGCGCTTGAAGTTCTCTACGCCGTACTCTCCGGTCAGGGCGGACGCCTCTTCTACGAACTACGCGATCGCCAGAGCCTGGCTTACAGTGTCTATGCCGATCGCGTTCCCGGCCTTGACGCAAGCGCATTCACCCTCAACATCGGCACAAGCCCAGAAAAGATCGAACAAGCGCTCTCCGGCATGATCCTGGAGATGAGAAAACTCCACACAGAAGCGATCACAGCCGAAGAAATCGAACGTGCCAAAATCTATCTCATCGGAAACCACGACATCGGCCTACAAAAAAACTCATCCCGCGCCATGACCTTTGCACTCGATGAGCTCTACGGCCTTGGATACCGACGCACCCTGCAATACGGCGATCATATCAGTGCCGTAACGGCTGACGACATCCAGAAACTCGTCCATACATATTTTGATCTGAACACACTGGTCGTTTCGATCGTCAAGCCCTCCAAAACCAAAATTTCCGCAAATCTACTGGAAACCATCCTCAAATAAAAACTGCAAAAACAAAACCGCGTGCCCCGGCTCAATGACGAGCTGTGGACACGCGGTTCACCTGGATACAAACACCATTCGAAAATCTAATTCATTTTAATGAGCAAAATTCATCCAAACATCCATTCATCAAAACGATAAAAAACCTTACATTTCTTACGTAATCAGAAGATGTCCTGAAGGCGCTCAAGCAGTCGGTTCGTTTGCTCTACCGTACCAACGCTCATCCGCAAACATCCACCCAGGCCGGGATAACTGGATCGATCACGCACATATACGCTGCGGCTCTCCAGTTGAACCAGCGTTTGCGCGACATTCGGCACGCGCACCACGACAAAGTTCGCCGGCGTAATATAGGCTTCGACGCCACGCTCCGCAAAAAATGTGCGCAAAATTTCTTTCGCCTGCAGAACTTCTTTCAAATACGCATTGAGATAATCCAGATCTTGCAAAGCAGCCACAGCGCCGATCTGCCCCAGCGCATTGACACTTTTCGGATTATACAGACGGCTCAATCCACCAATCAGTTCCGTATGAGCAGCCAGATAACCAACGCGCAAACCGGCCAGACCAAAGGCTTTGGAAAAAGTCCGGGTTACGATTAAGTTCGGATAACGCTCTACCAGACCAATCCCGGTAATCTGCGCAAACTCAAAATACGCTTCGTCCAAAACGATCAGCGTATTGGGAAACTCCCGACATAAAACTTCAATCTCTTCGGGGTGATACACCACACCGGTCGGATTATTGGGACTCACCAGATACAGCAAACGTGTATTCGCGCTAAGCTGTGCACGCAAACCTTCCAGATCGCTCGCAAAAGGATCGAATCCCTGGACCGTACGGATCGTAGCGCCCCGGCTTTGTGCAAAAACCACAAAATGATTGTACGTCGGAACAGGTACGACAACCTCATCGCCCTGATCTAAGAAGGTCGTACAGATCAGGCTCAATGCGTCATCACTACCGTTGGTGATCAAAAAATGCTCGCGCCCAATTCCCGTATATCGAGCCAGGCCGTCGATCAGCTCAACACTGCCAAGGCTCGGATACCAGTTCAATCCGCGACCACTCGTTACAGCCTGTGCAATAGCCTGTGTGACCATCGGACTGGGAGCTATGGTCGACTCATTCCAATCCAGTTTAAAAGAATTTCTCTGATCGGGACATGCATCAACAACTGCCTGGCTGCTCACCGCCTCATAAGGAGTCAACGCCTGAACAGCTGCGGCAACTCGAATCGGAGAGGGCGTTGGAAGGAACCAGAGATTGGACTGACGGCTACTTTCGGCAACCTCAGGCTGGTCCTTATAGTGCATATTATAATTGGCAGTTGACATACTTCCCTCAATTTTCATCGACTATTTCTCTTGCAATTTGAGCCGATGACTTACAAACGCAATACATACAGCCACAAATCTGCGTCCGTATGGCATACGACGACCTAAACCGTCAAGACTACAGGCACCCCGCCAGAAGTCTTCACTCCTTGATACACGGGAGTGCGAACACAGACAAAATTATTGTCAAAAATAACGCTCTGGTTGCTGTCTCCGGCCAGTCGCCGGTTCCGGCAGTTTCCGCGTGCAATTTTCACACCAGGAACATCACGGTTCGCAAATTACTGAAAATTCATGCTATATTGCCTGATAGCGGCTGAGATTTTGCGACAAGCCCGCGCATTCTCAGAAAATTTCTAGAAAGCTGTTGATGAAACTGGATAGTTCTCACTCCACCTCACTGGTGTACTATTTATCCAGTTATTTTTTGAATCACCCCGCACTACCGTGTAGCGAACCGATCTTCTTTCAGTTTTTTTCATCCTGGCGTTGAATATTTTGCTCTACCGTGCAGTCTGAGTCCGGTGAATGCTACGATGCACCTTCCAGAATCGTTTGATTGTTGCAAAAAGCCAGGTACGGAGAACCCCATGAAATCACGCATCCCCTACATTTTGAGCTTCGCCTTCGCTCTGGCAGTCAGCGCGCCAACTGTTCAGGCACTCTCCATTTCGGATGCTGATGCGGCCGGTCCGGGAAGCACGCTCAGCCAATCCAGAGCACCCGGCCGACGCGTTCACAAGGTTCAGGCCTCGACCCAGAAGAAACAGGCCGACTCGTCCAAGAAAAAATCCAATTCATCGTCTCAAAGCAACAGCCAGACGCAACGCACCACAACCAACCGAAGTGCTGCGCCGGCACGTTCCTCGGCCTCACATGCCCGCCCGCAGGGTCCACCCCAGGCAACCGGTCGCACGCGCCCTGCCGGCTCTTCGGCTCGCCCGACAACGACCACGCGCCGTCGTACCACCTCTCGCCCGGTATCGAGTCGGCGCACCCGCGTACACGGTACGCGCTACTCCAATTCGTACACCGAAGTTCATCACCACCATTATCATGAAGGCGATACCCGCCGGGTTTCCACCGCACGCCGTGTTGATTATGAAGATGAACATCCCAACGTTCTCGATGGTTATTTCACGCTCGGCCTGAGCACGAGTGGCTTTGCTGCCGGACAGATCGTCGATGGCGCCCTGTCCGGTCTCGAATACAATCTTGGCCTGGGTGCCAAAGGCGACCTGTTTGGTGGCGAGTTAGGATTTCATGGAGGTGTGTACACGCTCGGCAGCGCCGACGGCGAAAGCGACCAGATCGATTTCTCAATCTTCGGCCTGAGCTTTGACCTGAAATTGCAGCCTTCCCTCGGCGTTTTTGAACCCTACGCGCTGGTAGGCGTCGGCGGCTACATTTTCCAGGACGGCGTCATGCAAGAAAGCGCCGGCGGCGGCGCGATTCGCCTGGGTGCAGGTGCAGACTTCCGCTTTGATAATTTCGCCATTGGCGCGCGCTACCTTTTCACAGGCTATGCCTTCAGCAATGCTTCTCTGTATCACGACCTGACCGCACAGACCGAATCACTCGGCATCAACGCAAGCTTCTACTTCTGAGCCGATCGGATCGCCCTCTCTCCTAAAGCGGCCCGCCTGCCGCATGAATCCTTAAAAAGGACAGAAAGGACGTTGTCGGATTGCCCGATACGTCCTACCATGCCTTGCGAATCGTTTTGGCTCTTGAAAAAACGTGTTTTCACTGCTGATTGAGCCCGGAAGATTCCTACTTTTGCGTCCTAACCCACATCAGTTATCTTGACGCTCTGCTGACCATTGCGTAACCTACCAGACATCGCAGTGTTCAGAGTTTTTCAAACTCCGAACACAATACAGAGTGGCTCGTTCCTCGATTCCCGTGATTGAGGAGAGGTGAAATTGAATCGAACACAGACAGGCGGATATGTTCTAAAATTCATCTCTGGAAAGTACCAGGGAGGTGAATTTCCACTCGAACTCGAAACGGAAATTGAGATCGGGCGTGGCAGCGAACTGGATATGGTCCTCGTCGAAGACATGGTATCCAGAAGGCACGCGCGTATCACAACGTACGGTGGCGAACTGCACATCGAAGATTTCAAAAGCACCAATGGAACCTTCGTTAACGGCGAAAAAATCAGCAAAGCGCGCATCAAAGAAGGCGATCGCATTTTGATTGGCACCAATATCATCAAGCTCGTCCATCGCGATCGAGCCATTGACGATTCTGGTGTGCAGATGGCGCCCGGCGTTGCCCGGCCCCAGGACGCTACCTCACGAGCCTCAGCCCATGATATGACCGGTCGCCATAACACCATGGCAATTTCGCGCACGACCGGCGCTACACTCAGCGGTTCTATTTCTGGTCAGATTGACGAAGTTCCGCTGCCCGATTTGCTTCAGCTGTTTTCGACCAGCCGAAAATCCGGTGTGCTCGTCATCATGACTCCCCACGATCTGGGCAAAATTTATTTACGTCAGGGCCGTGTTTATTTCGCAAGTATCAATGACGAACTCTCCATCAGCCCCTACAAGGCATTTTACCGTCTGATCAGCTGGCGAAGCGGAACTTTTTCGCTGGAGCCGCCTGTCGATGATGTCTTCGAGAACGAAATCGACGAATCGATCGAAGGCTTGATGATGGAAGGCATGCGCCTGTTCGATGAGATGGAAAATCTCGGCTCAGACGTGCCGCCCATGCACGCGATCCTCAACGTCAAGCAACCCCTTGTCGTAAAGCTCCGCGATCTTACGCCGGAGCAACTCGATACCTTCCAGCTTGTGCTCAATTATGGCTCGGTCTCAAACATCCTCAATAAAAGTGAGGAAGGAGATCTTGAAACCATGCAAGCTCTGCTCCAGTTGATCCGTAACGACGTCGTAGATGTCGCCTGGTAACAAAAATGAGTGACATGACACTTCGCGTTCCCCCTCATAACGAGGATGCGGAACGCAGCGTTCTGGGCTCGGTCCTGCTCAATAATCTTGTGCTGGAAGAGCTGGTTGCAAAGTTAACTCACGAAGACTTTTATCGTGAAGCCCACCGTCATATTTATCGTGCGATGACAGCGCTCCATGGTCGTTCCGAAGCTGTCGACGTCATTACGCTGGCCGACTATCTGGCTGCGGAAGAGCTTCTCGATGCGGTAGGCGGCCCGAGCTACCTGGCCAGGCTTTCACACGAAGTCCCTTCCGCCGCAAATATCAATCACTACGCGAATATCGTACGCCGCAAAGCTACTTTACGCAGGTTCATCTCTACCAGCGATGAGCTGATGAGTATCTGCTATGCCGACGTTCCCGATATTGAAGTTTTTCTTGATGATGCGGAGCGACGCCTTTTTGAAATCACCCAGTCCGGGCAGGCGCGCAGCTACGCAACCATTCGCGAGGTCGTTCGCACGGCGTTTACTCAGATCGAAACGCTTTATCAAAAAAGCGAACAAATCACCGGCGTCCCCAGCGGGTTTCTCGATCTCGATACGATTACCGCAGGCTGGCAAAACTCCGACCTGATCATTATCGCCGCACGCCCTGCGATGGGAAAAACCAGCTTCACGCTCAATATGTGCACGCACGCTGCCATCGAGCGTAAAATTCCCACCGCCTTCTTCAGTCTCGAAATGTCCAACGAGCAACTCGCCATCCGTATGCTCTGCGCCGAAGGACGCATCGATCAGGGAAATCTGCGGCGAGGCAATCTTACCGACCAGGAATGGACACGGTTGCTTCAGGCAACGAAAACACTCAGCGAATCAAAAATTTTCTTGGACGATACACCTTCCCTGCCCATTATGGAGTTTCGCTCCAAGTGCCGGCGACTCAAAGCCGAACACGACATCGGAATTATTTTCGTCGACTACCTCCAATTGATGTCCGGCTCAGGACGCAATAAAGGCGGAAGTCGCGAGCAGGAAATCAGTGAAATTTCCCGTGGCCTGAAAGGCGTGGCCAAGGAACTCAACGTTCCTATCATTGCACTTTCCCAGCTAAATCGCGGCTTGGAACAACGTGCCGACAAGCGTCCCATGATGAGCGACTTGCGTGAATCCGGCGCCATCGAGCAAGACGCCGACCTGATCGGATTCATCTATCGTGATGAAGTTTACCATCCGGAATCCGAAGCCAAAGGTCTGGCCGAATTCATCATCGGAAAGCATCGAAACGGCTCGCTCGGCACGGTCAACTTGCGGTTTTTCGGTGCCCATACGCGTTTCGAAAATCTCGCACACGCCGATCTTTAATCATGCCTTCTCTTCCAGCCGAATCGCCAGAAATTGCCCTGGTTCTCCTCGATCTCGATGGCACAATCATTGGCCCGGACGGAGGCGTATCCGCAGCGGTCTGGCAAGCAATAGAATCAGCCCGGGCCGCTGGCATCACACTTGCCACCTGCACGGGCAGACCCTGTCAGGGAACAGCCCGGGATATTGCGCATCGCCTTGGCTCACAAACCCCCCATATCTTTCATAACGGCGCCCTGATCTCCACCGCCAACGGCACTGTCCTGCAGGCCGAAACCCTTGAGCCCGAAGTACTCATCGCACTTGCCATGCATGCGCGTTCTATCGGCGCAACGCTTGAGTTTTACACCGCCAGTGCAACGTATGCTGAAGATCTCTCACCACGCTGTCTTCACCATGCCGAAGTGCTCGGCATTGAGGTCACACAAAAAGATTTGCTCGAAGTCGCACGCACCCAACAGGTGCTGCGTGCCCACTGGATCGTAGCTCCCGAAAAAATCGAAGCCGCCCTGGCATTTCATCCTGCCGGAACGCAAATCGGTGCAGCAACATCCCCGGCACTGCCCGAAAGTGTTTTTGCCAGCGTCACAACCACAGGGATTACGAAGGGCAGCGCCGCGCGCCTTGTCGCACAAATGCTCGACATTCCGCTGGCCCAGACGATGGCAATCGGCGATAGCGGAAGCGATATCCCGGCACTGGAAGTCGTCGGCCACCCACGCGTCATCGGTTGCGCACCAACGGAAATGACAGCAATCTTCCCGACCCTTCCCAGCCTCGAGCAAGATGGCGTCGTAGCTGCGCTGGAAGAAGCCTGCCAGAGCAGGCTCTCTTAAAATTTTAAACTAAGAATTGTACCCGGATGATCCCACCTGAAATGGTGCTATTGAGGCTTGGGACCGATATCTTCCAGCGAATCCGATTCCTCATCGCGGCTTTTCTTCTCGGTAGATTCTGCCTCAGGCAAAGTCTCCCCGACAACGCGGCGATACACATAGCGCGAACCCAGGGAAGCCCCCATTCCGGCAACCAGTGCTGCCGGCCCCATCGAACCGATCAACATATACGCGGCCAGTGTTCCTGCTGTACCGGCTGTCGATGTCACAAAACCGCAGCCAGCTTCAGCGCCCACATGCATCACTGCCTGCTTGCTGTCGATCTTACCGTCGCGCATAAGCTTGGCTGCATGCACACCACCCAGGGCACCGTCCACCACTGCGCCCGCTACACCGGCACGACCGCAGATCACAGCCAGCTCACGCACCGGCCCGGCACTGACAGCCGTACGCACAGCCACCGCCGTTTTTTGAGCAGCCTGTGAATTCACAACCGCCGCCGTTGCATCGCCTGCCGACATCCGACCGCGTCCTAATACATTACGCAATGAACGAATCGATGCTTCGCTGCTCACATCTCGAACGGCCTTTCGACCTGCCCTGGTAATTTCGCTCAGACCGTTCTTCAATAGATTATTCATCCGATTTTCCTTACGTATTTGGAGAGTTGCCGACACCTGCCAACAAGGCTACTTTAGTGCAAAATAGGCTGCTTAGAAAGTAGACGCATCTGGCATCTTACAAAGCCTTGCGCGTAAAATCGAAGTACGAAATAACGCCATCAAAGATGCCGATGCGAAACAACCAATCAGCTATATCCTGCTAACTCTGGAAAGGTATCATGTTTTTGCTGCGCGAAGTCCATCCCGACGATCTCGACGAACTCGAAAAACTTGCCAAGTTTTTAAACACCCTCAATTTACCCGCCGATCGCGAGCGCCTTCAACATCTCATTCAAGTCAGTCGAGACAGTTTTGGCCAGTCTCTGACGGAAAGCAAAGACCGTGAATATGTCTTTGTCCTGCAAGACACCGTCACACGCCAGCTCATTGGAACGGGCATGATCATCGCCCAGCACGGAACCTACCGCAGACCTTCCGTGTATTTTAACGTCCTCGAAGTACAAAAATATTCGGAAACGCTCGATAAACATTTTGTCCATCAGGTCCTACAGCTCAGCTTCAATTACGATGGCCCCACCGAAATCGGTGGACTCATTTTGCACCCAGAACGACAGGGACACCCACAAAAACTCGGCAAACTCCTTAGTTTTGTACGCTTTTTATTCATCGGCATGCACCGGGCCTGGTTTCGGGAATCGATCATTGCCGAACTTCTCCCCCCACTCAATGCCGACGGCACCAGCGAACTCTGGAACAGCCTGGGAGCAAATTTTACCGGCCTGGATTACACGACGGCCGACAAACTCAGCCGGCAGAACATCGAATTTATCCGAAGCCTGTTCCCACAAACCCCAATCTACACAACCCTACTACCCGAACACGTTCGCGCACTGATTGGACAGGTAGGCCCGCCCACCAAACCGGTGGAAAAAATGCTCAAAAGCATCGGATTTCACGCCGATCCCAGTATCGATCCCTTTGACGGCGGCCCCACCTTTTCTGTTGCCACGGATCAATGCGAACTGATCAAGCGAATCCAGCGAGCAAATTTTGCCGGTCCACTCGATCCGCAAACCCCACGTCATGGTCAGGCACTGGTCGCCAGCGAAGACGATAGCCAGGACATACGCTTTCGCGCCATTCTGGCCGATTACCAATTCACGGGCAGCGACGTCTTTCTTCGGTCCGCAAGCCTTCCCGAGCTTCAAATCAAACCAGGAGACAGCATCGCCCTGATGCCATTGAATGGCCCGGATTTAGAAGATCTTTACAAGGCCCCAACAGCCTATTAGCACCTTCGGCATAGTGTCCCCCTCACGTACATCATAGACTATTAAAATTTGATATTTAATTTTTCCACCCAATGTTCTTTTCGCGCACGTAGCAGCTTACTGCTGGTAGTCACCGAAAGGCCGTGATACAGACGGCACTTCCAAATACGGAAACTGCTTACAATGGATAGCGTTTCCGTGAATCCTCATTCATTTTGAAACGCTACCAAGGCAATCTACCCTCCGAGATTTCATTATGGCTAACGACCAGATCGTCGCTCAAGACAAAGTCATCATCATTCATTACACCCTCCGCAACAGCGCGGGCGAAGAACTCGATAGCTCCAGTGGCGGCGATCCCATGCCGTATCTTCATGGAGCAGACAATATCGTTCCCGGCCTGGAACGTCAGCTTGAAGGCAAGGCTGTGGGCGAAAAACTCACCATCGAAGTTTCGCCGGAAGAAGGATACGGCCCCGTCGAAGGCGAAGGTCCGATGCCCGTATCTCGCGAAAACTTTCAACCCGGTATCGAACTCGAAGTTGGCATGAACTTCATGGCCGAAGGCCCCGGCGGACAGCCTTTCCCACTGTGGATCTCTCAGATTGACGGCGACGTGGTTTATGTCGACACCAATCATCCGCTTGCCGGCGAAACCTTGCATTTTGACGTGGAAATCGTCGGTGTGCGCGATGCGCTTCCGGTCGAACTCGCTCACGGCCATCCGCACGGCCTGACCGGAACCGAAGATCATCATCACCACTGAGATTTTCTGCTCTGGCCCATAGATCCAAAAAAGCCGCCTGTACTGGATTTCCAGTACAGGCGGCTTTTTCATTCTTACCGATTAGCTTTGTCGCCCATCACCAGTTCTTGGCGACAAAACCAACTTCATGTCCCCTTCAAACTCGGCGCTGCCAATAGACGCTGAATTTCTCGAAACTCCGCCAGAAGTCGGCGTTCAGCATCGCGACAAGCCCGCTGATAATCACGAATAGCCTGCGTCTGCAGCTCCTCTGCTTTCTGACGCCATTCCATCCGCAACTCACGCACCTCCTTGACAGCCGCCTCAAGACGACGCTCAGCTTCCTCAAATTGCTCCCGCACACTGTCGCTAAACGTATGCGCCTGCTCCTGATAACGAGCATACAGAACCTGCCAGCGCTTACGAAGCCGCCGATCAATCGTGCTGCGCCGCAAATCATAAGCCAGCCCCACACGACTCAACGACCAGATCAACCATTTGGTCGGATCGAACTGATACCAGCGCACGCCATTCCGGTAATCCGCCGGAAATGTGTGATGGAAATTATGATAACCCTCACCCAGCGTCAAAAGCGCAACAACCGCGTTATCACGTGCGCTGTGGCTATTACTCCAGCTGCGAGCTCCCCAGGTATGAGCCAGAGAATTGATCAAAAACGTCATATGATGCACGACAACAATCCGCACCAGGCCGGCCCACAACAACATCCCCCAGACATTGCCCGTCAGCCATCCCAGCAGCAGCGGCACACCAATATTAAACCCGGCCGCAATCCAGTTATAATGCTTGTGCTGCCAGACACAGAGCGGATCTTTCTGCAGATCGGGAACCGTAGCCAGGTCGCCATGACGTGAGCCCTCGATCATCACCCACAGCATATGCGCATGCAAAAACCCCTTGGTAATGCTGTAGGGATCGTCCTCACTATCCACATCTTTATGATGATAACGATGCCCCGCACTCCACACGATCGCACTGTTCTGCCATGTTGCAGCGCCTAAAATCAGCGCCAGAAGACGCACGCCGCTCGGTGCCCACCAGGTACGATGCGAAAACATCCGATGATATCCCGCCGTAATCCCAAGCCCCGTCAAAACCCACAACACAACCAGCGCCAGCGGCTCACTCCAGTGCACGCCGTTATGATAGATATGCAAAGGCAGCAAAATCGCCGCCAGTATCGGGGTCCCAATCAAAAATATAGCGTTAAACCAGAGAATTTTCTGGCCACGCGGTGTAAGAATCTCAGTGCTCATTCTAAGGAACCCTCTTTCAAATCGTTGATATTGTAGCGGAAAACAAGCAGTCGCGTAACAATTCTGTGCACGTGCTCAAACCACGCAAACACATAGATTTCCCTGAACTGACTGCCCAGTCATTTACTTGCCGCCGCAATATACAACGCGCAGCGGATTGCGCAACCATACCGCTGAACAATCCCCCTTTACTGAGACTCAAAACATTACGCCGATCTACAAAATATCATCAGCTTTTTTGATATCCAGCAGCGATGTTTTCAAAAACAATTCCATCGCATGCTCGATCATCCGCGCCAGAGAACGCATCCGCGCAAGCCTTTCCAGCGTCTCATCCGTGACACCTTCATGTCCCCGGGCCATCCGCTCGGCATCCTCTAACTCCTTGGCAACCCGCGCTACCAATGCCCCTTCCCGCTCACGCATGACGCGCCGAATCATCGGCAAAAAATCCACTTCTGCCACGAAATGCCAGATCCCCTCCCCCGGCAAACGCACCCGGCGCACCACATCCCACTGCTCCAGATCGCGGCTGATCATCGAAACAGCACCTTTCGAAAGCTCCAGCGCTTCCTGAATCTCTGCCGCCGTCATCGGAACCTGACGTACATACAACAGTGCCCAGACACGCCCGTGATTACGCTTAAATCCCCAGAACTCAATAACCTCGCCTACCGCATCGCAAACCAGAACTTCCCACAACGGCTGCTGAAGCGATTCCAGGCTACTTTGACGCTCTCCAGAAGACGAAGAATAACCTTTCACAATAACTTACCCCAGACAAATACGTGCCATAGCCTCCAACTCGCGCGCCCAACGCGCGACGTGTACGCCGCCCGCAACCTCCGAGTAAGCTCCCAGAGCTTCGAGCGCCAGACTTATCTCTCGCTCACAAGCCGCCATTGTGTCCAGATGAACTCCTAATCTCAGCAGCCAGGCACCCATTTCTTCCAGGGTTTCTTCGTTCATTGCCTCCGACTGCCCCCAGAATTCTGCCAGGCCCTCTCGAAAAGACTCGCTTTTCTCAAGCGCGACCGCGATCGGATACGCAGGATTACGATTTCGCAAATCCGCAAACCGATCTTTGCCCGTCCGCTGCCCCAGCATATCCCACAGATCGTCGGCCAGCTGAAACGCAATCCCCAGATGATGGCCACACAACGCAAACCGCTCCGCCACCTCTTCCTCGCCAGAAATCAATGCCGGCGCCATCGCACACCACGCCAGCAAAGATCCGGTCTTTCCCTCCGCAATCGCACGCCATCGCCGCGTATCCAGCCCCACATCCCCACGACTCTCCACCTCTGCCATCGCCGCATACGTCATCGACGCAACCACATCCACCGCCCGCAACGAAATCTTGTGACCCAGCGGCGCAAGCTCCTGCAGCGCCAGACACAACATCAAATCCCCCGACAAGACCGCCACACTGTTTTTCCACTGCGCGTTCACCGTCGGACGCCCGCGACGCATCGTCCCCTCATCCACCACGTCATCGTGCATCAAACTCGCGGCGTGAATCAGTTCCGCAACCACCGCGATCTTCAATCGATCCTCGTGCCGCACATCCATCAACGAACCAAAATGATCGACCAGCTGCGGACGCATACGCTTGGCGCCCGAACCCGAGCACAAATACCGCGCCGCCTCCATCAAAATATCCGACTCCTCCCCCGTCGTCTTTGGATCGACCAGTGCACGGCCTAAAGCCTCTTCAAACTGCTCTAAAAAACTCGCCCGCGATTCGGTTGCTGTACTCACTATGTCTCCAGGATTGTTTCAACTTGTTCAAAGCGCCGTGAACTGAAATCTTCGCACTATTTAAGACACCTTGAACTCATTAGCAAGCGCTTCTCCCCAAAAAGAAAACAATCCAGCTCCAGAACACCCGTTCTAGCAGACCAAAACACACCCGGCCTTCCTTCCCACGCCTCGAATATCCATGGACTCCAACCTGTTATCTTTCCCGCAAACTCGAAGCCAGGCCCCATTTCCTACATCCCTGCCTGCTCACCAGCCTTGCCAGCCCACCAGGAATAAGCGAAAAGCTCAAACCCGACAATTTCTCGCTCCACACTCATCTCCCCACACATCTGCCGTATGAATCATCACCAGACGCATGCATTTGTACTTCGCACCACCGATTACGGTGAACGCGACATCATCGTTACCCTGCTCGGTCGCGACACCGGCCGATTCTCCGCCATTGCCCGCTCCGCCAAAACCAGCCGCCGACGCTTCGCAGGCAGCCTCCAACCACTGCGCTGCCTGAACGCCTCCTTCACAACCCGCGCCCAGAGCGACCTGGCCACCCTCACCGACGCACAGGTCATCACCGACTATCCCGGCATCGAGCTTGATCTCGAAAAAATCGCACTCGCCTCCTATGCCACCGAAATCGTGCGCGAAACCTGCCACGAAGGCGACGACGCCAGCGAAGTCTTCGACCTCCTCGAAGACTTCTTCGCTCGACTTTCCACCGACGCCCCCACCCTGCCCCAATCCCGTGCCCTGCTCGCCAGATTCGAACTCCACCTGCTCGCGGCCCTGGGAGCCCTGCCCTCACTCGACGGCTGCGCACGCTGCGGAACCTCTGCTCAGAACCTCGAAAAACTCATGTGCAGCCGCCTTGGAGAAGGCCTGATTTGCCCCGAATGCCGCCGCCTCGGCGAACCACTCGGCGTACTTTTCCCCGAAGCCTTCCAGCTTTTGCAGGCATACATCAGCGACGACACAATCCCCGACGCTCTGCTCAACAACGACTCCGCACGCGCGCAGGCTCGTCGCGTCATCGATACAAGCCTCGCACAACTCATCGACCGCGAACTGAAAAGCCGCTCCATGTTGACGATGCTCGGCCTTGCCTGATAGCAGATCAAAATAAGAAATACGCTGTTTCAATATCACTATTTTCCAGGATGCTTCTGCTATGTTGTCCACACGCCGCTACCTGATTACGCTGCTTGCTTCACTCTTTTTGGCCGCCTGCTCAACCACACCGGCTCCAGCACCCGAACCGTTCGAAATCGAACCCTCACCTCCCTTCCAGGTGACGATCCTCGCGTTCAACGACTTCCACGGCCACATCCAGGGCCCCTCCGGCACCGTACTCGTCGAAGGCGAGGCCGTACCCGCTGGCGGCGCGGCTTACCTGGCCGCACACCTCGCAGCGCTCAAAGCCGAAAACCCCAACACCGTTGTCGTCGCAGCCGGCGATCTGATCGGCGCAACCCCGCTCATCTCCGCACTGTTCGACGATGAACCCACCATCGAAGCGCTCGGACTGGCCGGCCTCGAAATCTCCGCCGTCGGCAACCACGAATTCGACCGCGGCGTCGTCGAATTACTCCGCAAACAAAACGGCGGCTGCAGCGAACAACGCGGCTGCACCGAAGGCCGCACCTTCGAAGGCGCCTCCTTCCAATACCTGGCCGCCAACGTAACCTACAAAGAAACCGGCGAAACCATCCTGCCCGCCATCGACATTCGCGAATTCAACGGCGTAAAAATCGGCTTCATCGGCCTCACCCTCGAAGGCACCCCCGATATCGTCACCCCCAGCGCCATCGAAACCGTCGATTTCGCCAACGAAGTCGAAACCATCAACGCCCTCGTCCCCAGACTCCAACAAGAAGGCATCGAAACCATCGTCGTCCTCATCCACGAAGGCGGCTACCCCACCCTGCCCGTCAACGACGTCAACGACTGCGCCGGCATCAGCGGCCCCATCCTCGACATCGCCGAAAAAGTCGACAACGCTGTCGACGTCATCGTTACCGGCCACACCCACCAGGCCTACATCTGCGAAATCGGCGGAAAACTCGTCACCAGCGGCCAGTCCTCCGGCCGCGTCATCACCAACATCAGCCTCACCATTGATGCCCAGACCCACGACGTACGCGAACGCACCGCACGCCAACAACCCGTTCACCACGACATCGAACCCGACGCCCGACTCGCCGACCTCGTTACAACCTACCAGGAACTCAGCGCGCCGCTGGCCAACCGCCCCGTCGGCAAAATCACCGCCGACATCTTGCGCAAAGCCAACGAACACGGCGAATCCACCATGGGACGCCTCGTCGCCGACGCACAGCTCGCCGCCACCGCCGCCCCCGATCTCGGCAACGCAAAAATCGCCTTCATGAACCCCGGCGGCATCCGCGAAGCACTCCTGCTCGCCAGCAGCCACAACGCCGGCAAAGGCGTCGTCACCTACGCCCAGCTCTACACCGTCCAACCTTTCGGCAACAACCTGGTCACCGTCACCCTCACCGGTGAACAAATCCACCAGCTCCTTGAGCAGCAATGGCGCGAAGAAGGCGCCCCCGCAACCATGCTCCAGGTCTCCAAAGGCTTCTCCTACACCTGGAACGCCGACAAACCCATCGGACAGCGCGTCGACCCCAAATCCATCAAACTCAACGGAAAAACCATTCAACCCGACGCCGAATACCGCGTCACCGCCAACAAATTCCTCGCCGATGGCGGCGACGGATTCACCATCTTCGCCGAAGGCACCGATCGCCTGCTCGGCGTTGTCGACCTCGACGCGTTTGTCACCTACTTCGAAGAAAAATCCCCCATCAAGCCGCCGGCCGATACACGCATCAAAAAAATCTCCAAGAAATAACCATTGCAACCCGCTCCAGCCCCGGCCGAAATCGCCCGACCTCCCCACAACGGCGCGATTTCGGCACTACCCCGACAAATTCCAAATTTTTTCACACAAATCCTCATCCCCGAACGCAAAACCAGTTGAGTTTCTCAAGCCTCGCTACTAAACTCGCGCCCTACTACTGGTACTCTTTCCCTCGACCCTGTTGCTTCAAGATCGTATGTTTCGCATAAAAACAGACATCCGCCAGTACAAATGCGAATCGCCAGATAAGGTTGAAAAACTCATTCGCAACTGGGTCATCCGTCCCACCGATCTCATCTACAATGCCGAGAGCGCCGGCTGGACTCCGATCGGCGAACACCCCGTCTTCACGCCGCTTTTCGAGCTGCTCAACGAGCAAATCCGAAACGAACCCGACACGCTCGTCACCCGCCATCCCCAGCCCCCCAGCGCACCCGAAGGCGTCGAAGAAAGCCTGGCCAGCAGCGACGAAATCACCACCATGACCCACCGCACCCAGATTCTGTTGGGCGCCGAAGTCGAAGAAATCGAAGAAGAAGACAACGACAACCACTCTTCCTCGCCCTCCACCGAACCAGCTCGCAAAATCGGCCGCCACGACCTGCCCGAAGAACTCTTCGCCACCGCCGAACTCCACGGCCCCATCT
Source organism: Lujinxingia vulgaris (assembly GCA_040393065.1). Taxonomy (GTDB): domain Bacteria; phylum Myxococcota_A; class Bradymonadia; order Bradymonadales; family Bradymonadaceae; genus JACCWM01. The sequence goes on along the minus strand of JBEBUW010000036.1, from coordinate 2,403 downwards.
CCCGCGACGACGTTTTCCCGCGCATCGACGATCTCGCCGAACTTTCTGAACACGAGCAAGAAGTCGACGACGACGAACACACCAAAGTCGTCGAATTCCAACCAGAACATGACTCGGAACACGACGACGATGAACACACCAAAGTCGTCGAATTCCAACCAGAACACGATTCTGAAGAACCCGCCCCGAACGAACCAGCCGAAGATTTGACCGCAACCACCGAATCCGAAGCCTTCACACGCACGGCCCCCTGGAACACGCCCGATTCGTCCATCCCCGAAGAAAACGACGACGATCTCATCCTCGCCCAGGCGATTCCCACCGAATCCGAGCCCGAAACCCAGGACGATTCCACCTCCGAATCTGCCGAAACCCGGGAACTCCCCCAGCCCCGCGCTCTGACCGAAGACACTCCCGAAACGGAAGAACCCGAAGAATCCGAAGAATCGGAAGAAGACCCAAAAACCGAAGACATCCAGGAAGCCGCCACCGAAAGCCCGGAAACCCCGGCCGAATCAACCTCGGAAGCCCCAACCCTCGAGCTATCCCAGCCCGACGAGTTTGCCGCTCAGCTCGACGATGCCGCCTCAGACGCTCAAGAAGACAAAAAAGAAGACCCAAAAACCGAAGCAAAAATCCCCGAAGGCTACACGGTCCAACTCCCGCCCATCGGCCCCACCGAAGAAGACATTCTCTTCGGACTCACCCTTTCCACGCTCACCGACGAAGAGAAAGACCGCACCTTCCACATCCCCACCCCACAACCCCTGTCCACCGTCATCCAACAGACCTTCTATCTGAGCGGCCCCAAACCCACCTCCCACGCTCAAGCAACCTCCCCCCGAACAAACACCGACGAACCCCCCGGCGAAACCGCCAACAACCAGCCAGCAAACACAAAAAAAGCCATGATCATCATGGCCGTCATTGCTCTGGTTATCGTCATCGTCATCGTCGCCATCGCACTCGCCACCTGATTCCCCAGGCAGCGAGCACGAAATTTCTTAACTTACAGTGGAATCACAACGCCAAAGTTTAATGCGAGCTGATTGAATGAGCCCCTGACTTTAGCCTTATTATTACCTACATAATCGCCATTCAAAGATACATTCTGCATGGCCCAACCAAGCTCACCAAACAATCCAAACTCACCAAACAACAAATAATTGAAGCCACCGACGACTGACATATTCCAGCTAATACCCAGATCCATATCAATCCCCATCCTATCCTCCCAACCATCACTTGGAACAATCACAGAAAGACCAATCGGAACCCCGGCATAAAGTTCACCTGGCGAGCCTGGAAAAGCATAGCGCAACTTCATCAATCCATTGACATTAAACAATAAATGGCGCGATGCATCTTCATCCGCAAATTCTTCAAAATTAAACGCTCCAAACGATCCACGCGCCCCCAATACAACATAAGAATGCACAGGTGCTTCATATTGCAAAAAGCCACCGAGCGTAGTTACCATGTCTTCTTTTACTTTATTTTTGCCAGACTGATGTGAAAGGTCAAAAGTGCTCTCCATCTCCCCACCAAACCCGAATAACGGCCCGACAAACAACCTCCCCTGACTCGCATAAGGATGCGGCGGCCGGGGCTGATGCGGCTGCTGATAATACTGCTGCTCAGGCTGCTGCCCGTATCCCTGCTGATACTGCGGCGGAGGCGGGGCCTGCTGGTATTGCTGCGGCGGAGGTTGTTGTTAATACTGCCCCGGAGGCGGTGCCTGCTGGTACTGTGGCGGCGGAGGCTGTTGTTGATACTGCGGCGGAGGCGGATTCTCCGGCTGCGGCGGCGGATATCCCTGCGCCATCAAATCCATCGGAGCCAACACAAACAAACCTACAATTCCCCACACTGCCAGGCATGACTTACGCATCGAAATTCTCCAGTTGGCATACTGCTCAATTCAGAAATTCGCACCCCTACAACACAAAAAAAGTGCACAAGAATACATCACATCTTCTACAACTTTACGGCTGTTTACTGCCTACAGATCTTTTACTACGTGCCTCGACCTATAGCAGAACATTTGCGCACCCGACAAGCCCCTAAATTAAAGTAGTGAACTACCGCGACAAAAACCGCGAACCGCGCACCGTATACCGCCACGGCCAGTGCGTCGCCTCCCCACACGTCACCGGATTCAATCCAATCCGCGCACTCGCCAAAATCTCACTTTCCCCGACCGCCCTGCCCTCCACCACACACAGCGGCAGCCCGTCCATCAAAATCCCATTCAACGTCTTATCAATCGCCATCGCCTGACACATCTTCCCCGGCCCACTCCCGATCTTTCGCAGCGCCGCAGCCCCCACCTCCTCATCCCGCTCCGCAATCAACCCCCGCCGCACCGCGATCGCCCCCAGCCCCACCACCGGCTCCACCGCC